>JAYPUL010000044.1:0-21279 GCA_038134005.1 Paracoccaceae bacterium | reverse complement strand
TTCACACCTTGCAAACCGTGGTCCCAGCGCATAGGTTCGCGCCAATGAAACACTAAGCAAGGACCGTCACAATGGACGCAGCAGGACAGTTTATTCCCCTTATTCTGATTTTCGGGATCATGTATTTTCTTTTGATCCGCCCACAGCAAAAAAAGATGAAAGAACATCAAAATATGGTGTCATCTTTGCGTCGTGGGGATCAGGTTGTGACCCAAGGGGGCCTGATTGGTAAAGTTGTTAAGGTTAAAGAAAACAACGAATTAGAAGTTGAATTGGCTGAAGGCGTGAAAGTACGCGTTGTTCAATCCACTATCGCGCAAGTTCTGTCTAAAACAGAGCCAGCAGCCGAAGCCTAAGACGATCGAGGCCTAGAATGATTTATATCGATCTTTGGAAACGGATCGTCATTGTGGGCCTTTGTGCCTTGGGTTTTCTTTTGGCGCTTCCAAATGCGTTTTATACGCGCGTTGAAACCTATAACGATGCGACGGTTGCAATTGAAAAGGGGATTAATACCCCAGAAAATCAAGCGGCAACAACGCTTTGGCCATCTTTCTTGCCATCTGATTTGGTCAATCTTGGTCTTGATCTGCGGGGCGGCGCGCATTTGTTGGCCGAAGTAAAAGTTGCTGATGTCTATGCGCAGCGTATGAAATCGCTCTGGCCCGAAGTGCGCGATATTTTGCGCAAAGAACGTGACGCCGTTGGAACCATTCGTTTGCAAGACGGGCCAGCCGGTGAATTGCATGTTAAGATTTCCAAACCAGACGCCATGGCAAAAGCGGTTGAATTTGTATCAACCCTAAGCCAACCCATCGTGTCATTGAACGCGGTTGGCCAAAAAGATTTGGTTGTAACGGGATCTGGCGACACCCTGATTGTCACGCTATCTGATGCCGAGAAAGCCGCAACGGACGCGCGGACATTACAACAATCACTGGAAATTGTGCGCCGCCGCATCGACGAAGTGGGCACACGCGAACCGACGATACAACGGCAAGGCAATGATCGCATTCTGATCCAAGTTCCGGGTATTGGATCTGCTGCCGAATTGAAAGCATTGATCGGGACAACGGCGCAATTAACGTTCCAGCATGTGATTGGCCAAACGGGTGACGCACAGGCCGCAGCGGGGGCGGGTAACGAAGTGCAGCCTTCATTGGATCGCGAAGGCGTTTATTATATCCTTGATGCCGCGCCTGTTGTGACAGGCGAAGATTTGGTTGATGCGCAACCCAGCTTTGATCAAAACGGTCGTCCTGCGGTGAATTTCCGGTTCGATCCAACCGGTGCACGCAAATTTGGTGATTACACCGCCGAAAATATCGGCAATCCATTTGCGATTGTTTTAGATGGCGAAGTGATTAGCGCACCTGTTATTCAAAGTCATATTCCGGGTGGTTCGGGCATCATAACAGGTAATTTTACCGTCGAAGAAAGCACGAATTTGGCGGTTTTATTGCGTGCAGGCGCATTGCCCGCAGGGTTGGATTTCCTAGAAGAACGCACAATTGGCCCTGAATTGGGTGCCGATAGCATTGAGGCGGGTAAAATCGCGTCTTTGGTCGCCGGTGTTGTGGTTTTGGTCTTTATGGTTCTGGCTTATGGGTTGTTTGGGCTATTTGCGGATATTGCGTTGATGTTCAACATCGCGCTGATTTTTGGTCTTTTGGCTTGGATCGGCGGGACGCTTACTTTGCCTGGGATTGCGGGGATTGTCTTGACCATTGGTATGGCCGTCGACGCCAATGTTTTGATCTTTGAACGGATCCGAGAAGAGCTGAAAGCGGGCAAGGGCCCCGCGCGGGCGATTGAACTTGGATATGAAAAAGCATTGTCGGCTATTGTGGACGCTAACATCACGACCTTGATCACCGCGGTTATTTTGTTTGCGGTGGGGTCCGGTCCGGTGCGTGGTTTTGCAATCACGTTGGGGCTGGGGATCATTACATCGGTATTTACGGCCATTTATGTCACACGGCTTTTGGTGGTCATCTGGTTTGAACGCCGCCGTCCCAAAACGATCGAGGTGTGATTATGCGTTTGAAACTTGTACCCAGCGAAACAAATTGGGATTTCTTCCGCCTTTGGAAAATGTGGTTAGGCATTTCAGGCGCATTTATGATCGTGGCCTTTATTTCCTTTGTTCTTCAAGGGTTGAATTACGGCATCGATTTCCGCGGTGGAACGACCATTCGTACGCAAAGTGCGCAGGCGGTTGATGTGGGGGTCTATCGCAACGCTGTTGCAACTTTGGGTTTGGGCGATGTCATCATTTCACAAGTGTTTGACCCGAATTTTGGCCCCGATCAAAACGTGGCAATGATCCGTATCCAAGCACAAACTGACCAAGAAGCGGTCAGCGCCGAAGTGACCCAAACTGTCGAAGCCGCATTGCAATCGGTTGTGCCTGACATCAAATTTGTGTCTGTCGAAAGCGTAGGGCCAAAGGTTTCCGGTGAATTGATCCAAACGGCTGTTATTGCGGTCTTGGTCGCGATTGCCGCGGTCTTGTTTTACATTTGGCTGCGTTTTGAATGGCAATTTGCCGTCGGTGCGGTTTTGGCATTGGTCCACGACGTATTGTTGACCATCGGCGTGTTTTCCGAACTTCAAATCAAATTTGATTTGGCGATCATCGCGGCGTTGTTGACGATTGTGGGGTATTCTTTGAACGATACGGTTGTTGTGTTCGACCGTGTTCGCGAAAACCTGCGTAAATATAAAACCAAGCCTTTGGCAGAGGTGTTGAACCTATCCATCAACGAAACACTGAGCCGAACAATGATGACCAGTGTGACCACTTTGATCGCGTTGGTGACATTATTGTTCCTTGGCGGTGATGTGATACGGGGGTTTGTCTTTGCGATGACTTGGGGCGTGATTGTCGGAACCTATAGTTCGGTATTCGTTGCATCCACCATTTTGCTATGGCTGGGCGTTAAACGCGATTGGACAAAAACAAACGCAGAAGCAGGCACGCAAATTCCACAAGAATAATGCGTGCCCTTGTTCGGGAACGTATACATTATCAAAGCCCCAGAACCGCTGTATCGCGCACGGTCTGGGGCTTCTTTGTGACCATGGGGTTTATTCTGCGATGTCCTCAGCCGCTGCGGTGTGGGTGAATACAACGGATGTCAGGGAAGTCAATGTGACAAGCATGAGACACAAGAGAAACTGTTTCATAATAAATAATCCTAAAAAATCATTAATACAAATACCGCAAAATAGCGGTCACTGATGAATGATTAACTATTTTTTGCATGAATGAAATTACAAAAAACCATTTGGTGTTTTGTGTTTTGTAAATCCCACATTACAATTTCTTATCATCCGATATTGTTATGACGGGCAAGACTGACTAGGGATAATGATAATTTTGGTTGCTTTGAAAAGGGGCAATGTCAGTGTCGACAGTTTTTTCACAGGTCATTGCGCTTGAAGGATTGCCATTGTTGCTGGTGGCGGCCTTGGTTGCGGGTCTTGTCCGCGGTTTTGCAGGCTTTGGAACGGCGATGATATTCTTGCCTGTCGCAGGGCAATTTTTGTCACCCGTGGCGGCAATCGCGGCGTTGACCGTGATGGATTTTTTTGGCCCGTTGCCAATCGTCAAACGGGCATGGAATGATGCGGATCGGCCCGATCTGGGACGGCTTGCGGTCGGCATGGCTTTGACATTGCCAATTGCACTTTGGGCATTGTCGATGATCGACCCTCAGGTGTTTCGGTTCCTCGTGTCGGGTTTGTCTTTGGGGCTTTTGGTGGTGCTTGGATTAGGGGTCCGATATCGCGGTGTCGTGCGACCGGCGTTTGTATATGGCATCGGGGGTTTGGGCGGAATTACCGGCGGATTGGTTGGGATCCCTGGGCCGCCCGTGATCTTGTTTTACATGGCAAGCCCACATTCGCCATCGGTCATACGGGCAAACAATCTATTGTATCTTTTGCTGTTTGATACTGCGATTTTGGCCATGTTGGCGGTTTATGACGAATTGACAATCCAAGCGATCGCCATCGGCCTTTTTTTGGTTCCCGCGATCGTGATTGGCAATATGATCGGAGCGCGGTTATTTAACCCGGAAAAGGAAAAAACCTATCGTTCGATTGCATTCGTGATCATCGGTATTTCGGCGCTCATGGGGTTGCCGTTTTTTGATTAGAAAGGCACAGAAATGCAGCTGAATGAAATTCAATTTTCCGATGTGACACCCATTGATGGATATGGTCCGGGTTTTTTTCGCGTGGGTGGCAAGGTCATCGAGGGGGCCGTTTTATGTACTGCGTCGCAGGCACAGACATGGGGCGGGTATGTGGATGTTGGCTCTTTATCGGCGTTGGCAGGGAAAATTGATGTGCTTTTCGTGGGGACGGGCAAGGATATTGCACATATCCCATCTGAATTACGCGATGCGTTGGAAGCCGTGGGAATAGGTGTCGAAACGATGAATACGCCGTCAGCATGCCGCACATATAATATTACTTTGTCCGAAGGTCGGCGGGTTGCTGCGGCGCTTTTGCCGGTCAGTTAAGATAAATTCATCTTTTGCTATGTAAGATTATGGTGTAACCCAACAACATGACTATGCGTGTAACCAACCTGTCGGTGTCCCGTGGCGGACGAACCCTATTAGAGGGGGTTACATTTGATGTGGCCGCAGGTCAGGCATTGATCCTGCGTGGGCCTAACGGATTGGGGAAAACCACCCTTTTACGCAGCTTGGCAGGGTTGCAACGCCCAGAAGTTGGCCAAGTCGATCTGGCCGAAGATGATGCGGTTTATGCCGGTCACGCCGATGGAATTAAGTCAACGTTAACCGTGCGCGAAAATATAACCTTCTGGGCGCGTGTTTTTGGTACCTCGGATATCGCGGCCGCCATTTCGATGTTTGCTTTGGACGATCTTGTCGATCGGGCGGGTGGCATGTTGTCGGCGGGTCAAAAAAGACGCCTTGGCCTTGCGCGATTGATGGTCACAGGGCGCAAATTTTGGATGTTAGACGAACCAACGGTGTCCTTGGATCACGCATCTGTTGCACAATTTGCCACCATGATCCGGGCGCATTTGGCGGCTGGGGGATCCGCGATCATTGCAACGCATATCGATCTGGGTCTTGGCGATGATGCACAGGTATTGGACCTGTCGCAATTTCGCGCGACTACGCCAAAGCTTCACGCCAGCGAAGAGGCGTTCTTATGATTGCGCTTTTGATCCGTGATCTAAGACTTGCGATGCGGGCAGGGGGCGGATTTGGCCTAAGTCTGGCGTTTTTCTTGATTGTCGTGGTCTTGGTTCCCTTTGGTGTCGGCCCTGAAATGGGGCTTTTGTCACGCATTGCACCTGGTATTTTGTGGGTTGGCGCATTATTGGCGTGCCTCTTGTCATTGGACCGCATCTTTGCGTTGGATTTCGAAGACGGATCGCTTGATCTATTGGCGACATCCCCCTTGCCGGCCGAGGGCATCGTTACGATCAAATCCTTGGCGCATTGGTTGACCACAGGGTTGCCGTTGGTTTTGATGGCGCCGGTCTTGGGGGTTTTGTTGGGCCTGCCCGAGCGGGGATATTATTGGATCATAGTGTCCCTTGCCGTTGGCACGCCCGCCTTAAGCGTGATTGGCACTTTTGGGGCGGCTTTGACCGTGGGTATCAAACGCGGTGGATTGTTATTATCGCTGTTGGTGTTACCGCTCTATGTGCCAACCTTAATTTATGGTGCGGAATTGGCGCGCCGCGGCACACAAGGCATGGACACGTCAACGCCGCTTTTCATGTTGGCAGGCATTACATGCGCAGTCACGGCAATGTTACCCTTTGCCTCGGCGGCTGTGTTAAGAATTAATCTTAGATAAAAGGAAAGCAAAGATGTCACTGTGGCAATATGCAAACCCAGTTAAATTCTTGCACCTATCGGGTAAAATCGTGCCCCTTGCGACGGTGGTAAGCGCGGTGTGTTTGATTGCGGGGTTATATTGGGGGTATTTCCTGACACCGGATGATTACAAACAAGGATCAACAGTCAAAATCATCTATATCCACGTGCCGTCCGCTTTGGTGGCGATTAATGCATGGTTTATGATGTTGGTGGCATCGTTGATTTGGTTGGTACGACGTCACCACGTGAGCGTTTTGGCGTCAAAAGCTGCGTCGCATGTGGGCGTTGTCATGACTTTGATTGCGTTGATTACGGGCGCGCTTTGGGGGCAACCGATGTGGGGCACATGGTGGGCGTGGGATCCGCGGCTGACATCATTTTTGATCCTATTCCTGTTTTACCTTGGCTACATCGCGCTATGGGCTGCGATCGATAATCCAGATACGGCTGCGGATTTGACGTCGGTGTTGTGCATTGTGGGTTCGGTGTTTGCCGTCCTTAGCCGTTATGCCGTCAATTTTTGGAACCAGGGCCTGCACCAAGGTGCGTCATTGTCGATGGATAAGGCCGAACATGTCAGTGATGTGTTTTATTACCCGTTGTTATTGTCGATCGCGGGATTCATTTTGTTATTTGTTGTTTTAACTTTGGTTGGAACACGTACCGAAATTCGTCAACGCCGCGCAAAAGCGCTTTTGGCGCGTGAAAGAGGATAATCATGCCAGAACTTGGGAAATATGCATTTGCGGTCCTGTCATCCTATGGGATCACGATTGCGCTCATTATCGCTTTGGTTGGTTTTGTGGTTCTACGCAATGCCAAAGCCCGCAGGGCGTTAGAGGCCATCGAACGCGGGGGCAAGAATGGCTAAGGGAAAGATTTCGCCATTTATGATGGTCCCGCCCATTTTGTTCGCGGGATTGGCGGCGTTGTTCTTTTTTGGGATGCAACGCGATGATCCAAACGCTTTGCCATCCACATTGATTGGACGTGACGCACCAGCGTTTCCAACCGAAACGTTACCAGGACAAATTTTGCCTGATGACGATTTGCTGCGTACTGGTCAGGTTAGCGTCGTGAATTTTTGGGCAACCTGGTGCCCCCCATGTCGCGCAGAACATCCGACATTGTTGGACATGTCGTCCCAAGGCATTCGTTTGATCGGTGTCAATTTCAAAGACGAAGCGACCAAAGCCACCGCGTATCTAGCGGAGGAAGGCAATCCGTTTTTGGCGGTTGGTTATGATCCCCAAGGTCGCGCTGCAATCAATTGGGGCGTCACTGGGCCCCCCGAAACATTTATTGTCGATGGCACCGGCAAGGTTTTATACCGCTTCGCAGGGCCATTGGTGGGCGCCGATTATCAACAACGGTTTTTGCCCGAATTGCAAAAAGCAATCGCAGCCGAGAAATAAAATTGGGGGGCAAGTGCCCGCAATTTCGTAAAAACGTTTTGGGTATTAGAAACCCATTACCAAAGACACGCCGAATGTATTGTCGAATTCTTTGAAACCGTTTTCTGGCTTAGAATTATATTCTGTACGATAGCTTACACGCGTTGATAGCGTATCGGTCATTTTGTAATTCACGCCCAAATCGTTTGTTGCGACGGTTGACGTTTTTGAAGATAAGACATCGGTGTCGTTATTGATTGCAATCACATCGTTGATTTTGAACCAAGCGCGTGATGACAAAATTGCGGACCCTTCTTTGGTTTAAACACCTGATGAGGTTTTGCTATAACGCATGCCTGGGCCGGCTTGGATGCGCCATGTTGTGTCGGCCGAATTTAGGACGCGGAAACCGGGACCAAAGCCGATGAACGCATCTTTTTCCAAGGTGCCGAATTTGTCTTGTGTATAGCGGCCGGTGCCAAACGCATAGACCCGGTCAGAGAAATAGCGGTTCGCTTCGTATGTGCCGAATACCTTTTCTTTGTCGTTCTTGCCATTGGTTGATCCGAATTCGCCCGCGAATCCGATAGAGTGGCTCCACAGTCCTGAACCATATGTCATGCGGCCCGCGATGGACACATCACGGTTTTTTGTATTGCCAGATGTCGCAGATGCGGAAGCGGCCAAAGACCCTTTCCAACCTGCGTTAGCAGCGGTGAAACCAAAACGGTTTGTGTCATCGCCAGATGTCAAATCATAATTTGCGGCGGTGGTAATATCATCAATGCGATCATTCAAAGATTTTACACCTGTCAACGCATCCTGTGCGGACGCGGTTGTGCATGTCATTGTTGCGGCAACAATCGCCGCTATGAAAATTGCTGAGTGTTTCATTTACAGCATCCCTTTCTAAATGGTCCTAGGCAAAGCGCCTTAGATAACCACAGAATAGGGCGTAAAATTATATTAGAAAAATTTATAAAAATTATGGTTGAGATGACTATTTGTCATTTTAACAACATTTTTTTCCGATGCTTTCGGATAAATGACCTAAACTTTTGTCAATCAATTGATTCAATTGATTTTTCTTGTTGTTCGACGATTGCTTGTGAAATCTCGTCCAAACAACTTTGACCTGCGGCGCGGATGATTGGATCGGTGTCATCCCGCCAAACGGACCAAATTGGATATGCAAAGTGTGGCGCATTCGGAACGGGGTGTAATTCACCTGCATCAATATTGCCCTTAACAAAGCGCGCTGGCAAATATGCCGCCGCTTTTCGGTTTATGACATAATCTGTGACCATCGCCCCCAATGACATCGTCAGGCCGGTATTTTTTAAATGTGAAAGGTTTTGTGCATGGAAATGGGCAAATTCGGGGCCCCAGTCAACATAGACATAGCGCCCCTTGTCGATGTCGGTAATTTCCGCGGGCCAGCTGGCCACAAGGATCAATTCCTCGTCCATGACTTTTTGCACGTCCAAACCTGGGCGCAGCTGCGGCGTGTACATCAAGGCGCAATGCAAATGGCCTTCGATCAAAAACCGTGTCAGGCGGTCTGACATGCCCAATTCGGTGCGGATGCTTAATTCTGGCACGCGTGTTTGCAACCGGTCGACCCACCGAAACCCCATGCGCGGCCACAATGAATACTGCGCCCCGATGCTTAGCGTGTGTTTGAACCCATCGGGAATGGTCATGTGATGACGCGCGTCTTCCCATGTACGGATCAAGGCGCGCGCATATTGGTCAAAGGCGATGCCAGCCGGAGACAATTCCGCGCCGGCTTTGGACCGGGTAAACAGCGCACGTCCCAACGTTTCCTCAAGCTTGGCGATGCGCAGCGACACCGCCGATTGCGTCACAAGCATACGATCGGCGGCTGTGCCAAATGATCCCGTTTGCGCGACCTCAATAAAGGTGCGTAATAATGTGATATCCATGAAACCCGTTCCTTACCTACGTGCGGCATAGAACGCAGAACCCATGCGAACACGAAAAATGTGATCCGAAGTGTGCGAAATGGGGTGAGCAAATGAAAAAGCGGGGTGTTTCCACCCCGCTTTAATTGTTTAAAACTGGATTGATTTTGCATCCAGTGGCGTTTTTTGTGGAGGGGCAAACTTGGTCAAGTTGATGCCGGCCACCGCCGTTTTATATTCGTCGATCGTTGGCGTACGGCCCAAGATTGCAGACAAAACCACCACAGGCGTGGATGCCAATAGCGATTCACCTGTTTTATCCGGCGCATCCTCAACCACGCGGCCTTGGAACAAACGTGTGGATGTGGCCAAAACCGTGTCGCCTTTGGCGGCTTTTTCTTGGTTGCCCATACACAGGTTACAGCCAGGGCGTTCCAAATAAAGCGTGTTTTCGTATTCTGTGCGTGCTTTTGTTTTTGGCGCGAAATCGTCAAATTCAAAACCGGAATACTTTTGCAACACGTCCCAATCGCCCTCGGCCTTTAGTTCATCAATGATGTTATAGGTGGGGGCAGCGACGACCAATGGCGCCTTGAATTCAACCTTGCCTTTTTCGGCTTCTAGGTTTTTCAACATTTGCGCCACGATTTTCATATCGCCCTTGTGAACCATACAAGACCCGACAAAACCCAAATCAACCTTTTTCTCGGCCTTATAGAACGAAATCGGGCGAATGGTGTCGTGGGTATAGCGTTTGGACACGTCGGCGTTATGCACGTCTGGGTCCGCGATCATCGGTTCGTTGATTTGATCTAGATCGACGACAACCTCTGCAAAGTATTTTGCGTTCGCATCAGCGGTCAGCGCGGGTTTTTCACCGGACCGGATTTGCGCAATGCGCGCGTTGGCGCGGTCGATCAAACCTTGCAACATGTTTGCATCGTTATCCATGCCTTTGTCGATCATGATCTGGATGCGTGATTTTGCGATTTCCAGCGATTCAATCAATGTCTCATCTTCTGAGATACAGATGGACGCTTTCGCTTTCATCTCGGCGGTCCAGTCGGTGAAGGTGAACGCTTGGTCCGCCAACAGGGTGCCAATGTGAACCTCGATCACGCGGCCTTGGAACACGTTGTCACCGCATTGTTGCAACATTTGCGCTTGGGTTGCGTGCACAACATCGCGGAAATCCATGTGATCGGCCATTTGGCCTTTGAACGTCACCTTGACCGATTCAGGGATCGGCATGGTTGCCTCGCCTGTGGCCAAGGCCAACGCAACGGTGCCCGAGTCCGCGCCAAAGGCCACGCCTTTAGACATACGCGTGTGGCTGTCGCCGCCGATGATGATCGACCAATCATCCACGGTGATGTCGTTTAACACCTTGTGGATTACGTCAGTCATCGGGTGATAGACCTCTTTCGGGTCACGGCCGGTGATCAAACCGAATTTATGCATGAATGCCATCAAACGCGGTGTGTTGGCCTGTGCTTTCACATCCCAAACCGACGCCGTGTGACAACCCGATTGATAAGCGCCATCAACGGAAGGGGAAATCACGGTTGCGGCCATGGCTTCCAATTCTTGGGATGTCATCAAACCGGTGGTATCTTGCGATCCAACGATGTTGACCTTGACCCGCACGTCCGAACCCGCATGCAAAGTCTTGCCCGGCGTGTTGCCGCGCGCATTTGCGTTAAAGATTTTTTCAACCGCAGTCAGACCTTGGCCTTCGATTGAGATTTCTTTCGACGGAGCGAACGCAGATTTGAGAGGAATGCCAAGCGTTTCACAGCCAAATGTTTGCAGTTTCTTACCAAAGACGATGGCATAAGAACCGCCCGCTTTGATGAATTCCAATTTCGGCGCGGTGAACGACCCAGACAGGTCAACCAATTCTTCGCCATCGTCGGAATAAAGCTTTTTGGCTTTGGTATTGATTTTCAACACCGTGCCCGTTTCAACAGAATATTTCTGTTCCAAAATTGGGTTGCCATCGTTGTTAAGGATGGGTTTGCCGTCCTCACCCATTTTCTTGACCCAGTTTTTCAGGTCAACGCCGATGCCGCCAGTTACGTCAACGGTTGTCTTAAAGATCGGGGAAATGCCGTTTGTGCCACCCACGATTGGCGCGATGTTCACGAATGGGACATAGGGGCTGGCTTGTTTGCCGGTCCAAAGGGCGACGTTGTTGACGCCTGACATGCGTGACGATCCAACGCCCATGGTGCCTTTTTCGGCAATCAACATCACTTGTTTGTCAGGATGTTGGATTTTCAGCGCTTGGATTTCTTGTTGTGCTTTTTCGCTGATCATACATTTGCCGTGCAATTCACGGTCAGAACGCGAATGCGCCTGATTGCCGGGCGACAAAAGGTCAGTCGAAATATCGCCTTCGGCCGCGATGAACGTGACGATTTTGATTTCTTCGTCAATTTCGGGCAATTTTGTGAAAAATTCCGCATCCGCATAGCTTTGCAACAGATCACGCGCTATCTCGCTACCGGCTTGATAGGCGGCTTTGATACGGTCAGTGTCGGCCTCGTACAGGAACACTTGGGTTTTCAGAACCTCGGCCGCTTGTTTGGCCAGATCAGCATTATCACCCAATGCGATGTCCAACAACACGCGGATCGATGGGCCGCCTTTCATGTGTGACAGCAATTCAAATGCGAATTCTGTCGAAATCTCGGGGACATCTGTTTGACCCAAAATGATTTCTTTCAAAAACCCGGCCTTTACACCCGCGGCAGAGGTGGTGCCGGGAAGGGTGTTATAAATCAAATGCTGAAGCGAGTCTGCGCGATGGGCATTGCCTGCATCTTTGATTTGACCAATAATTTCGGACAAAAGCGCGCCATCGTCGATTGGTTTTGCGTGCAACCCTTCGTCTTTACGGGTTGCGATTTCATCTAGGTAAGCAGAATATAGGCTCATAGCAGTCTCTGGATTTTAGTGCGGTTAAAAGGGCATGGGATGTACGATTCACATGTCCCAATGAATTTGTATACAAATGTACACCAACTTGAGGTCAGGGGCAAGGCGATAGTTATTTTATTGGTCCAAACCTGTCAAATCTGTCGTGCATTTCTATGGTATGATCCATTGCATGTCCCATGCCAAGTGCCGGATTGTCACAAATCCTCGCAAAACGTTGATTGGAAATATGCGGCAATACGGGATAATGATGGGGTAAGACCAAAAAATAGGTGTGTTGTGACAAGATTATTCGTGATTCTGATAACAGTCTGGGGATGTATAAACGCGACCGTGGCCTCGGCCGAAGATCGGCCGGTTTTGGTTGAATTGTTTACGTCCCAAGGATGTTCATCGTGCCCACCTGCGGATGACCTATTTTCTGACCTGGCACATCAACCTGGCGTCGTTGCTTTGGCGTTTCATGTTGATTATTGGGATTACATCGGGTGGAAGGATAGCTTTGCACAGCCCTTGTTCACCCTGCGCCAAAAACTATACGCACGGCGTCATTCGGAACGCATGGTCTATACGCCACAAGTGATCGTTCAAGGCCAAGAATTTATGGTCGGCTCAAAAGCGATGGACATCGCCAGCGCGATTAAACGTCAGTCCCACAAAGACACGGGTATTGAGATACGCGCAGAACGCGAAGGGGCGAATGTGTTGATTTCGATCGACGGTACCGCAGTGGATCCAAATGTAATTCCTGATATTTTTGTTGCCGAATATGAACCCACACAAACCGTCGATATTTTGTTGGGCGAAAACAAAGGCCATTCATTAACTTATACCAATATTGTGAAATCGATTTCGCTGGTTGGTACCTATACACCGCCCCATTTTGAAAAGCGCATTTCGGATATGCCGGCGCCCGTCGCCATTTTTGTCCAAGATCGCGATCACGGCGTTGTTCTGGCTGCTCAGATATTGCGTTAATCCTCCTCGACCTCGTTAAAGATAAAGCTAAGTTCACCGGCTGAGATTTGGCTTTGAATACCGTTGACTAACATCGCAATGGCGGCTTGGCCGTCTTTGCGCGTGACTTTGCCCAGGTCTTGTATTTCTTCCTCGATCCGATCGACCATCCGTTTTGACATCGCAGCCATCATATAATCCACGATTTCACTTTGATTGTTGGTTCGCGCAAAGGCAAATGCGGTGACTAGGTCGGATTGAGGCACCGTTTTGATGGCTTTGGGAATGTCATTTTGGGCGATGCGGTCTGGGATAATATCAAACGTAAAGACGGATCTTTCGACCCTTTCTGCAAAAGGCGCATCTGTGTCGCGTAATCCTTGTAAGACTTCGTCGCGCAGCGTGTCGTTTACGGCGGTTAATATGGCTGCAATCCGGCTTTCGGGCAAATCGACAAAAGCCAATTCTGGGCGATTGTCGATTTGGGATAAAATACATTGTCCAATCCGATCCACCGCCAAGGGGGTGACCGATCCTGTCATCGAAATGGCATAGGTGATGCGACGTGCCCGTTCACCAGGCATTTGAGCCAAAATTTTCGCCGCTTGGGGCACATCAAGCTTTGACAATACAACCGCTGCGACTTCGGCGGTTTCTTGGTCAAGAATATCGATCAAATCATCGATGTCCAATCCTTTGATCCGGTCCCAGGGATCCTCGAATAACCGAACGCCGGCGTCTTCGCGCAGCTTTTTTGCCGTTTGCGGTGTAATTTTGCCATCCAGCAATTTTAACGCTTCGCCCAATCCACCGCGGGCAGAAAACCCAACCGCATCCAATTCGTTGGCAAATTCTTCGATCACCTGTCCCAGTGTCGCACGATCGACCAATCGCAGATCTGCAATTTCACGGGTTAAATTGGCTTGCAACGCAGGCGGCAAGTTCGACAGGTTAATATCGGCCCCTTCGTTCATCAAAAACCGCACCACGATCGCCGCCTTTTGTTGGCGCGATAGCGTTTCCGTGGGTATTGTTTTCATCGAACTATTTAAAGCGTTCATTCAAGGCGCATCCGTTTTAATCCCAAATTAGCCGATCGGATTTAACGAATGGTAAAAGCAAACGGAGGAATAAAAAAATCCCCTGCCAGAATGAACGGGCAGGGGATGCATGCATGGATGTCAGGTTTAACCTTACTCGCGACGACGTCCGCCACGACGACCACCACGGCCACCGGCTTCGGCTGTGCCACCGGGTTTATTGAACGCAATCCAAGTGCCGCCATGTGGGTCATTGTTGGTCAACAGGTTCGCGGCGCGAATGGCTTCCATTTCTTTGCCAGGACGTGACAAGGTTGATCCCAAACCAAACAATGTCACAAAAGTTTCGTCATCAATATCCTCTGGCAGGATAATACCCGCGGCGGCGACTTCTGCTTTTTTCTCAGCAATTTTTGTTTGCGTGACGGGCAGCGCGACAGGGTTCATAATTGCCGATGTCATACCCGCACCCATTGCCATTGGCAAAAATGCGTTGTTGATGCCGTGACGGTTCGGTAAGCCAAAAGAAATGTTTGACGCGCCACAAGTTGTGTTGACGCCCAATTCTTCGCGCAAGCGACGCACCAAAGTAAAGACTTGGTTCCCGGCGGTTGCCATCGCACCAATTGGCATGACCAGCGGGTCAACCACGATGTCATGCGCAGGAATGCCGAAATCGGCAGCGCGTTCCACGATTTTCTTTGCGACGGCAAAACGCACGTCGGGGTCTTCGGAAATGCCTGTGTCGTCGTTTGAAATCGCCACAACGGGAACATTGTATTTTTTGACCAATGGCAGAACGAATTCCAAACGTTCCTCTTCACCCGTGACCGAGTTCAACAATGGGCGACCTTCGGCCGCTTGCAAACCTGCTTCAAGTGCTGCGGGAACCGAGCTGTCGATACACAATGGCACGTCGACCAATTCCTGCACCAATTTGACGATGGATGTCATCAAGGGCGGTTCGGTTTCATTGGGGTTCGGGTTCGAGTTGTAAACAACGCCCGCGTTAATGTCCAAAATGTCGGCACCCGCCATAACTTGGGCAATTGCGTCTTTTTCAACGGTTGAAAAATCGCCAGCTTCCAATTCAGCGGCCAATTTCTTGCGCCCTGTGGGGTTGATCCGTTCGCCGATCACGCAAAATGGGTGATCAAAGCCCAAAATCGCTGTTTTGGTTTTGGATTCTACAATAGTCTTTACCATTTATTCTTTCCTTAAGACGCGGTTGCGGGAACGCCAGAGGCGCCGCCATTTTCGGTGACCCATGTTGCATTTGTTTTGATCCCGCCTAAGGGGAAGAAATGGACATGTTCGATGTTAAAGTCTGGGTGTGCCGCCTTGTACGCGGCCAATTCGGCCAAAACCTCATTCGGTTCATAGGGCAGCAAAAGCTTGGACACATCCATCGCGCGTTTTTGCAACACTTTCAATGATGGACCAACGCCACAGGCGATGGCGAATTTGATCAGTGTTTGCAATTTCGCAGGGCCCGCGATGCCGATATGGATTGGAATATCAATTCCGGCCGCTTTTAGGTTGTTCGCCCATTCGATAATTGGCTTTGCTTCAAAACAGAATTGGGTCGCCAATGCCATTTGTGCATCTGTGCGTTCGGAAAATTTTTGTTTCCATTGCAATGCGGCATCAACATTTTTCATGGATCCGTCTGGATCGATATCTTTGTTGCCCTCGGGGTGGCCGGCCACGTGCAGACGTTTGAAACCCGCTTTGTCAAATAGGCCCGTTTCCATCAACTGCATTGAGCTGTCGAAATCACCATGTGGATTAGCAACACCGCCCGCCAGCAAAAGCGCTTGATCAACGCCTGCTTCGCCTTGATAGCGTGCGATCCAATCGCCCAAGGTCGCCGCGTCTTTGATGATGCGTGCGGGGAAATGCGGCATAACGGGGAACCCTTCGGCCGCAAGACGTTTTGCGGTCGCGACCATGTCTTCGATCGGGGTGCCTTCGATATGGGCAATATAAACGCGTGTGCCCGCAGGCAAAATATCGCGGAAATTTTCAACCTTTTCCGCGGTGCGTGGCATCACTTCGATTGAAAAGCCTTTCAAAAAGCTTTCCATTTCGGGGGTCACGCCTGTGACGTCTTCTTTCTTTTTGAAACTGAACAATGCCATGGCGGCCTCCCATAGGTTTGATGTGGTGGTCATGCCCAACCATCATTCGCGATCAAGGCTTTAATACGCTCTTGATCATACTCTGCCTCAATCCGCAGCGCTTCGCTTTCGGCGATTTCTGCGGGCTCACCGTCGATTTCATAAGGGTCGGCTTTGCGCCACTCGGCCAAATAATCGTCCGTTCCCTCCATGCCGCCTTTCATTGCGGCGCGGTCAATCGCTTGTTCAAAGCGAACTTCTAATTGACGCTTGGCCCCTTTGCGACCTTTGCCAACGATGACTTGGGCCGGGATGTCGCGCCAGTAAACAATAGTGACGTCAGGCATGGTTGATTCCTTATGAGTTCTACGCCTTGGTACGGCAGCTTTGGGTTTTATCAGTGTCGGTTTTCGACTTGTCGCAAACGATCCGCGACCATTTAGGCGTAAATCATTTGTCGCAGATGGACCACCGTCTGATTGGGTCATAATTTTCATCTCAGTAATGAGCCGAATTAATCATCAGGGCGCTTTGTATTTTCGACAAACACCGCTTGCCCAATTTAAAAAGGCGGCGTATCCTAAAGATAACTTGAAAATGGAGGGCGTAACGTCATGGCGCCCAAGCGTCCCAAAGGTGCGGGCGCATTCCCGAAACCGGTTGAGAGCCCCGCGCCAAAACCGCCAAACCCGACCGAGTTGTATGCCGCGTTGGATTTGGGGACAAATAGTTGCCGCATGTTGATCGCCCAACCAAAGGGCAGTCAATTCCATGTGGTCGATAGCTTTTCTAAATCTGTCCAATTGGGGGCGGGCTTGGAACGCACAGGCAAATTAAGCCGGTCGTCGATGTATCGTACGATCCAAGCTTTGCGTGTGTGCCAACAAAAGCTTAAACATCATCGTGTCAAACATATGCGATTGGTCGCGACCGAAGCGTGCCGCCGTGCAAAAAATGCACGCGATTTCATTGCGCAGGTCAAACGCGAAACTGGCCTGCGGTTGGATATCATTCCCCCCGAAGAAGAAGCCCGTTTGGCGGTGATTTCCTGCGCGCCTTTGGTGAGCACAAAAACCGACCAATTGCTGGTGGTCGATATTGGTGGCGGTTCTACGGAATTGGTGTGGATCGATTTGACATCGGTGCCGCACCGCGAACGTCCCCGTGCGATCATGCGGTTGCATTCAGGGTTTCACACCACCGACAGCCCATTTCCCACCGCGAAGGTGGTGGATTGGATATCGGTGCCCTTGGGCGTGGCAACCCTTCGCGATCTTTTTAATGACGTTGATGATGATGCCGCGCGCTATGCGTTGATGAGCTGTCATTTCGAAGAGAAATTGGCCAATTTTTCCCCGTATCGCGACGAACAAAGTCGTGAAGGGTTTCAAATTATTGGAACCTCGGGCACGGTCACGACTGTCGCGGCCAGCCATTTGGGATTGAAGCGCTATGATCGGACCAAGGTTGATGGGTTGCGGATGACATCGGACCAGATTGAATTGGTGATCAACAAATATCTTGAATTGGGACCCCAGGGGCGGAAAGTGGACCCGCGGATTGGCAATGATCGGCAGGCGTTGATTATGTCCGGATCGGCAATTTTGCAGGCTTTGTTGCGCACATGGCCTACGGATCGGTTGTCGGTTGCGGATCGGGGTTTGCGTGAAGGGTTGCTCTATGCGCAAATGAGTGTAAACGGTGTCCTGGAAGACGGACCGTTTTAATGCGCGTGCCGCGCATGCCTGCGGCGCGAGTATTTTGGCAAAGATGAAAGACCGATGGCTTAGACGATGACGGGGAAAAAGAAAAACGCATCAGGACGTGGACAGCGGGATTTGACCGTGCGGGTGAAATCCGCGCGCGGCAGAACCGTAAGCCAAGTAAAATGGTTGCAGCGCCAGCTGAATGATCCTTACGTCAAACGCGCAAAGGCAGAAGGGTTTCGCGGGCGCGCCGCGTTCAAGATTTTGGAATTGGACGACAAGTTTCGGTTTTTGGTTCCTGGCGCGCGGGTCGTTGATTTGGGGTGCGCGCCCGGTGGGTGGTGCCAAGTCGCGGTCAAGCGCGTCAATGTGTTGGGTGAAAAATCGGGCAAAGCGATCGGCACCGTGTTGGGTGTTGATTTGCAAGAGGTTGAACCCATTGCAGGGGCAGAGATACATCAATTGGATTTTCTGTCAGATGATGCGGATATCAAGGTAAAGGAATGGTTAGGCGGTACCGCGCATGTGGTGATGTCGGATATGGCGGCCTCTGCGTCGGGGCATCAGCAAACAGACCATTTGCGCATTATCACATTATGTGAAGCGGCCGCGTATTTCGCATTTGATGTATTGGAGCCTGAAGGCACGTTTGTTGCCAAGGTCTTGGCCGGTGGCGCCGAAGGTGAATTGCAAAAGCTATTAAAACAGCGGTTTAAGAAAGTGCATAACGTCAAACCGCCCAGTTCACGATCCGACAGTTCGGAAAAATTTGTCGTTGCGCTTGGCTATCGTGGGGATGTTGCGGAATAACGCCGCGGCGGGTGGCCAAATCGCGCTTTATACGCGCGGCTTAGGGCGGAGGGGCTTTCATATCCGCAGCGCAGGGCGATTTCGGTCACTTGTAGTGTTGTGCTGACCACCAGATTGCGTGCCGCGGTTAAACGAATGTGACGATAGACTTGCCCCGGTGTTGCGCCCAAATGCGCCCGAAACCGACGTTCCAACGTTTTCGCAGGGCAGGCCGCGCGTTTGGCAAGCGTTGCCAAATCCAATGGCTTTTCAATATTTTCATGCATCAATGTGATGGCCCGCTCAACGGGGCTTTTTTGATCCATAGGGCGGACATCGCCCGTGCGTGATGGATCGCGCAGGAACAACGCATCAACGTCTTGCGCGATGCCATGGCCCAAATGGTTTTCAATCACATTACGTGCCAGATCATAGGCCGACATCGCCCCCGCGCAGGTGATGCGATTTCCATCCCGCACGACCCGTTCACGCAACACGTCAACGTCCAGAAAACGTTCTGAAAATGCATCCAGCACTTCCCAATGAATGGTCGCTCGTTTCGCCGTTAATAACCCTGCGCCGGCCATCAACCATGACCCTGAATCCAACCCAACGACGGCCCGCGACCGATCCGCGGCTCGGCGTAGTATGTGGCGCGTCTTTGAGGTGTCATGTAGGTCATAATCATAAGCTGATATTACAAAAAGATAATCACAGGCTTGCATATCGGCCAATGCCATTTCCGGTGTAATCGGCAACGACGATGACGATTGTACCGCCGCACCGTCGCAGGTCAGGAAATGCCAACGATAGATATCTTTGCCCAAAATCGTATTGGCCGCGCGCAAGGGTTCCAAACAATTCGCAAGACACATGTTGGAAAACCGATCAAATAATAAGATATTGATCGTGATTGGATTGGGATGTGGGATTGTCCATTTGTGCATCATAAATGTACATTACTGCATCTTTATATGTCTAGGCTAGGACCATTCTACGGCTATCGAAAAAGGATGATACAATGCCATTAACAATGAACCGCGACGTCTTTATCACATGTGCCGTGACTGGATCAGGCAGCACCCAAGACCGAAGCCCCCATGTGCCCCGCAGCCCGAAACAAATCGCGGACAGCGCCATCGCAGCCGCGCGCGCGGGGGCCGCAGTGGTGCATTGCCACGTGCGCGATCCTGAAACAGGCAAGCCCAGCCGTCGGTTGGATTATTACCGCGAAGTGACCGATCGTATTCGCGACGCCGATGTCGATGTGGTTTTGAACCTGACCGCGGGCATGGGGGGCGATATTGTTTTTGGCGGCACTGATAATCCGATGCCACCCGTTGCGGGCACCGATATGGTGGGGGCCGAAGAACGCGTGGCGCATGTTGCGGAATGCTTGCCCGAAATCTGTACGCTGGATTGCGGCACCATGAACTTTGCCGAAGCGGACTATGTCATGACCAACACGCCCGGTATGTTACAGGCGATGGGTCGCATGATGACCGAACTGGGCGTTAAGCCAGAGATTGAGGCCTTTGACACAGGGCATCTTTGGTATGCGAAACAATTGGTTGCCGATGGTGTTTTGGACAGCCCCGCGTTGGTGCAATTGTGCATGGGCGTGCCATGGGGCGCGCCGGATGACTTGAACACCTTCATGGCGATGGTCAACAACGTGCCGCAAGATTGGACGTTTAGCGCGTTTTCATTGGGGCGCAATCAAATGGCCTATGTTGCGGCCTCGGTTTTGGCGGGGGGCAATGTGCGTGTAGGGTTAGAAGATAACCTGTGGTTGGACAAAGGCGTTTTGGCCACCAACGACCAATTGGTCACCCGTGCGCGTTGTATCATCGAAGGGATGGGCGCACGTGTCATTGGCCCCCAAGAGGTACGTGAAAAATTGGGCCTGACCAAACGGGCACCACGTTGATGAGACAAAGCTGGGTCGTTTTTGTGATCGCTCTTTTGGCTGCGTGTCAGGCAGACGAAGACGCAAAATCTGATCCGTTGGCGATGCCTGCCCAGATTGAGTGTGCAGGTACGCAAACCATCGGCGGGCATGGGCAACCGATTTGCATCAATGCCGCGACGGATGCGGGCAAAACCTGTTCTGCATCCTCCGAATGTCAAGGCGTGTGTTTGGCCGATGGTCAGGTGTGTTCACCCGAGGCACCCTATTATGGCTGTCATGACGTCTATGAAAATGGAACAATAGCAACACTATGTGTGGATTAAAAACATGAAAACAATTGCAATTATTGGCGGTGGCGTCATCGGCGGTGGCTGGCTGGCGCGCTTTGTCTTGAATGGCTGGAACGTCAATGTCTCTGACCCCGATCCTGAGGCAGAACGTAAAATTTCCGAAGTGCTCGAGAATGCGCGCCACGCCTTGCCGATGCTCTATGATGTGGCATTGCCGCCGGAAGGGACGATCACTTTTTGCGCAACGGTCAAAGACGCGGTTGAAACCGCCGATTGGATCCAAGAAAGCGTTCCTGAACGCTTGGACATTAAGCATAAAGTTCTGGCCGA
>JAYPUL010000043.1:0-21546 GCA_038134005.1 Paracoccaceae bacterium | reverse complement strand
GCTTTGGCCGCAGACCTCGCGAGGTTAACGAAAGACTAGGACATCGACATGAGCAGTTTAAACATTGGCATTCTCATGGGCATCGCGGGAACGGCGGCCATGGATATCTGGGCCTTGATCCTACGGGGTATGTTCAACATGCCGCTGCCGAATTGGGGCAATGTGGGCCGCTGGGTCGCGCATTTGCCGCGCCTTTTTCATAATGACATTGGACAGGTTCAAAAGGTTCAGAATGAAATCGCTATTGGTTGGGTGTTTCATTATGCGGTGGGTATCGCCTACGGTGTCTTTTTCGTCTGGGTGGCGGGCGCCGATTGGATTGCCGCACCAACGTTCATCCCTTTGTGGATCTTCGGGCTTGTCACCATTTCGGCGGGTTGGTTTTTGTTGCAACCGGGCATGGGGCTTGGGTGGGCATTATCCAAAACACCTAACCCGACAAAGGGTCGCGTGATGGGATTGATTGCGCATACTGTGTTTTCGGTGGGTATGTGGATGCCTGTGGTTTTGCTGGGGTAATTGACATGGATCGAACCAAACGCGCATCAGAGATTTTGTTGAGCCATGTGGCACAGGGCACCACCTTGGACACCCTGCCCGATGATTTGCGTCCGACAACACGCGCCGACGGCTATGCGATCCAAGCCCATATTCAGGATCATGGTCACACCCTGCGCGGTTGGAAAATCGCGGCAACCAGCATCGCGGGACAAAAGCACATCAATGTCGATGGACCACTTGCAGGACGTTTGATGGCCAACATGGTGCATCCCGATGGCGCCATAGTGCCCTTTGCCAACAACCGCATGCGGGTGGCCGAGGCGGAATTTGTGTTCGACTTTGCCATCGATCTGAAGCCCCGATCCGCCCTCTATTCGCAAAAAGACGTCATGGCGGCCGTAGGGGATTTATATCTGGGCATCGAAATTCCCGATTCACGCTTTGGCGATTTCGTATCGGCAGGCGGCGCCCAATTGATTGCCGACAATGCCTGTGCCAACCATTTTGTGTTGGGCCCCAAGGCGCCTGATCTGTGGCGTGATATCAACCTGGCGCAACACACCGCCACGGCCGAAGTGATTGGCAAACGCGTCGCCCATGGGATCGGTTCGAATGTTTTGGACGACCCGCGGATTGCGTTGACATGGATTGTAAACGAATTGACCGCATTGGGCGTGACGCTGCATGCGGGGGAATTCGTCACAACGGGCACCTGCATTGTGCCGATCGTCATTGACGCCGGTGATCAGGTGGTCGTCGATTTCGGCACGCTGGGGCGTGTGTCGTGCTACCTGTCGCGGGACTAAGACAACGGCAAAGCGGTGGTTTTAAACACGGTCCGCAATGCAAACGATGATTGCATCTGCGCAACCCCGGGCAAGCGCGTCAGGTATTGACGATGAATGCGCGCAAAATCATCGGTATTTTCGGCCACGACCTTAAGGATATAGTCCGCCGATCCCGCCATCAAATGGCATTCCAGCACATCGGGGATACGCGCGACCGCCTTTTCAAACGCCTCTAAAACTTCGTCCGCTTGGGTCGAAAGAGTGATTTCCACAAAAATCGTCGCGGGAACGCCGATCTTGCGCGGATCTAGCATCGCGACATAATTGCGAATAATCCCATCCTGTTCCAACCGCTGGACCCGCCGATGACAGGCCGATGCCGATAGGTTGACCTGATCGGCCAATTCCGCGTTCGACACGCGGCCGTTGCGTTGTAACAGGTTCAAAATCCGACGATCTGTATCATCTATTTTCATATTTTCGAAGATTCTTCTAATTAGACATCATATTTCACAATAATTCTTGCACATTACAACCAGAAATGCACAAAGTTTTCAATCCTTTTGCACGAAGAATCGCGCATCCTTTCACAAAGGCAAAAAGGAGGATGACATGAAAGTCGGTTGCCCAAAGGAAATCAAACCACAAGAATTTCGCGTCGGCGTCACCCCAAGTGCCGCACATGAATTGATCATCAACGGTCACGAGGTTTTCATCGAAACCAACGCGGGCCAAGGTGCTGGCTTTTCTGACGACGATTATACCGCCGTCGGCGCAACAATCCTTGCAACAGCGGCCGACGTGTTCGCAACCGCTGACATGATCGTCAAAGTAAAAGAACCCCAAGCGGGCGAACGCAAAATGTTACGTCCTGGCCAGTTGTTGTTCACATACCTTCACTTGGCACCAGATCCCGAACAAACACATGACTTGTTGGCAAGCGGCTGTACGGCGATCGCCTATGAAACAGTCACCGACAAAAATGGCGGTTTGCCATTGTTAGCACCGATGTCCGAAGTGGCGGGTCGTTTGGCACCGCAAGTCGGCGCATGGACCTTGCAAAAGGCAAACGGCGGTCGCGGCGTATTGTTGGGCGGCGTCCCCGGTGTGGCCCCTGCAAAAATTCTGGTCATCGGCGGTGGTGTTGTTGGCACCCAAGCGGCCAAGGTTGCCGCAGGCATGGGCGCAGACGTGACCGTTTTGGATCGGTCTTTGCCACGTCTTCGTTACCTTGATGACGTCTATGGCGGCACATTTAAAACGGGCTATGCGTCTGCTGCGACAACCGCAGAATTGGCTGCATCTGCAGACATGATCATTGGCGCGGTTTTGATACCGGGCGCTGCGGCACCAAAGTTGATCTCCAAGGCTCAACTTTCCTCCCTTAAGCCTGGAGCAGCTTTGGTTGACGTCGCAATCGACCAAGGTGGATGTTTTGAAACATCCCGTGCGACAACCCACCAAGACCCGATTTATGAGGTCGACGGCATCATGCATTACTGCGTAGCAAACATGCCAGGGGCGGTTGCGCGTACGTCCACCATCGCATTGGGCAACGCAACATTGCCATTCATGATCGCGCTTGCGAACAAAGGTTGGCAACAAGCCTGTGCAGATGATCCCCATCTGATGAACGGCTTGAACGTGCATGCGGGCCAACTGACAAACCAAGCGGTCAGCGACGCATTGGGCATCCCAGCGGTTGATCCAATGGCGACCCTAAAAATCGCTGCAGAATAATACTCTCTCCCTAAGCCCCCAGAAATGGGGGCTATTTTATCTTTCAACTTTGCTAAAATACTCCCGCCGGCGGCATGTTTCCTCTCAGAATGTCACGCGGTCTATTTTGTGAACACAAAGATAAAAAAAGGGCGGCCCTGTCGATCGGGACCGCCCTTTTATTTTATCTATCGCTTTTTACCCGCGTAATGTGCCGCCTGTGGCTTTGGTCACTTTTTCGATTATCTTTGCGGAAACCGCTTCGATATCCTTGTCGGTCAGGGTTGCGTCAACGGGTTGCAAACGCACCGTGACAGCGATGGATTTCTTACCCTCGCCCAAAGCACCGCCGATGAATTCATCGAACACGCGCACATCTTGGATCAACGCTTTGTCTGCGCCTGCGGCGGCGTTGGTCAATGTCAACGCCTCAACCCCGCTGTCGACGACAAAGGCAAAATCGCGTTCAACCGCTTGCAGATCATTCAGGGTCAGCGCATCGCGCGTTGCGGTTGTATTGCGTGGCATTGGGATTTCGGCGGGCCAAATCGTAAAGGCAACGGCCGGCCCTTTGACATCCATTTCGGCCAAAACCTTAGGATGCACTTCGCCAAAAACGGCCAACATCTTTTTCGGACCCAAACAGATACGACCATGACGGCCGGGATGCCACCATTCCGCGCCATCGCGCAGGATCTGGACCTTGGCGGGTGCGCCAAGCGCGGCCAAGATCGCCTCGACATCCGCCTTGGCGTCGAACACATCCACCGCGCGGGACGCGCCGTGCACATCTTTGGGTCCGGTGCGGCCGACCAACAAACCGGCCACTTGCAAATCCTGTTCACCGGGTTCACCGCCATGGAACACGGGACCAACTTCGAACAACGCCATATCGGCGAAACCGCGGGCTTGGTTGCGCGCGGCCGCTTGCATGAGACCCGCCAACAAATCGGGGCGCATATGGCTCATGTCGGATGAAATTGGGTTGGCCAACATAGTTGCGTCGGTGCCACCACCAAACAAAGCCGCGGATTTTTGGTCAATAAAGCTATAGCTGACGCATTCGTTATACCCCAACGCCGCAGCGGTACGCCGTGCGGTACGTTCCCGCGCCTGCATCGGGGTCAAGATCGCCTTTGGCACGCCTGTTGTGGCACGCGCCATTGGTTTGCCCTGCAATTTGGTCAACGACGCAATACGCGCGACTTCTTCGACCAAATCGGCTTCGCCCAAAACGTCGGGGCGCCATGAGGGAACATGCGCCATATCGCCATCAAGGACAAAGCCCAATTTTTCCAATGTCGCGCGTTGATCGCCCGCCGGAATGTCCATGCCGACCAAGGATTGCACGCGATCGGTGTCCAAACGATAGGCACGGGAATGATCGGGCATTGCGCCTGCCATAACCACGTCGGAGGGTTCCCCACCACACAGGTCCATGATCATTTTCGTCGCGGCATCGACACCAACAGGCGTCCACGCGGGGTCGATCCCGCGTTCAAAACGGTACCGCGCATCGGAATTGATTTTCAATGCGCGGCCGGTATAGGCGGTGCGGATTGGGTCAAAAAACGCGGCTTCAAGAAACACATTGACGGTGTCATCGGTACATCCAGAATGTTCGCCCCCCATGATCCCCGCAAGGCTTTCAACGCCATTTGCATCCGAAATCGCGGTCATTCCCTCGGTCAACGTGTATTCTTTTTCATCAAGCGCAAGGAAGGTTTCGCCACCCTTTGCACGATGCACACGCAACGCATTGCCTGCGACCTTGTCGGCGTCAAACACGTGCAGTGGGCGGTTCATGTCATAGGTGAAAAAGTTGGTGATATCGACCAAGGCCGAAATCGGGCGCAGGCCGATTGCTTTCAACCGATCTTGCAGCCACGCGGGGCTGGGGCCATTTTTCACGCCCTTGATCACACGGCCATAGAACACCGGTGCTTGGTCCAATGTATCTTCGTCAATCGTGACCGTAATCGGACAGGGGTGCGTACCCTTGATCGGCGCAACATCCATAGGTTTCAATGTACCCAAGCCCCGCGCCGCCAAATCCCGCGCAACACCGCGCACGCCCAAGGCGTCGGGACGGTTTGGCGTGATGGCGATTTCGATCACAGGGTCGACCTTGGATGGATCGTTTTCCGCCAGCCAATCGACAAACAATTGCCCCACCTCGCCCGATGGCAATTCGATAATGCCGTTGTGTTCGTCGGACAATTCCAATTCACGTTCAGACGCCATCATGCCGTGGCTTTCAACACCGCGAATGTTGCCAACGCTTAGCGTGACATCAATGCCGGGCACATAATCACCGGGTTTACACAGAACGACAGTGATGCCCGCGCGGGCATTCGGGGCGCCGCAGACGATTTGTTTGTCGCCCTCATCCGTTTCAACCGTACAGACGCGCAACCGATCCGCATCAGGATGTTGTTCGGCGTGTTTCACCTTGGCCAAGGTAAAGGTTTTCAACGCATCCGCAGGGTTTTCAATGCCTTCGACCTCAAGCCCCAAATCGCTAAGCGCGAATTCGATGTCGGCCAAGGTTGCATTTGTGTCGAGGTGTTCTTTGAGCCATGAGAGGGTGAATTTCATCTGCTTTTCCTATCTTTCACATGCGACAGCCAATTGGCCAATTCACGTGTTCGGTGTTCAAATGACAATGCACGCGGCGTCGTCCCCAAACGCGCGGCGGCGTCTGTGTCGATCTCGGCATTGTCCAAATCTGGGATCATATGGGTATGATCCGAAAAAATGCGGGTCGGGTCGCGCATGAAATCCGCGATCCGTTTGGGCGTTAATTCGGGGTGATATTGGGTACCCCAGAAATCAACGCCGTTCTTTGTGTAAGCGAAGGCTTGGACCGGGCTGTGATCGTTTGTGGCGGTCAATATGGCCCCATCGGGCAGGCGCTGAACCTCGTCGCGATGGATACACGGCACCGACCAAGTGTCATCACGCCCCGCAAACATCGGATGCGCGGTATCGGTGCGACGGGTGTCACGGGCAACGCCCACTTCGATGCCCTTTGGGGATGCGCCAACCTCACCGCCTAAAACGGTTGCGGCCAATTGCAGGCCATTGCAGCTGCCCCAAACGGGGCGACCCGTTGCAAATGCCAATTCCGCCGCCGCACGCTGCACGGCCCCTTCGGGTGCATCGGTGGACCATGCCACGCCAGATCCGGTCAGGATGATGCCATCAACCGCGTCAAAATCATCCGCTTTGGCAGGGGTCACATAGGGTGCGATGGTACGCATCGCCACGCTTTGATCAAGGGCTGCGAACACATCCGCAAAGGCCACCGCAGCGGGTGACATGTCTGGCGTATTCGCGTCTATGATCAGAAGGGTGGTCATTTAAGTTCCTGCCCGCGACAAGGCCGCAAGCGACCGCGACTGTTGTGATTGGGATATGATAACAGAACGCATTACCGCGTCAGACCCGCATGAATTGATGGCATATCCAAAGCCGCGAACCCGTAATGGCGCAGCCAGCGTAGGTCGCTGTCAAAGAAGGCGCGCAAATCGGGGATGCCGTATTTCAACATGGCAATCCGGTCGATGCCCATGCCAAAAGCAAAACCTTGCCATTCGTTAGGGTCGATGCCGCCCGCTTGCAACACCTTGGGGTGCACCATGCCAGAGCCCAAGATTTCCAACCAATCGTCGCCTTCGCCAACCTTCAGCTGACCACCGGCCCAAGAACAACGGATGTCGACCTCGGCCGAGGGTTCGGTGAATGGGAAATGCGACGCACGGAACCGCAGTTCAACGTTGTCGACTTCAAAATACGCCTTAACAAATTCTTCCAATACCCATTTCAGGTTCGCCATGGAAATGTCTTTGTCGATGGCCAAACCTTCGACCTGATGGAACATCGGTGTGTGGGTTTGGTCGTAATCGGCGCGATACACACCGCCTGGGCAAATCACGCGCACAGGGGCACCGGTTTTTTCCATCGTGCGGATTTGCACGGGGCTTGTGTGGGTGCGCAACACATGTGGGGGACGATTGTCGCCGTCCGCGCGGTGCATATAGAACGTGTCCATTTCGGCCCGCGCGGGGTGATGCGATGGAATGTTCAACGCATCAAAGTTGTACCAATCGCTGTCAATGCGCGGCCCTTCGGCAACGCCAAAGCCCATGTCGGCAAAAATGGCCGTGACCTCTTCGGTCACTTGGCTAATTGGGTGGATCGTACCTTGGCGCGTGGGGCGCGTTGGCAATGTCACATCTAACCATTCCGACCGCAACCGTTCGTTCAACGCCGCATCCGCGAGCGCAGATTTCTTTGCCGCCAGCGCGCTGTTGATTTCGTCTTTCAACGCATTCAACGCAGGCCCCGCCGTTTGACGTTCTTCTGCGGACATTTTGCCCAATTCGCGCATCGCAAGGCTGACTTCGCCCTTTTTGCCCACGGCAGCCAAACGCACATCTTCCAACGTGGCTTCGTCGTTTGCATTGGCAATCGCCTGAATATATTTATCGCGCAGATTGTTCATCATCGGCCTCCTAAAACTTTCACCTCTGCTACCATATTTGGCATTATTGACAAGGTGCATGGGGCGGATTGGGGCGGTTGTTGGCCAAAAAATCGCCCCGTTTCCCGTTGAGAATACTTTTTGTCAGGGCTTATGCCGTGGCGACACCTGTGCCAGAAACAAAAAACCGCGCCAAAGGGCGCGGTTTTTCGTGTAAGTTTACAGATCGCTTATACAAGCGCTGCTTTGGCTTGGTCAACGATTGCGTTGAACGCGGCTGGTTCATGAACCGCCAAATCCGCCAAAACTTTACGGTCAACTTCGATACCTGCTAGGTTCAAACCGTTTATGAAGCGGCTATATGTTAGCGCAGCATCATAGGCACGAACGCCCGCGTTAATACGTTGGATCCACAGGCTGCGGAAATTACGCTTGCGGTTATGACGGTCGCGAGTTGCGTATTGATTTGCTTTATCTACCGCTTGGGCTGCAACTTTGAACGTGCTTTTGCGACGGCCATAGTACCCTTTTGCTTGGTCGATAATTTTCTTGTGACGGCGATGGGTGACAACACCCCCTTTTACGCGTGACATGTCTCAAATCCTCCTTAGCGGGCGTATGGCATCATGCCCTTGATGATTTTCTCATCAGGTGCAGACATTACTGTTGTGCCGCGTGCGTTGCGGATGAATTTGGTGGTACGTTTGATCATACCGTGACGTTTGCCAGCTTGGCCCGTCTTGATACGGCCATTTGCCGTAACTTTGAACCGCTTTTTGCAGCTCGATTTGGTCTTCATCTTAGGCATTTTCGTCTCCTTACGTGTTTAGAGTCCGGAAAACGCGACTCGGCATGCCCTTCAGCCGGCCGCGCAATAGGGGGCGTATACAGGTCGGTTTGGACAAGTGCAAGACCCGAATTGGCCCATTTTCATGGGCCAAGCCTGCGGCGCGAGTATTTGGTCAAAGATGAAACGCTAGGTCGGGTGCGCAAGGTCCAAAATATCGCGCGCCTGTTGCCATGTGGCGACGGGGCGTTCATATTTATCGCACAACTCCACCACCCGTTTCACCAAGGCCGCGTTTGACGGCGCAAGGGTGTCTTTGTCGATGCGCACGTTATCCTCAAGCCCTGTGCGCGCGTGCCCGCCTGCGGACACCGCCCAATCATTCAACGTGATTTGATCGCGACCGATCCCTGCGGCACACCATTGCGCATCGGGCGCAAGACGTTCAACAGTTTTGATGTAATAGTCAAACACATCACGATCCACCGGCATGGCGTTTTTCACACCCATCACGAATTGCACATACAGCTTGCCCGGGATGCGCCCATCGCGGTTCATTTTTACCGCTTGGTGGATATGAGAAAGATCAAAGGCTTCGATTTCAGGTTTCACGTTATGGATGCGCATTTCAGACGCCAACCAATCCACGAGATCAGGCGGATTTTCGTAAACGCGTGTTGGAAAGTTGTTTGACCCCACCGACAATGACGCCATATCGGGCGACAAGGGCAACATACCACCGCGGGCCTGACCCGCGCCCGAACGACCACCAGTTGAAAATTGGATGATCATGCCGGGGCAATGTTTCAACAAGCCTTCCTTTAGGGCCGCAAATTTTTCGGGGTCAGACGATGGCGTTTGATCGTCGTTACGCACATGCGCGTGACAAATGGTTGCGCCTGCCTCAAATGCTTCATGCGTGCTTTCGATTTGCTCACTGACCGAAATCGGCACCGCGGGGTTGTTGGCCTTGGTCGGCAATGACCCCGTGATGGCCACGCAGATGATACAGGGTTTTTCAGATAGATTAGACATCAAAGAATACCGTTTCCTTGTCACCTTGAAGATAGATATCAAACAGATAGGTACCATCTGGCTGACGTTTTGCAAGCAGGGTCTCGCGACGATCCAGCTGTTCGATCAAATTAATCACCGGATCCTTGCTGTTATCTTCGTCGTCGAAATAGAGGCGCGTGTTTAGGCCCACATTGATACCGCGTGCCACGATCCATAGGGAAATATGTGGTGCTTGGGTCGACCCGTTGCGCCCCCGCACCGACCCGGGTTTGATAGTGTCAAAGGTAAAATCACCGGTTTCGAAATTGGTGATGACGCGACCCCACCCGCGAAACCCTTCTTCAACTTGGGCGTGGCGGGGATCTTCGACATGGGCATAGATGCCTGCGGCGTTGGCTTGCCACGTTTCCAACATCACGTCCTTAACGGGCGCGCCAGTGCCATCAATGACGCGGCCCTTTATGGTGATGCGTTCGCCGGCGGCATTTGGACCGGCGATATCTTGACCCAATTCTTGATCAAAGATGTGGAAACCCGCCGCACCTGGCGCCAAACCGATATGAACATATGGACCCGCTGTTTGCGATGCGGTTTCTTTCAAGTAATCCAATGATTGTGGCATATCAGTTCCCCTCAAGGCGGTTTTCGAACAAGGTCGAACGACGTCCACGCAGGACGATATCAAATTTATAGGCAAGGCTATCCAACGGAATCGATGCATTCATATCCAATGGCGCGATCAAACGATCAATCGCATCGGCGTCGGGAACCGTGTTCACGATGGGACATTTTGCAATCAACGGATCGCCTTCGAAATACATCTGTGTGATCAAACGCTGCGCAAAGGCGGTGCCAAAGACCGACACGTGAATATGCGCAGGACGCCAGTTATTGACCCAGTTGCGCCATGGATAGGCCCCCGGTTTCACAGTGCGGAAAAAGTAATATCCGTTTTCATCCGTCATCGTGCGGCCACAGCCCCCGAAATTTGGATCAATCGGCGCAAGATACATGTCTTTCTTGTGGCGATACCGTCCGCCTGCGTTGGCCTGCCATATTTCAACAAGTGTGTTTGGAACGGGACGCCCATTTTCATCCAAAACGCGGCCATGGACGATGATACGTTCACCGACAGGGTCGCCATCCTTGGCAAAGTTTTTGATTAGATCGTGATCCAATGGCCCCAGATCGCCATGTCCGAACCGTGGACCCGTGATTTCGGAAATGGTGTTTTCCATAGAAATCAACGCCTGTTTCGGGGACCGCGGCACCGATGTTTTATAATTTTGCGCAAAGGCCGGTGGGTGGATCAACCGATCGCGTTGGTAAAATTCTGCCAAAGGGCGGGTGTCAGCGGTCATAGGTCAATCCCCATTTCTTTATAGGTTTCTTTCGCAATTTTAAACGCATGATTGGCGCGTGGCACACCCGCATAAATCGCAACATGCATCAACGCTTCGCGAATGTCTTGCGGTGTGGCCCCCGTGTTGGCGGTCGCGCGTACATGCATGGCCACTTCGCCATCATTCCCCAAGCCTGCCAAAAGCGCAATCGTGATCATGGATCGTTCGCGCAGGGTTAAACCGTCGCTGTGCCATACTGTGCCCCATGCGCCTTCGGTGATCATGTCTTGGAAGGGTGCGTCAAAGTCGGTTTTGGCAGCGGTGGCGCGATCCACGTGGGCGTCGCCCAAAACCTTGCGCCGAACGGTCATGCCGTCGTTATATCGGTCTGTCATGGTGTACCTCATTGCTTTGCGCCTTTTATACATGCCAAAATGGTTTTGAATATTGTTAATTTTGGCATATCGCATTACCATATGGTTATGAATTGGGAAAATGCCCTTAGGCTGCGTCATATCCGTTGTTTTTTAGAAGTTGCGCGCGTTGAAAGCGTGTCAATCGCGGCGGGGCATTTGAATATTACCCAGCCCGCAGTTTCAAAGACATTGAAAGAATTGGAAACGCTATTAGGAACGCGATTGTTTGATCGGGTCGGGCGTGAATTGCGCCTTAATGAACAAGGTCGTATTTTCCAAAGCCACGCAGCCGCATCGTTGACCGAATTGTCGCGCGCACATGATCGGTTGGGCCAAGCCAAACAAACGGCGGTTCAGCTAAACATTGGCGTGCTGCCCACGGCGGCGACAGAATTGGTGCCCTTGGCCGCCATCGCGTTTCACACCACCATGCCCCATGCGCGGTTGAATGTGCGAACAGGTCCGAATTGGTTATTGTATAACCAAATGCGTGACGGCCAATTGGATTTGGTTGTCGGCCGTATGCCCGAAGCGGGGATTTTGACGGGTCTTACCTTTGAACAGTTGTATACCGAAGACGTGGTTTTGGTCACCCGCCCCGATCACCCATTATTGACGTCAACACACCAAAAAGCCGAATTAACCCGTTATCCGATGATATTGCCACCAAAAGGCGCGGTCATTCGTGGAACTGTGGAACGATACCTTACATCCATTGGTCTGCGCGATGCACAGGGCGTGTTTGAAACTGTCGCCCTGCCCTTTGGGCGCAAGGTGGTGCAATCGACGGATATGATTTGGTTTATCTCACGCGGGGTCGTTCAAGAAGAAATCAACCGCGGTACCGTTGCCGCAATCAACCTTGGTTCTGCGTTGCTCGCAGGACCGGTGGGTATATTTTTATCCCAAAATGCAATCCCAAACAGCGCACGTAGCGTTTTGGTCGATCATCTTCGCATGACCGCCCAGCGCATCGCAACATGAGGACAGGATGGCCGAATTAACCCTCCGACAAATTGAAGTCATCCGTGCGGTCATGATGACCGGCACGATAAACGGAGCGGCACAGATGTTGAATGTCACCGCCCCCGGCATCAGCCGATTGATCAAACACACCGAAGAAAACCTAAAATTGCGCCTCTTTGAACGCAAAGCCGGCATCTTTGTTCCATCGGTCGAAGCAGGTCCCGTCTTTGATCAAATCCGCGAAGTCTTCAAAGGTGTAGAAAACCTTCAGGCCGCAGTGGGTGCATTGCAAAAGGGGCAAGATGTGCGTTTGTCCTTTGCGTCTGCACCGTCAATCGCACAATTCATTGCCGCCCGATCGTTGAAATCAATCCGATCCCGTTACCCTGATCTTTATATTGATATGAACATCCTAAAGATCGAAGAAACCTTGGATTATCTTTTGTTAGAACGCGGCGAATTTGTGGTGATGAGTTCGCCCATCAACAACCCTGCCATTGATGTAACAGAAATTGCCAGGGGCAAATTGGTCGCTATTCTGCCCGAAGGTCACGTTTTGGCAACCCAGCCCACCGTTGCGGTGACCGATTTGTTGAACCACAATCTGATCGGCATTGATCCTAGCGATCCCTATGGCGCGTTGCTGGCCCAGCCCTTTGAACGCGCGGGCGTTCAGACGAAACATGCGATGCGTGGACGATTTGCCCAAACTGTGGTCAGCTTTGTGCGCCATGGGCTTGGCGTGGCGATTATTGACGAATTTTCCGTGGCCGAGGTTTATATGCCCGGTGTGATCCGCAAACCCTTGGCCGAAGATATTCCCATTTGCACCTATATCGCATCCAAACACGGTCGGGTTTTATCAAAATTCGCCCATGAAACCATTACCCAATTCAAACGGGAATTGACCGCCGCCACACAAAATCGTGCATGGGAACCCTTAAATTAACATGATGTTCACAAAACGCTAATTTAGATATTTGACGTTATTTTAAATTTCCCAATAAAATACGGGGTCTTTCACCTTTGGGACCGTGTTCATGAAAACTTCCATCGCGACTGTTTCTATTTCAGGCAATCTTCGGGAAAAGTTAACCGCGATTGCGGCAGCTGGCTTTGACGGGATTGAAATTTTTGAACAGGATTTCATCGCCGATCCCGGCAGCCCGCGTGACATTGGCAACATGATCCGCGACATGGGTTTGGACATCACCCTGTTCCAACCGTTTCGCGATTTCGAAGGCCTGACGGGGGCCCAGCGCGTCAAAGCTTTTGATCGCGCCCGACGGAAATTCGATTTGATGAACCAACTTGGAACAGACCTAATTTTGGTATGTTCGTCGCTTCATCCCGACGCTTTGGGCGGAATTGATCGCTTGGCCCAAGATTTCCACGACTTGGGGGATTTGGCCGCGCAATTCGATGTCCGCGTCGGCTACGAAGCCTTGGCGTGGGGCAAACATATCAATGATCATCGTGATGTGTGGGAAATTGTGCGCCGCGCCGATCATCAAAATGTCGGCGTCATTTTGGATAGCTTTCATACCTTGGCTCGCAAGATTGATCCAAATTCAATTCAATCGATCCCAGGGGACAAGATCTTTTTTGTCCAATTGGCCGACGCTCCACGCATTGATATGGATCTCTTGTATTGGTCCCGCCATTTCCGAAACATGCCCGGAGAAGGCGATTTGGACGTGACCGGTTTTATGCGCGCGATCTGTGCCACAGGTTATGCAGGGCCAATCAGTTTGGAAATCTTCAACGATCAGTTCCGTGGCGGCAATACAAAACTTTTGGCACAAGACGGCTATCGATCGTTGATCAACCTCATGGACCAAGTGTATCGCAGCGCGCCCGCGCTTGCACCATCACCCATCCCACTTCCAAAACCCAGCCACGTGGACGGCATCGAATTCATCGAATTCGCCACCGCCGAAAACGATGCACAAAACTTGCGCCAAACGCTTGCGGCCATGGGGTTTCGACATGTTGCAAACCACATCACCAAGGATGTTGCGGTTTGGCAACAAGGGCATATTCGCATTATCTTAAACACCGATCGCGGGGGCTTTGCCCATTCGTCCTATTTGGCACATGGAACCGGGATCTGTGATATTGGTTTGCGCGTCGAAAACGCCGCCGACACCGTTGCACGCGCAAACGCGATGGGCACCGCGACCTTTGAACAAGAATTAGGCCAAGGTGAATTGCGCATTCCCGCAATCCGTGGCGTTGGCGGATCGGTGATGCATTTTATTGGCCGTGACAACGATTTGTCACGCGTTTGGGACATTGAATTCAAACCTTTGGACCCTGACCACATGTCCGAAACGGGTACCGGCCTTACCACCGTCGACCACATTGCCGAAACCATGAATTACGATGAAATGTTATCATGGTCGCTGTTTTATCGTGCTATATTTGACATGGAAAAAACGCCGATGGTCGACGTGATTGACCCTGATGGGCTCGTTCGGTCCCAAGCCATCGCCGACCCTAGACGCACAACACGATTTACCCTGAACGGTGCGGAAACCCATCGCACCCTTGCAGGACATTTCCTTGCCGACAGCTTTAGCGGCGCTGTTCAACATGTGGCCTTTGCCTGTGATGACATCTTTGCAACCGCGCGCGATATGCAATCGCGGGGCTTTGAAACGCTTCCTATGTCGTCAAATTATTACGATGATCTCGCATCACGTTTTGACATTGCGCCTGATGTTTTAACCCAATTGCAAACCCTCAACATCTTGATGGACCGCGACGACGCGGGCACACTTTTCCAATTTTATTCAAAACCCTTCGGCCGTGGCATGTTTTTCGAAGTGGTCCAACGTACCGGCACCTATGACGGCTATGGCGCCCCGAACGCCCCCTTCCGCATCGCAGCCCAAAAACGGTTCATGCGATCAAAGGGCATTCCAAAACTCTAACCCTTTCATCTTTGCCCAAATACTCGACTGGGGGTCTGGGGGGCGTCAGCGCCCCCAGGTGGTCGGATTGCCCCGCAATCCGAAACAACACTTCCCTTAACACCGTGGTTGTGAAACACTCATGCCGATACCAAAACCATGTTGGCACCCTGATGAACAAACCTGCTGAACCAAAACTAACCCATGTTACCGATCTGACTGTTGAACTGGCCGCACCCATCGAAATGGGCCAAGGCCGTGGTGGCCATCGGCGGATTATTCCCATCATCGGCGGTCGGGCCCATGGGCCAAAACTAACAGGGCGCATTTTGAACCTTGGCGCCGATTGGCAAACCGTATTTGACGATGGTCTTGCGGAATTGGACACACGCTATGGGATCGAAACAGACGATGGCGCGACAATTGAGATTATCAATTACGGTTTTCGCCATGGCCCAGCCGACGTCATGCGTGATCTTGGCGCTGGTAAAGACGTGGCGCCAGATGCCTATTACATGCGCACACAGGCGCGGTTGGAAACGGGGGACGCGCGGTATAATTGGGTCAACCGCACCCTTTTTATCGGATCAGGTGCGCGCTTTCCCAACCAAGTGATGATGTCGCTTTATGCCATCGAATAATTCTGGACAAATTAGTTATTTTCCATAACCATATCCCCCAAGCAAGCGATGCGTGATAACGCGCACATATTGAAATCAGGGACAAAAGGCCAAAGCGCCTTTTTGAATCGGACATGAATAACGAAATCAAAAACGGACATGACGCCGTATTACGCAATTTTATCGGCTATCGTCTAAAACGGGCGATGAATATTTTCTCGGCAAATTTGGCCAATGTCCTGCGCCCCTATGATCTTCGTATGATCACCTTTTCAACTTTGGCGACGGTGATACATTCGCCAGGAATTCGGCTGAGCCAGCTTTCAGAAGTCCTTGCGGTGGAACGTCCCAATTTGGTTGCAATTGTCGACGAATTGCAAAAACGTGCATTGATTGAACGCAAGCGAGATCAACAGGATCGTCGTGCGTTTGGATTATTTCCGACCGAAACCGGATCTAAATTAATCCATGAAGCGTTGCATCAGGTCGATGTAAGCGAAGCCAAAATTTTGGCATCACTGTCGCAAGACGATATTGCCCAACTGACCCAGCTTTTGACACGTATTGAAACATCGGTCTAAGGAAATTTACACATGACCTATCGCGCGCATTCCATTACGGCCACGCCTCAAAACGACGGATCGTTGATCGTGACATCAAATCTGACCCTAGGTCGCGTTGTGCGCACAACGGGTGATTGGGTCGACACCTGGGCCACCAAACGCCCGGATCTTGTCTTTATCGCTGAACGGTCCGGCGCAGGTTGGAACACCGTGACCTATGGCGCGCTTGCCCAACAGGTAAAGGCACTTGGTGCGGCGCTCTTAGGGATGGGATTGCAAAAAGGTGATCGTATCTTGTGTTTATCGGGCGCCAGTGTCACGCACGGCGTCCTGACCTTGGCTGCGCAATATGTCGGTTTGGTTACGGTTCCGGTTGCCGAACAATATTCTTTGATCCCACAGGCACGTGGCAAATTACATTATGCATTTGATAAGGTCGCACCAAAAGTGATCTTTGCGGAAAATGACACGCAATATTGCGACGCGCTCGCCGATCCCAAATTCGCGCAGGTGCCCCAATTGGTATCCAAACGATCCGATGCGGGGCATATTTTAGTTTCTGACCTTTTGCGCGGCGACAGCACGATTGATATCGCCCAAGCCCATGCGCAGGTTGGCCCCGATGATATGGCCAAAATTCTGTTCACCTCCGGATCAACATCAAACCCAAAAGGCGTACCCCAAACACATCGGATGATGTGCGTAAACCAAGAACAATATATGACGTGCCTGCCATTTTTGACCGAACGGCCCCATATAATTTTGGATTGGTTGCCATGGAACCATGTTTTTGCAGGCAGTTCGGATTTCAACATGGTCCTCTCCACGGGCGGATCGTTGTATTTAGACGATGGCAAACCCGTCAAAGGATTGTTCGACCGCACCTTGGAAAACATCATGTTGATGCCTGGAACCTTGGCGTTAAACGTGCCCGTCGCCTATGCGATGTTGGTTGATGCCTGTCGCAAGTATGACGCATTAAAACGCAAGTTCTTTGGTGATTTGGATATGATTTTTTATGCGGGCGCATCTTTACCCCGCGATGTCTGGGATGCCTTAGAAAGCATGTCGCGCGAGGTTCGTGGCAAACTGCCACTTATGACATCCAGCTGGGGCATGACAGAAACGGCGCCTATGGCGTTGATCCACCATGCGACGGGCGCACAAACGGGCATGATCGGTGTCCCTGCGCCAGAAGTTTCAATGAAACTCATCCAAAACGACGGCGACCGGTATGAATTGCGCGTCAAAGGTCCCAATGTCATTACCGGTTATTACGACGAAGACGAAAAAAACAAAACCGCGTTTGATGCCGATGGGTATTTGATCACCGAAGACGCCGTGCGCTTTGTCGACCCACAGGATTTGTCAAAAGGCGTGGTCTTTGATGGCCGTATTAGTGAAGATTTCAAATTGCTGACGGGCACATGGGTTCAGGCTGGCATGTTGCGCATGGCGGTCCTAAAGGAATTGGGCGATCTTGCCCAAGACATCGTTATCACGGGTGCGGACCGTGCCGATTTGGGCATTCTGGTTTTTCCACCTGCGCATCGTGTAACAGACCACGCAAAAGACGGCACGGTGACCGACGCGTCATATCTGGGTCTGTTGACCGAAAAGTTAACCGCAATGGCGCAAACCACCAAAGGGTCGTCCCAGCGGATTGTTCGCGCGGCTATCATGGCCGATCCGCCATCAATCAAAGATGGCGAAATCACCGCAAAGGGCAATTTGAACAACAAACTTGTGCTCAAACTGCGGGGGGACATCGTTGAACGCCTTTACGCACCAAAACCCGATACAGGCATCATTTGCATTACGTCATAAACCCTATGTACAGCCATCTTCAATGGCATTTGCAAGTTTCACGCACAGACGTAATATTTCGATAACGAAGGAGGATCGAAATGGGAACGGATCATAAAAACCAGGCACCTTTGGATACAGAGATTACGATTGACCAACTGATCCGTGATCCTTACCCGATTTATACACGGTTGCGCGCCCAAGCGCCCGTTTTGCGCGTGCAATCGGTTGGCCGCACGCTTTTGACCAAAGCGGCAGACACCAAATATGTCAAAGATAATCCGGAACTTTTTAGTTCTGATGATCCAAACACGCCTATGAAACGTGCGTTCCGCGCCCATACTTTGATGCGAAAAGATGGTGAAGAGCATGCCGCCGAACGGGGTGCAATGGCGCCCAGCTTTACAGCGCGCAATATCAAAAACACTTGGGAACCCATCTATCGCAAAATTGCCGAAGAGTTTGTTTCCAAATTGCCACGCGGGGAAACCATTGATTTGTTTCCAACACTTGCAGGCCCATTTGCCGCGCATTGTTTGAAATATCTTTTGGGCATACCAGAGGCCAGCGATGACGACATGCAGCGTTGGAGCCAGATTTTGATCGACGGTGCAGGAAACTTTGGGTGGCGCGACGAATTATTTGCGCAATGTGACGCGGCGAATGATGAAATGGATGCTTTGTTTGATGCCGCATCTGAACGGTTTCGCGTTGATCCAAACGAAAGCGCGTTGTCCGTTATGGTGAATGCCGAAAACCCAATTCCAAAATCGCAAATCTATGCCAATATCAAAATTGCCATCGGCGGCGGTATCAATGAACCCCGCGATGCATTGTTGACCATCGTTTACGGGTTGCTCACCAATCCTGATCAATTTGCCGATGCCAAACGCGACAACCTTTGGTTGGCCGCCTTCGAAGAAGGCGTGCGTTGGGTCGCCCCAATTCAAGTTAGCTCGCGCCGTGTGACGCAAGATACCGAAATTCGCGGCCACCACATTCCACAGGGCGACACCGTGATGACAATCCAAGCCTCGGCAAATTGGGACGAAGACATTTACGAGGATGGCCATTTGTATAACATCCACCGCCCAAAACTTGCGCATCAGGCATTTGGAAATGGCCCGCATTTTTGCCAAGGCACCCATGTGGCGCGCCGCATGTTGTCGGATATCATGTTGCCGATGTTGTTTGATCGGTTCCCCAACATGACGTTGCCTGATCCATCAGCGGTCGATTTCTGGGGCTTTGGGTTTCGCGGTCCGCGCCATTTACCGGTGACGTTGAATTGACCATCACCATTTAGGCGTAAAATCAAAGCTGACACAAAATAGAGTAACCAAAACGTTAACTCTGAATATTTCGTTAACCTTTCGTAAGGACTTTGGAAAGGGTCTGGTCGCGACGATACGAATAGGGGACGAAAATGGATGTGTTAATTGTTGAAGAGTGTGAAGATCTCTCCAATTTGTGGCAACGCTCATTAACCCGTGTCGGCGCAAATGTGTGGTGTGCGCATACTGTGTCAGACGCGTTAAGCCGCATCCAAAGCCGCCTCTTTGACGTGATTATTCTGGATCTGATCTGTGACGCGGCCCACACGATGGGCGTCGCCGATTTCGCGGCCTACAGGTCGCCAAAATCACAGGTTGTCTTTGTCACAAACACCAGCTTTTTTCAGACGGGTCAATTTTCAATCTATGTGCAAATGCGGCCGGTTTCATACAAAGTCATACGCCGCCAGAAGATCTGGCGGCGATGGTGCAACACTATGCGGCCAGTTCGCCCACGGCGTTGCGGTTGTGTGGCGCCAAGTAATCCAGCACAGGATTGATTGGAATAATCCGATGTGAATTGATGCTTTCATGTGAGTAGTGGTAGTGGCGCACAATATGGGCAAAATTCACGGTCTGCGCGATACCAGGTATCTGATAGAGTTCGCGTGTATATGCCCATAAATTCGGGTAATCGACGATCCGTTTCAGGTTACATTTGAAATGCAAATGATACACGGGATCAAAGCGAATGAGGGTGGTAAACAAACGCCAATCCGCTTCGGTCAAAGTATCACCCATCAAATATCGATGTGTGCCCAGGCGATGCTCTAACCAATCCAGCGTTTCAAACAACGGACCAACCGCGGCATCATAAGCGGTTTGGCTTGTGGCAAAGCCACATTTATAGACGCCATTGTTCACGGTGTCGTATATACGCGCATTCACGTCTTCTATCTGATCACGCAGCGCGTGCGGCCAATAATCGGCATGATTACCGGTTATGTCATCGAATGCAGAATTGAACATGCGGATAATTTCGGAACTTTCGTTCGATACAATCGTGTTGGTCTTTTTATCCCACAACACAGGCACCGTCACACGCCCCGTCATCGACGGATCCGCGCGCAAATACACATCGCGCATATGGGCAAGGCCAAACAACGTATCGCCCGTCGCACCATGGTCGTCGGTTTCGAACGTCCACCCTTCGGTCAACATATCGGGATGCACAACAGACACCGAAATATGATCGTCCAACCCTTTCAGGTGCCGAAAAATCAATGTGCGATGCGCCCACGGACAGGCCATTGAAACATAAAGGTGATAACGCCCCGATTCGGCAGCAAAGCCCCCAATCCCCGACTGTCCGGGACGCCCATCTGTGGTAATCCAATTGCGAAAGCTGGCATTTGAACGCACAAACGCACCACCTGTTGCTTTTGTGTCATACCAATTGTCGCGCCATTCACCGTCAATCAAAAGACCCATCTGTCACCCCTTGAGTTTAATCATTCACAATAAATTAAGGGGAATTTTTTAAAATTGATACCCGTATGGGCGCGCAAGTCATCTGCGTCAATGCACAGTCACAGCCCGCTTAACCCAAAGGCACATTATCATAATCCATTTGAAAGCTTGATTCAAAGAAGGCTCAGCGCCACTCTGTTTGCAAGAGGAGAACACCATGTCCACTTATTTGCCCAAAGATGTTTTATCTGGTTTGGAAAATGCCCGCCGTGCCGACAAAAAACGCAAGGCACGTTTGCGTGTTGAATTTGACGGTGACATGTACCCAGTTGTGCGCATGTGGCACGATGGGTTTGCGTTGGATGCGGAAAACGCCCCACATCTTCGAGGGTTTGTGGATATCTATGATGGGGCAAACCACCTATCACAATGTTTGATCGTCGCGTCAAACCAAGAAGACGGCGAGCTTCAATTTGAATTCAAACGAAACACCGCCGCCACAGAGACCGCGCCATGGGACTTTGTTCGTCCTGACGGCGCGCCGATTGGGTTCATTGGATACGATCCGAACTAAACGTTTATTGTAGATCCGAAAACGCTTTGGTCAGACGTTCAACCGCGTCTTGGACCACCGAACGTGGTGTCGCAAAGTTAAACCGTAGGAACGTCTCGCCCCCCTTGCCAAAGGTCGGCCCATGGTTGGCCGCAATCTTTGCGTCCCCTTCAACCCGTTTGGTGAATTCATCGCTTGACATTCCCGTGCCCGAAAAATCAACCCACGCCAAATAGGTCGACTGCATAGGCATCGACCGCAATCCCGGAATGGCGTTCACCGCAGCATCAAACAGTTTGCGATTGCCGTCCAGATAGTCGAC
>JAYPUL010000042.1:0-21728 GCA_038134005.1 Paracoccaceae bacterium | reverse complement strand
AGATTTTCGTCGAAGGTATCGGTAACTTCTTGGTCCATCGGCTCTGCGTCGGGGGCATCGGCAATGGCGTGTTGAAGTGCGACATTGGCGGCCGACTTCGCGTTCACTACGCTACGGATTTTTTGTAATCGTTCTTCCAGGGTGAGGCTGGGTTCAGCCGATGCAACGGGGGGATGGTCCACGATGGGCGTTTCGATCCGCTGCGCCTCTGGCGCAGATGCGACGGGTGCGGGATCTTGGGAACGTTGTGACGGCGTTAAGACCACGTTTGTGCCTTCTGTGCGTGCGGCAATACCAATTTGATTGCTGCGCTTTGCCAAAATCGTCAGCATTTCGGCATCCAGCTTTGGTGGTTCGGCGCCAAAAAAACGGTCTTGTTCGGCGAGGTCACGGAAATACTCGGCCACCTCTTTCATCATCCCAAAGGAATCGTCAAATCATTCTAAGGTGCATGAAAACGTGCCTTAGGACACGGTGAGGACTTTATTCGAGCTATTCTTTACCATGATAACGTACCTTTTCGTTTTCTGACACCTTTTATGACGCATACAATCGGCAAGAGCGGACCGATTCTGTGGAATTCACAGTATCATTTCATGGCGATATTGTGGCAAATGTCTTCATACTAAACCTATAGCGGTGATTTTTGGATGATTATTAGCAAAATGGAAACAATCGGTATCATTGGGGGCGCAAATGCATCGCGCGGCGTTTTGGAGTCGGTTTTTTCAATGTCCACATGTGTCATAGCTGCCGATGGTGGCGCGGCCCACGCGCTTGGATATGGGATTTGCCCGGATTATGTGATTGGCGATTTAGATAGCCTTTCACAAACCGCGCGCGACAAAATCGACCGGGATCGCGTCATTTTTGTCGATGATCAAGACAGCACCGATTTTGACAAAGTGTTGATGCGAACCGACGCGCCGTTGATCCTTGGGGCGGGTTTTTTAGGGGACCGAATTGATCACCAAATGGCGGTTCAAACGTCCCTGACACATTTTCCCGACAAAAAGGTGGTTCTGTTCGGGGAAATGGATATTCTTTTTTTATGCCCGCCAGATTTGGAATTGGATGTACCAATTGGAACGCGGGTGTCGCTTTATCCCATGGCGCAAGTGCGCGTCGCGTCAACGGGATTGAATTGGGCGACCGATGATTTGATCATGACACCAGATGGTCGGATTGGAACATCTAATCATGCTGTTGGTGGCGTCACGCTGAAACCTGATTGCGCGCGATGCTTGGTTATTCTGCCGCGTGAGACGGCTGCGTCTGTGATCCCTGCAATCGTGCGTGCGCCGCATTGGTCTGTTCGCGCCAAATGATATAAAGACCAGCGGCGATTGTAATGACAATCCCACAGGCGGCCATTTTGTTTGGCAAATCCCCAAAGATCAGCCAACCAAAGAATGTGGCGACCGGAATTTCAAGATATTGCATGGGCGCAACCGTTGCGGATGGTGCAAATCTTAGCGACCAAGTCATCAACAAATGTGCGACGGTGCCAATCGCGCCCCATGTCAGGATGGAGATGATTTGCGTGGGGGCGGGGACAATGATTTGAAAAACCGCCAGATCGGATTTTGACGCGAAAAACAAAATAGGCCCCACAATGATAATCGCCATAACGCCATTCACCGCCTGAAGTCCGATTGGATCAGTATCGCGCGATATTTGCCGCGTTGTTAGGATAAAACCGGAAAACACAAATGCGACCACCAATGGCAAAAGCGCAGGAAACCCCACCTGTTCAAATGATGGTTGGATGACCAGAAGCGTTCCGGCAAGGCCCACAACGCATGCGATCAAACGATATGCGCCGACGTTTTAATTTAATAAAAAATGACCCAAGATCAGCAATATAAATGGCATAACAAAGGCGATCGCGACAGCATCCGCCAATGGCAAATATTGAAGCGCGGCAAACATTGCGGCAATGCCGGTAATGTGTAGGACGACCCGAAGCCAGGCAAAGTATAAAACACGTCCCGACATCCGCATCGGTCGCTGTGTCGCAAAGGCAAGCGGGACCAATGTGATTGTTCGGATCAAAAACCGCAAAAACACCAATTCCGCCAATGGAACGGTGCCCCCTAGTATTTTGGCATATGCATCCCCAAGCGGTGCAAACACACAGAATAAAAGCATCAAAAAGATGCCAAGTGTCGGTTTGTCATGCGTCGTGGACCGACGCTACGGTGAAAGTGTTAACAATGCAACTTAAAGCTGCGACGCGCGGGCGATTTTTTGTTCACGATAAATGACGTAAAGGCCGGATGCGATGATCACGCACATGCCCATGACGGCCATTCGATTGGGAAGGTCACCAAAAACGAAATACCCCAATGCCACCGCGCTTACGATTTCCAGATAATGCAACGGCGCCAATGTCGAAGAGGGTGCGAAACTAAGCGCATAGCTCATGAAAATATGCGATAAGGCTGCGGCGGCGCCAACGCCAATAAGCCAGAACCAATAAATGCCCTGTGGCATGATTGGATCCAACGTGGCTATGCCCGATCCATCCGCGACGATCATAATCGGGACACAGATCACCGCGCCAATCCACGCCGTATGATATTGCATTGCAATCGCGGAAAGCTGACGCGAAATGCTGCGGGTTGCCAACATGTAAAGGCCAAAAAATACGGCGGTTCCCAAAGGGTAAAGTGCGACAAACCCAAAAACGGCAAAGCTGGGTTGGATCACCATTATAACACCGATAAAGCCAACCACGCTTGCACCAAGCCGCCGTGGGCCAACCGTTTCGCCATAGACGTATTTGCCAAACAACAACAATAAAAAGGGTTCGACAAACGCAATTGCCAACGCATCTGCTATCGGCATGACCGCGATGGCCGCGACAAAACAATAAGTTGAGGCAATCAAAAACAGCGCGCGCATGATCAAGGCAGGGAACATCGCACGGGGCAACCAAAGTTGGTCGCGCAAGATGATCACGACGGGCAACATGATTATCGCTTGTACTATAAAGCGGGCAGTCGTGATTTGACCAACCGGAATTGTATCGGCTGACAGCTTTGAAAACATATCCAAAACGGGCGCAGTGACGCAAAATGCAACCATAAGCACAACGCCGAGCACGATGCGGTCATGGGATGGGGTGTATGTGTTTGCCTGTGACATAGGCCCGCGATATCGACCCGCGCGCCTTAAATCTGTATCAATTTCGACATTGCGTGCCGTTTTAAGCGCCAGCCTAACAATTTGGCACGTTGACCGCCAATCCGCCAAGCGACGTTTCTTTGTATTTCTCGCTCATATCAGCGCCGGTTTGGCGCATTGTTTCGATACAGGCGTCCAAGGGAACCAAATGCGTTCCATCACCCCGCAATGCAAGGCTTGCCGCGGAAACAGCTTTTATCGCACCCAAACCGTTGCGTTCGATACACGGCACTTGGACCAATCCCTTTACAGGGTCACAGGTCATGCCCAAGTGATGTTCCAATGCGATTTCAGCGGCGTTTTCGACCTGCTCTGGAGTGCCGCCCATAACGGCGCACAATCCGGCAGCGGCCATAGCCGCGGCGCTGCCGACTTCGGCCTGACATCCCGCTTCGGCACCGCTGATTGAGGCATTAAATTTAACCAAGCCACCAATCGCCGCCGCGGTTAATAGAAAATCGCTGATTTTCGATTTGCTGGCACCAGGGACATGTTCCAGATAATATTTTATAACGGCTGGCACGACGCCTGCGGCGCCATTTGTTGGGGCGGTGACGACCTGGCCGCCAGCGGCGTTTTCTTCGTTGACGGCCATGGCATAAACGCTCATCCAATCATTGATAGTATGGGGCGCAGTAAGGTTCATCCCGCGCTCGGCCATCAATGCGTCATAAATCCCTTTGGCGCGGCGCTTTACGCCCAAACCACCTGGCAAGATACCATCGGTGACCAAACCACGTTCAATACAACCATCCATCACCGACCAAAGGCGCGCAACGCCGTTGGTGAAATTTTGATGCCCATTGCGCGATACTTCGTTGGCTTGTTTCATTTCGGCAATGCTTTTGCCCGAAGCGCGCGCCATGTCCAACATTTCGGCGGCCGATTTGAACGGGAACGGGACGGGATCGCCTTCGTCTGTTGCTTTGCCTTGCGCCAGTTCGCCTTCGGTTAAAACAAAGCCGCCCCCGATCGAATAATACACTTCGCGTAAAATGACATCGCCTTGCGCGTCGGTGGCCATCAAGATCATGCCATTCGCGTGGCCTGGCAATGCAGGACCGTAATCAAATTCCAAATTGGTTTTTGGTTGAAAAACCAATGGTGGCAATTCGGGCGGGTTTATCGTTCCCGTTGCATGAATATCGGCCAAAAGGGCTTCGGCTTTTTCGTGATCATATGTGTCGGGCAAAATCCCCGCCAATCCCAATATTGTCGCTCGATCGGTCGCGTGGCCCACGCCGGTAAAGGCCAAGGATCCATGCAAGCTGGCCTTTAGGCCATGCGCATGAAAGGGCGAGTTGCGCAAAAGATCCAAAAACCGTCCCGCCGCAACCATGGGGCCCATTGTGTGCGACGAAGACGGGCCAACGCCCACTTTGAACACTTCAAAGACAGAGAGAAACATTAGAGTGCGGATCCTTCAGGTGGAGTGGCATAGCGTGCCAATGTGAACGGTGTTTGGTTTAATCCTTCGGCGGCAATCGTGGCCTGGACCGACGGGCGTTTTTCCAATTTTTGTGCCATTTTGAACAAGTTTGGAAATTGGTTCAAATCGAACCAATCGCAATTTGATACGGGGTATAATTGACACCACCGCAACGCCGTCGCGACATAAAGTTCAATAATATTTGTGCGGTCATCCTGTGCCCCCCATACCGAATTAGCTTGGTCAAGCAAGGTCAGGGCATGTGAGATGCGCATGCGGGTTGGACCGATCATGGAATCGTCCGCGGCCTGTGTGGTGTAGCGATCAGGATAAAACAACTGTATCAGATCGGGATGAAGCGTGTTTGCAACATAAAACAGCCACGATAAAAATGACGATCGATCCGGTGCATCGGGATTTGGCGCCAATGCGCCATGCCGATCGCAAAGCCACAACAAAATTGCCCCGGTTTCAAAAATGGGGCCATGTTCGGTTTCCAAAACGGGGATGCGCCCGGATGGATTTAGCGCCAAATAATCATGAGATTTTTGTGCGTTCATCCGGCGATCGACCAAAACGGTGTCATAAGGCGCGCCCAATTCGTCAAGCGCGAGGCGGACGATCAAAGATGCGTTATCTGGGGCGTAGTGCAATCTATATGACATGGATGTCGTATAATGATGTATCGGCGATATGAACACTCTAATTGCGACGTTTCGTATCGGAAACATGCCATGTTGCGAAATGCTGTTTCGAAATTGCCTTAAAAGGGGGTCGCACTTTTGAGGGATGTTTCTTATAAGCAAATCAAACATTGCGGAGTTTGAAAATGTTTAACGATCTATCTGCGTCTGAGCGCGCAAAATATGTCTGTGCCCTGCGCGCAGCACAAATGGTCAAATCTGGCATGAAGGTTGGCCTGGGCACTGGTTCAACCGCCTATTGGTTGGTTAAACATTTGGGTAAAATGGTGCGCGAAGACGGTTTGCAAATCCAAGGTGTTCCGACATCGTCGCGCACCGCCGCACAAGCCCGCGAAGAAGGCATTGATGTGATTACATTGGACCAAGCCGGGTGGTTGGATTTAACCATTGATGGCGCGGATGAATTTGATGCCGACTTTAACTTGATCAAAGGGGGCGGCGGCGCACATCTTCAAGAAAAAGTTGTTGCAATGGGCTCAGATAAAATGGTTGTGATCGCGGACGCGTCAAAACGGGTGGCCACGTTAGGTGCGTTCCCGTTGCCGGTTGAGATTTTGCAATTTGGCGCAAACGCCACGCAAAAATTGGTGGGCCATGTTTTGCACGATTTGGGTTATGCCGGGGTTGAAATGGCGGTGCGCAATGTCGACGGTTCGCCGTTTGTGACGGACGAAGGAAATTACGTGCTTGACCTGAAAATGGGTGCCATCACCGATGCAGCCGCGTTATCGAATGCGTTAAATCAATTGCCTGGAGTGGTTGAAAACGGATTATTCATTAATATCTGTCAGGCGGTGATTGTGGGAAATGCGGATGGTCGCGTAACCACGGAATGGAAAGACGGCACAGCAACAGAAGTCACGCAAATGATGCCTGACACAGTTGAAAACCTGTTTGCTGATATTGAGGAATAAAGATGTCTTTTGACTACGATCTTTTTGTCATTGGTGGCGGGTCTGGTGGCGTGCGTGCGGCGCGGGTTGCCGCGGGTGAAACGGGCGCAAAAGTCGCCCTTGCCGAAGAAGACCGGTATGGCGGCACATGTGTGATCCGCGGCTGCGTGCCAAAAAAAATCATGGTTTATGCATCCGAATTCCCCAACGCAATTGACGAAGGCCGCGCCTTTGGCTGGGATTTGTCGAATGGAGGATTTGATTGGTCGGTTTTTCGCAAAAAACTGCACGCTGAATTGGATCGGTTAGAAGGCATCTATCGATCGCTTTTGAAAAATGCAGGCGTTGAAACATTTGACGCGCGTGCCAAGGTTGTTGACCCGCACACCGTCGAATTGGCCGATGGAACACGAAAAACCGCGCGCCACATATTGTTGGCGACGGGGGGGCGGCCAGTGTTGCCCGAAATCAAGGGCATTGAACATGCGATCACGTCCAATGACATGTTTCTATTGGACGATTTGCCCAAATCAATACTCATCGTTGGGGGCGGCTATATCGCATCGGAATTCGCGGGGATTATGAATGGATTGGGCGTAAAGACCATCCAAGTGTATCGCGGCGACCAAATTCTGCGTGGCTTTGATAATGAGACACGCACCCATGTTGCGACAGCCATGCGCGCCCGCGGCGTTGATTTGCGCCTGGCTGTGAATGTGGCATCGATTGACGTTTCGGGGAACACGCGGGTTGTGACCGATACGAATGGCGATGTACATCGCGTTGATCAGGTTATGTTCGCAACCGGCCGCGCGCCAAATTCTGATAATTTGGGATTAGAAGCGCTGGGCGTTGAGATGGGCGCCAAAGGTCAAGTGATTGTGGACGCGTATTCGCAAACAAAAGTTCCTTCGATTTATGCCGTGGGCGATATTACCGATCGCGCCAATTTGACCCCGGTCGCCATTCGTGAAGGGATGGCCTTTGTGGAAACGGTGTTCAAGGGCAATCCAACGATGCCCGATCATGATTTGATCCCAACGGCGATTTTCACGCAACCTGAAATGGGGACGGTCGGATTAAGCGAAGAACAAGCCGCCGCACAAGGACCGATTGACGTGTACACAACCTCGTTCAAACCTATGCGCCAAGCATTTGCTGGCCATGATGAAAAAGTGTTCATGAAATTGGTGGTCTGCAAGCCAACGCAAAAAGTTCTGGGATGTAACATTGTGGCGCACGGCGCAGGTGAAATGATTCAATTGGTTGGTATTGCGATTAAAATGGGGGTAACCAAAAAAGATTTCGATCGCACTGTTGCAGTTCACCCCACAATGTCGGAAGAATTGGTGACACTTCGGAAACCGACAAGAAGTACTTGAATTATCAACGATCGTGCCCAGTTATTGGGAACGGTTAAAATGAATGACGGCAAAGGTAGATTGTATGACTGGAAACAAAGGCGGCCCTTGGGGCGGCGGATCTGGGGGCCGGGGGCAAAATGGCTCTGATGACTCGGGATCAAATGATCGTAATCGTCCCAACAGGCCACAAGGGCAAATGCCACCCGAAATGGAAGATTTGTTGCGTAAAGGACAAGATCAATTTCGCGTCTTGATGGGCGGCGGTGGGTCAAACCGCGGCAATGGCGGCGGATCGCAAAACGGCGGTCTGGGACGTGGAACCATTTTCCTAGGCGTTATTGCGGCCGCCGCTTTGTGGGGGTTTTCCAGCTTTTACGCCGTGAAACCAGAAGAACAATCGGTTGAATTGTTCCTGGGTGCCTATAAATCCATTGGCAATCCCGGTTTGAACTTTGCGCCTTGGCCTGTTGTCTCGCGTGAAATTTTGCAGGTGACGCGCGAACAGACCGAACAAATTGGCGTAGGTGGACGGGGATCCGAAGCGGGTTTGATGCTGACGGGCGATGAAAACATCGTCGACATCGATTTCGAAGTTGTTTGGAATATTTCGGATCCTGCACAATATTTGTTCAAGCTTCGCGATCCACGCGCAACCATCCGCGCGGTTGCGGAATCTGCGATGCGTGAAATCATTGCACAATCCGAATTGGCCCCGATCCTAAACCGTGATCGCGCGTCAATCGAAAGCCGTTTGAAGGAATTAATCCAATCGACACTGAACGGTTATGAAAGTGGCATAAACGTTGTGCGTGTGAACTTTGACCGTGCGGATCCGCCGACACAGGTCATCGATGCTTTCCGCGAAGTGCAAGCCGCCGAACAGGAACGCGACCGTTTGGAAAAACAAGCGGATGCATATGCCAACCGTGTCACCGCCCAAGCGCGCGGTGAAGCCGCACAAGTGATGGAAGAAGCCGAAGCTTATCGCGCCAAAGTCGTCAATGGCGCGACCGGTGAAGCAAGCCGCTTTGCCGCAATTTTGGCCGAATATTCCAAAGCGCCTGATGTTACGCGCAAACGTTTGTATATTGAAACGATGGAAGACGTTCTTGGATCGGTTGAAAAAGTGATCATCGACGAAAAATCGGGTGGTCAGGGTGTTGTGCCTTACCTTCCGTTAAACCAACTTCAACGGGAGCAAAAATAATGCGGAAAGCTCAACTATTCTTACCGTTGATCGCAGCGCTTGCATTTTTAGCAATGGCGTCGGTTTTTATCGTTGACGAACGCAACAAAGCGCTTGTCTTGCAATTTGGTCGGGTCGTATCCATCAAGGAAGAACCCGGCCTATCGTTCAAAATCCCCTTTGTTCAAGAGGTGGTTTTTTATGATGACCGCATCCTAAGCCGTGATATTGATCCTTTAGAGGTAACACCGCTGGATGATCGCCGTTTGGTCGTTGACGCGTTCGCGCGCTATCGCATTGCCGATGTCAACAAATTCCGCGAAGCGGTTGGGACAGGCGGAACAAGCGCCGCAGAAAACCGTTTGGATGGTATTTTGCGTAACGAATTGCGCCAAATTTTGGGGTCGGTAACATCAAACGAAATTCTAAGTTCAGACCGCGCCGCATTGATGCAACGCATCCTATCTGGGGCGATCGAAAAGGCAAAACCAATCGGTATCGAAATCGTGGACGTTCGATTGAAACGGACCGATTTGCCCCAGGCGAACCTTGATGCGACTTTTGCGCGGATGCGTGCAGAACGCGAACGCGAAGCCGCCGATGAAATCGCACGCGGTAACGAAGCGGCACAGCGTGTGCGTGCGCTCGCTGATCGTACCCAGGTCGAAATCGTGTCTGCGGCAAATCGTGAAAGCGAAATCATTCGGGGTCAAGCAGACGCCGAGCGTAACGCAATCTTTGCCAAAGCCTATGGTGCTGATCCGGAATTCTTTGAATTCTATCGTTCTTTGACCGCATATCGCACGGCATTACAGGGCAAAAATTCGACAATGGTTTTGTCCCCTGACTCTGAATTCTTTAATTACCTGAAATCGGATCAAGGTAAAAAATAATGTATGACCTTTTGTGGGGTTTGGGATTATTCCTAATGTTTGAGGGGCTGGCCTATGTGCTGGCCCCTCGGCTCATTGAACAGATGTTGGCGGCGCTTGCATCGGTTAGTCTTGAAAAACGGCGTTTGATCGGCGCGATGATTGCGTTGGCCGGTGCCATTTTATTGTGGCTGGTCAAAGTGATTGCGTAACATAACACCCGTTCACAAATAGATGACTGATTGTTTCAACACCTTGTGACCCGCGTCATAATATTTACATTACTTGTTAAGCATTGGTTATATGCTTTGGCTGTTTAGGAGTTTACGAAATGCCATTGATACCCTTCAAGACACACGCAAAACAACGAACTGAAATTGCAGTCGCAACGCGACCGGACATGATGCGGGGATTAGGATTTGGTGTTCTTGCTGCGGCTCTTTTGGTCATGCAAGTTGTGACGGCTGCGGCACGCGGGGCACCTGAATCGTTTGCGGATTTAGCCGAAAAAGTAAGCCCTGCTGTGGTGAATGTCACAACATTGACCAAAGTCGCGACGCAAATAGGCCCCCAAGGCGTTGTTCCAGAAGGTAGCCCTTTTGAAGATCTATTCCGTGACTTTAAGGATCGCCAAGGTAAACCCCGTAATGCAACCGCGTTGGGGTCTGGGTTTGTCATTTCCGAAGATGGGTACATCGTCACCAATAACCATGTGATTGATGGGGCCGACGAAATTATGATCGAATTTTTTGACGGTAAGGAATTGCCAGCAAAATTGATTGGGCGTGACAAGAATGTCGATATCGCGTTGTTGAAGGTGGACGCAGACGCGGCTTTGCCATTCGTTGATTTTGGCGACAGCAATCTTGCCCGCGTGGGTGATTGGGTCATGGCTGTTGGCAACCCGTTGGGCCAAGGCTTTTCGGTTTCCGCGGGGATCGTATCTGCGCGCAATCGCGAATTGTCGGGCGCCTATGATGATTTCATCCAAACTGACGCGGCCATCAACCGTGGAAATTCGGGCGGTCCATTGTTTAACATGGATGGTGATGTCATCGGTGTGAATACGGCCATCATGTCGCCGACCGGTGGATCCATTGGGATCGGGTTTTCCATGGCCTCAAATGTTGTAGGCCCTGTTGTCAAACAGCTAAAAGACTATGGTGAAGTGCGACGCGGTTGGTTGGGCGTGAATATTGGCGATGTAACCGACGACATAGCACAAGCATTGGGTATGCAAGGACCAACTGGCGCGATCATTCGTGACGTGTTTGATGGCCCGGCCAAAGATGCGGGATTGCTAAGCATGGATGTCATCGTGATGTTTGATGGTGCAAAGGTTGCTGATGCAGGTGCCTTGGTGCGCTTGGTGGGGGCTGCGCCGGTTGGGAAAGCCGTGAAAACCGTTGTCTTGCGCGATGGCAAACGCCTAACAATTGATGTGGTTTTGGGCCAACGTCCTGATCCGGAAGAAATGGCATCAAATACTGATGTGGCGCCTGAGCCAGCGGGTGACATGGTTTTAGGCATGGAACTTAGCGATTTGTCCGACGCCTTGCGCGAAAAATATACCATTGCGCAGGACGTCGAAGGGCTTGTTGTGTTAAACGTTGATGCCGAAAGCAACGCCGCTGAAAAAGGTATGCAAGAGGGGGACATTATCACCGACGCTGGGCAAAAACCCGTACGTTCGGTTGACGATTTCCAAGCACAAATTGACGCCGCCATTGAGGCCGGTCGCCAATCTATGTTGGTGTTGGTGCGCCGCGAAGGGCAACCTAGATTTGTTGTTCTAACAGTCGAATAAAACGCCAAATCGGGTCATTAAAAAACCCCGCCATCTGGCGGGGTTTCGTTTTTTATTTTGCATAACCAATGGTTTGTAACGCTTCGCGGATTTCATCCAAAATGACCGGATCGTCTATCGTTGCCGGCATCTTGAATTCTTGGCTGTCGGCGATTTTGACCATTGTCGCGCGCAATATTTTGCCCGAACGCGTTTTTGGCAAACGGTTCACCACGACCGCCAATTTGAAGGCCGCCACGGGACCGATTTGGTCACGCATCATCTTGACGCATTCTTTGACAATTTCGTGATGGGGGCGATTAACGCCAGTCGTCAGGCACAAGAACCCAACAGGTAATTGGCCTTTCAATTCGTCGCTGACACCGATGACGGCGCATTCGGCGACGTCTGGGTGATTGGCAAGAACTTCCTCCATGCCGCCTGTCGACAGACGGTGACCGGCCACATTGATCACGTCATCGGTGCGCGCCATGATGTAAAGATAACCATCTTCGTCCACCATGCCGGCATCACCGGTTTCGTAATAACCAGAGAAGGTCGTGAGGTACGATTTCTTGAAACGCTCTTCGGCGTTCCAAAGCGTAGGCAACGTGCCGGGGGGCAGGGGCAATTTGATTGCAATCGCGCCCAATTCGCCCGCTTTCATCGGGTTTCCGCCTTCGTCCAAGATTTGCACGTCATAGCCAGGCATCGCCACGGACGGGGATCCGACCTTGATCGGCAGCGCCTCGATCCCCAAGGGGTTCGCCGCAATCGCAAAGCCCGTTTCGGTTTGCCACCAATGGTCAACCACAGGGACGCCTAACAAATCTTGGGCCCAATGAATGGTGTCAGGGTCGGCACGTTCGCCCGCCAGATACAGAGCGTTCAGACACGAGAGATCATATTTCGCCTTGTATTCGCCCTTTGGGTCTTCGCGTTTGATTGCGCGGAACGCGGTTGGCGCGGTAAAGAAGCTGCGCACATTATGTTCGCTGATCACGCGCCAGAATGTGCCCGCATCTGGGGTGCCGACTGGTTTGCCTTCGAAGACAATGGTGGTATTCCCGTGGATCAAGGGACCGTAACAGATATAGCTGTGGCCAACGACCCAACCCACATCGGACGCAGCCCAGAACACATCGCCGGGATCGACGTTATAGATGTTCTTCATTGTCCAATTCAGCGCAACCAAATGGCCCCCGGTTGGACGGACAACACCCTTTGGTGCGCCTGTCGTGCCAGACGTATATAGGATGTACGCTGGGTGATTGCCTTCGACCGAAACACAGTCAGCCGGTGTCACGCCTTGTTGCACGGCGTGCCAATCAAAATCACGTCCGTCGATCAAATCGGCGGTGCATTGTTCGCGTTGAAGAATGAATACCGCTTTTGGTTTGTGGCTGGCCAATTCAATCGCGCCGTCGATCAGGGGTTTGTATTCAACCACACGGTTTGGTTCCAAACCACACGATGCCGCCAAGATCATTTTAGGCTGGGCATCATCAATGCGTACCGCCAATTCGTTCGCGGCAAAGCCACCGAAGACGACCGAATGCACCGCACCAATGCGCGCGCACGCCAACATCGCGACCAACGCTTCTGGCACCATTGGCATATAGACAATAACGCGATCGCCTTTGGTGATGCCTTTGGCGGCCATCGCACCGGCCAAGGATGCAACTTTGTCTTTTAATTCGGCATAGGTGATTTTGTCTTTTACGCCAGTGATCGGGCTGTCATAAATGATTGCGGTTTGATTGGCGCGGCCATTTTCGACGTGACGATCAACGGCGTTATAGCAGGTGTTGACCATACCGTCGGTGAACCATTCATACAGCGGCGCGTTGGCGTCATGTAACGCTTTTGTTGGAAATTGATCCCAGTCGATCGCCTTTGCAGCATCCAACCAGAATTGTTCTGAATTCTCTTTTGAGCTTTGGTAAACCTCACGGTATCCCATGACGCACTCCTCCGTATGCAATGGTATGGAATGCGTTTACCCTTGTTTTCCGCCTGTAAGCAAGGGTTTTGCCCGCGACGCGCTGCCGCTGTTGGCGGTAACATAGGGTTAGAATTGCGTAAAATAGGAAACTTGGTCGCGGCCGTTGCGCTTTGCGGTGTAAAGCGCTGCGTCGGCTTGTTTCAATATGTCTGGGTTGACATAGGTGATCAAACTGGTCGGGTCATAGCGGCTTACGCCGATGCTTATGGTAACGGACCCTGTGATTGCATCCAATTTCATTTTGCGCACCATTTGGCACTGGCGGTCCGCCAATCGTTTGGCATCGCGTTCCTTGATGTCTGGCAATAGGATCACGAATTCTTCGCCGCCCATGCGAGCCAGCAAATCCGATGCGCGCACCGCGGATTTTAACGTCTCCACCACCGCAATCAAAACTTGATCCCCAGCAAAATGACCAAAAGTGTCGTTGACCAATTTGAAATGATCGATATCGATAATCAACGCGGTCACAGACCCGTTTTTGGTTTGCGCAACCTTGCACAGATGTTGAATGTGGGTCATCGCGTAACGACGATTGAACAGGCCCGTCAATGTGTCGGTCACCGCGGCATATAATCCGATTTGGTTGGATTGGCGCAAGGCCGCGTTCGTGTCTTTGGCCTGCCATTGCAAGGTGATGCGGTGCAATATTTCGGTGCCAGATGCAGTCTGTGCAAAAACATCATCTGCGCCCAATTCCAGGGCTTCGTATGCTTTGCTTAACCGATCTGCCCCATAAATGCACAAAATCGCGGCATACCGCGTGTTGGGATTTGCGCGCATGTCTAATAAGATATTTGGCGCTTGTTCTGCGTCCATTGGATCAAAGTCAAACAGGACGGCATCGATTTTGCGATCCGCAAGCATGGTTTGGAAATCTTGTGGCGCGGTTGCCCGAAACCGAAACGGCAGGCATGCTGTATCCAGCTTTGCCAATGCGGGCGGTAAAGCGCCGGTGCGCGTCACAACAAAACAGGTTTTTTTGATGGGCAAAGACATCGGGGCTTTCATTAAACCCCAATGCGCGATTCGTGCCTTCGCGCAATTTCAATTCGCGCGACGCATGTCGGCGGTGGATCATGGCGCGGATACGTGCAATTAATTCACGATCGTGGAACGGGGCAGCGATGACATCTTCGGCCCTTTGGCCCAGAATGTCGCCATGATCGCGGTTGGCATCACAAATTGCCAAAATTGGCAATGCAGCATGGGCAAATTGCGATTTTGGCGGGATGCGACCACGGGTATCTAACACGCAATCATATTGGTCCGCGTCAATTGATCCCAGCCGATCACACGGCGTGACATTGAACAATGCATGATGCAAACGGTCCCGCAAGGCATTTCGTGCTGGCCCATCGTCCCCAATCAAAAGTACATGTCCCGACACAGTTGTCGCCTTTTTGGTTGCAAGTTTGTTTAAATTTTACTGAATTGGGTTAACAAAACCTTTCCAAGGGGAAAAAATAATGATTTCACGCGATGCCGCGGAACGGTATGCCTTGTCTGTTTTGACGTGGTTGGTGGGGCAAGACGATTTAATCGGCGTGTTTATGGGCGCAAGTGGTGCCAGTGTTGATGATTTAAAACACGGTGCACGATCACCTGAATTTTTGGGCGCTGTTTTGGATTTTGTGTTAATGGATGACCAATGGGTGATACGATTTGCCCAAGAGAATAATGAAAAACCTGACCTGATGATGCAAGCACGGGCGGTTTTACCAGGCTGCGAGGCGGTACATTGGACATGACACAACGATTGGATTTAGATGCCATTATTTTTGATAAAGATGGCACGTTGTTTGATTTTGGAACCACATGGAATGTCTTTGGTGGTCGCTTGATTGTGGCCTTGGCCGAAGGGGATCGGGATTTGGAAAACCGATTGGCCGCCGCCACGCATTATGATTTGGCGAAACAATCGTATTTGCCGTCGTCACCCGTGATCGCGGGTACAAACCGCGAAGCGGCTGAATTGTTTCACAGCGAATTGCCCAATTATCCGATTGAAGAATTAGAAACGACTTTGATGCAAATGGCGCTTAGTTTGCCGCAGGCCGAAGTGGTGCCATTGCGCCGCTATTTTGAACGTCTGCATGCGCTTGGGTTAAAAGTGGCGGTCATGACCAATGACACCGAACGCGCGGCGCGCACGCATATGGAACGGGCGAATTGTTTAGATGTCGTGGATTTCATCGTTGGATTTGATAGCGGCTTTGGCGCGAAACCTTCCGCCGATCCATTATTGGCCTGTGCGCGTCATGTCGGGGTATCGCCTAACCGCTGTGCGATGGTGGGCGACAGCACACATGATTTGGTCGCAGGGCGCGCCGCGGGGATGACGGCGATTGGAGTGCTTACGGGGATGGCACTTCGCCCTGAATTGGAACCCTTCGCGGATTTGGTGTTGAACGATATCGGCGAAATTCCCATGCTTTTGTCGGTTTCGTAATTCCTGCGCCCAAATGCGACCAAATCTGTCGGCTTTCGACAGGAATAGGGGTCTTTGCTAGGCTTTGCTATGCACAAAGAGTAAGGAGACCTTGATGTCTGAACCCGCCCCAAAGCGCCGTCGTAATGGTGGCCGCGCTGGCAACACAACCCGTCGTGGCACCGCGATTATCGATCAAATGCCATGGCGTTTGCCTGTTAATATTGATCGCCCCATCGAACCCTTGACCCAAGAAGGTGTCTTGGCCGTACACAACGGCGCGATGGCCATTTTGGAAAACATCGGCATCGAAATCCTAAACCACGAAGCGCTTGAGGTGTTCCGCAAAGCGGGCTGTACGATCAATGGCGAAAACGTGCGCATGGGGCGCGATTTTGTGATGGAAATGATCGCAAAAGCGCCGGCGCAATTTGATATGACACCGCGCAACCCGGATCGTAAATTGACGGTAGGGGGCAATCATATCCTTTTTGGCAACGTGTCATCTCCGCCCAATTATTGGGACATGTCTTTGGGGCGTAAAGTTCCCGGCACACGTGAAATGTGTCGCGATTTGCTAAAGCTTAGCCAATATTTCAACTGTATTCATTTCGTGGGAGGATATCCGGTCGAACCGGTTGATATTCACGCCTCCATTCGTCACCTAGATGTTCTTTATGACAAACTTACCCTGACGGACAAGGTCGCCCATGCCTATAGCCTTGGGGCGGAACGTGTTGACGATGTGATGGAAATGGTGCGCATTGCGGGTGGTCACACACACGAAGAATTCGAAGAAGGTCCAAAGATGTATACCAACATCAATTCGACCTCGCCATTGAAACACGACATCCCGATGTTGGACGGTTGGATGCGTCTTGCGCGCCGCAATCAGGCCTTGATCGTGACCCCCTTTACGCTAGCTGGCGCGATGGCGCCCGTGACGATGGCGGGCGCTGTGGCGCAATCCTTGGCCGAAGGATTGATTGCGGTCGTCTTGGCCCAGCTGATCCGCCCAGGCGTTGCCTGTGCGATTGGGACATTTACGTCAAACGTCGATATGAAATCGGGGGCCCCTGCGTTCGGCACACCTGAATATATGCGCGCCACCCAAATGACGGGCCAATTGGCGCGGTTTTATAACCTGCCGATGCGGTCCTCGGGTGTATGCGCCGCCAACGTACCGGATGGTCAGGCGATGTGGGAAACGTCGAATTCGCTTTGGGCTGCGGTGCAATCGGGCTCACATCTGGTTTATCACGCGGCCGGATGGCTAGAGGGTGGATTGATCGCAAGCCCCGAAAAATTCGTAATGGATTGCGAAGTTTTGCAGCAAATCCAACGTTATATGGAACCCGAAATCATTGGTACGGGTCCGGATGATATCGCGTTGGATGCAATCGCCGAAGTTGGGCCAAATGGCCATTTCTTTGGTATCCAACACACCCAAGACCGCTATGAAACCGCGTTTTATCAACCGTTCCTGTCGGATTGGAAAAACTACGAAGCGTGGGAAGCGGGCGGCGCAGTTTGGACACCTGAACGTGCCCATAACATTTACAAAAATATCGTAAATAATTTTGAAGCACCGCCAATGGATGAGGCCATCCATGAGGAATTAAAAGACTTTGTCGACCGCCGCAAAGCCGAAGGTGGCGCGCCGACAGATTTTTAATCTGTTCACGAATTCGTAAAACTTTTGCGCGACACCTAGCATCAGGAGGACCCCTGAATGCTGGGTGTAGTAAACAAAGCGATCGAAGAATTTGTCATCACGGTCCATGGCGGTGCCGTGTGGCAAGATGTTTTGCGCGCAATTGGATCACCGGGTTTCCAATTCGAACCCATGTTGATGTACGAAGACGCAAAAACCTAAGATCTGTTGGCTACGCTGTCGACGAAATTGGGCAAGCCAAATCAGGATATTCTTGACGATTTTGGGACCTATTTGGTGACGCCGCCAAATGGGGGCGCCTTGAGGCGGCTTTTGCGATTTTGTGGGACGCGTTTTGATGATTTTCTGTTATCGCTTGATGACCTGAACGATCGCGTTGATTTGGCTTTGCCGGATTTGGATTTGCCAATGATTTCCGTTGCCCCCCAAACCATTGATCGCATCCATGTCCACGTGGCCCCCGAATGGGCGGGATTTGCCTATGTGTTGCAAGGTCTGTTGCGTGCGATGGCAGATGATTATGGAACCCTGGTTTTTCTGGATGTGCGACGTGATTTGGGGGACCGCGATTGCATCGAAGTTATCCTGATCGAACAAAACTTTAGCGCAGGAATAGATTTTGATATGGCCGGAGGGCTGGCATGAAATCCATATTAGATACAATTTGCCCATGTCACATGATCGTTAATGAACATGGCGAAATCGAACATTTCGGGCCAGGCTTGCGTAAATTATTGAACTAAGAACGATATCTTTATGAAAATTTATTTTCGGTGTTCAATTTGACGCGACCCGCGGGTTTGAAAACCATCAAAAATGTAATCGAATATGCGGGCCGCACGATTACGATGCATTTGCGAAAGGCACCTGACGTCAAATTGCGCGCGGTCGCGGTGCGCGATCCGGCGTCGAATGACATAGTTTTAAACGTAAGCTTTGTATCGGGGTCCAAACCGCAATACGCAAATTTGGCCTCACGATGAAGGATTTTGCGCCCACGGACCTGGTTCCTGAATTATTATACCTGATAGAAGCAAACCACGCCGCAATGACCGCATCGAAACGGTTAACATTGCGTTTGCAAGGGGCCAAAGCATTGGCCGAAGAACAAGCCTTCACCGATACATTAACGTGCCTTAAAAACCGTCGTGCGTTTGAAGTTATGTTGAAGCATATGCGCGACACCCAAGACCCGTTTTCGATTGTAATGATGGATTTGGATCGTCTTAAGGCGGTCAACGATACTTATGGCCACGCTGCGGGGGATGCGGTTCTTATGGCGGTTGCCGATGTGATGCGCCGCGAAACCCGTCAAAATGATATTTTGGTGCGCCTTGGTGGGGATGAATTTGTAATGATATTGCCCCATCTTGTGGATCGCGTGCGTTTGGAACGTTTGTGCGGGTTGGTGATTGCAGGCACAGAAGAACCCGTAACTGTTGATCAATTTCTGTGTGAAATTTCGTCGTCTCTTGGGGTGATATCGGTCTATGCGGGGCAAAAGTGGGATGATGCGGACATCATCGACCGGGTGGATGCGGCCGTTTATGCGGCCAAAAAGGCAGGGCGCGGATGTTACCGATTTGCGGATGAAAACGTGACGTCCGGTGCCATTAATTCGGAACGATAACGTCGGTCCCCCAGTCGTGACACTGTTGTGCCAAGGCTGGGGCCAGCGGGGCATCGGTAAAAAACGTATCAATTTGTGACAATGATGCGATGCGGGCGGGGGCACGACGTGCAAATTTCGAATGGTCAGCGACCAAAAACGTCTTACGTGCGTGACGTAAAATCGCTTGGCTGACGCTGACTTCTTGGATGTCAAAGTCCAACAAATCCCCATCTTGGTCCAATGCGGAACATCCAATAACGGCAATGTCGAATTTGAACTGGGCGATCGTATCGGTTGCAAGATTGCCAACGACGCCGCCATCAGATCGGCGGACTTGGCCCGCGGTTAGAAAAATATCGCAGTCGGGATTGTGCGTCAAAATATGCGCGACGTTCATGTTGTTGGTCACAACCATAATGTTTTTATGCTGCAATAATGCGCGGGCGACGGCTTCGGTTGAAGTTCCTATATTCAGAAAAAGACAAACATCGTTTGGGATGTGTTGCGCGCAGGCGCGTGCCATGTTTTGTTTTGCGCTTTGTTGCAATGCGCGCCGCTCTTCGTATCGGATATTGGCTGTCCGAGACGGTAAAATCGCACCACCATGCACCCGTTCCAATTGCCCCGCTTCGGCCAGCTCGGTCAAATCGCGACGCACGGTTTGCACGGTCACGCCAAAATGCTGGGCAAGGTCATCGACGCTGACCGATCCATTGCGTTGCGCAAGTGCCATGATCTGGGGATGACGCAGTGTTTGGGACATGGGGAACCTATTGTGATCGGAATATGTTCGTTTTTTTTCTTTGATGTCTGTGAATACCCCAAAAGTCCAGCTGTTTTTGTGATGGAAAGCCGCAATTTTGCGATTATTTGCCAAATTTTCTGAATGTCCTCTTGAAAAATACGAAGATAAACGAACATATCGAACATATGCGAACAACCTGAGTCTCTTTCTATGCATACCCAAGACCACGAAATTTCGGATATTTTTGTCATCGGCGGCGGCGTGAATGGTTGCGGTATTGCCCGTGATGCGGTGGGCCGCGGGTTTCGTGTGGTTTTGGCCGAAATGGGCGACATCGGGGGTGGCACATCATCGGCGTCCACGAAATTATTCCATGGCGGTTTAAGGTATTTGGAATATTTCGAACTTCGTTTGGTTCGCGAAGCGTTAAAAGAACGCGAGGTTTTGTTGATGAATATGCCGCATATTAGTTGGCCAATGCGATTTGTTTTGCCATTGCGCGACAATATGCGTTTTGATGTTGCAACGCCTGCGTCCAAAGTCTTGGGCGTTGTCATGCCATGGCTGAAAGGCCGTAGACCCGCATGGGTGATACGATTGGGATTGTATCTTTATGACACGCTCGGGGGGCGCAAAATATTGCGCCCTACGACCAGCCTCAAGTTGCCAAACACGCCTGAAGGGGCGCCATTACATCCCGTTATGACACGCGCATATGAATATTCCGATTGCTGGGTGCAAGACGCGCGGTTGGTTGTGTTGAATGCGCGCGATGCCCATGACCGCGGCGCCGAGATCTTGCCAAGAACCAAGGTCATGACCGCGACACCCGAAAACGGGGTGTGGAAAATTGAAACCTGTGATCAAGAAACTGGCGCGGTGCGCACCCATGTCGCGCGCCTTATTGTGAATGCCGCAGGACCATGGGTTGGGCAAGTGTTGGGGGCAACCCTTGGTCAAAATTCAAACGATGGCGTGCGTTTGGTGCGGGGCAGTCACATCGTGACAAAGCGTTTGTTTGATCATGATAAAGCATATTTTTTCCAAGGGTCAGACGGTCGTATCATTTTTGCGATCCCGTATGAGACCGATTTCACCCTGATCGGCACAACAGATGCCGAACATGTAGCGGCCGATGATCCGCCAAGATGCAGCGACAAGGAGCGCGATTATCTTATTGATTTCATGAATAATTATATGAAATCGGCAATTTCAAAAGATGATGTCATTTGGTCCTATTCTGGGGTGCGTCCGCTTTATGATGATGGTGCGTCGAACGCCAGCGCAGCGACACGGGAATATGTGATAAAATCGACAACATCTTTTGGGGCGCCGACTGTATCGGTCTTTGGTGGAAAAATCACCACCTATCGCCGATTGGCCGAGGCTGTGTTGGACAAGGTTCAAAGCCATTTAGGGCGCGACGCACAAAGTTGGACCAAAGTCGCGCCTTTGCCCGGCGGGGATTTCCCGGTCACGGGCGTGGACGCCGTCATTGATGCTTTGTGTGATGAATTCTCGTTTATAGACAGGCCATGGGCCACACGTTTGGTGCGGTGTTACGGGACCGACGCGCGCAAGATTTATTCCGGTTCAACATCGGTTTCCGATTTGGGCGAATGTTTCGGGTCAACGTTATTTGCGGCCGAGGTCATTTGGCTTTTGACGCATGAATTTGCCCGCACTGCCGAGGATGTGGTGTGGCGAAGAACGAAGTTGGGATTGCACCTTAATAATGATCAAATTGAAAACATTAATTCGTGGATGGCAGATCGATTGACATCGGCGTCCATCAAAAACTAAACGCCCAAAAATTCATAAGATTGATGCGAGACAG
>JAYPUL010000041.1:0-22171 GCA_038134005.1 Paracoccaceae bacterium | reverse complement strand
TGGGCGCACATTTATGGCCTTTCCTGTTTGGCAGGGATTGGATTTACCATGTCGTTGTTTATTTGCGGGCTAAGCTTTTCGGACCCTGCCTTGATGAACCAAGTCCGCCTTGGGGTTTTGTCAGGATCGGTCATATCCGCCCTTTTAGGATATAGTGTCCTGTATTGGGCCGGACGCGCAAAAGCATAAACAAAAAAGCCGCCCGTTTCTGGGCGGCTTTTCCAACCTGGCTTGCGCTTATGCCCGTGTCGCGCGGATCAAATCCAAAATATCTTGGGCCGCGGATGGGATATTTGTACCGGGGCCGAAAATCGCCTTGACGCCCGCTTTCTTCAAGAAATCATAATCTTGTTGCGGGATCACACCGCCACAGATGACCAAGATATCGCCAGCATCGCGTTCATTCAGCACTTCGATCAAACGGGGCGCCAAAGTTTTATGGCCCGCCGCTTGGGATGAAATGCCGATCACATGTACGTCGTTATCGATCGCGTCTTGGGCGGCCTCTTCTGGGGTTTGGAACAAGGGGCCCACGTCAACGTCAAACCCGATGTCGGCAAACGCGGTTGCAATCACCTTGGCCCCGCGGTCATGACCATCTTGGCCCATTTTGACGACCAGCATACGAGGGCGGCGCCCCTCCTCGTGGGCAAAGGCTTCGACGGATTTTTGGATCGCGGCAAAACCTTCGTCGCCCTCGTATGCGGCGCCATAGACGCCTGCCAATGTTTTCACCTCGGCGCGGTGACGTCCGAATTCTTTTTCCATCGCCATTGAAATCTCTCCCACAGATGCACGGGCACGGGCGGCTTCGACAGCGGCTTCCAATAGGTTGCCACCCTCGACCGCACGACGCGACAGTTCCGCCAAGGCCGCGTCACAGACCGCCTGATCGCGTTCACCACGGATTTTGTTCAAACGCGCAACTTGCGCTTCGCGGACCTTGACGTTGTCCACATCCAGAATGTCGATTGGGTCTTCTTTGGCCAAACGATATTTGTTTGTCCCAACAATTACTTGGTCGCCGCGGTCAATGTCGGCTTGACGACGTGCAGCCGTTTCCTCAATGCGCAGTTTTGGCATGCCTGAAGCAACCGCTTTGGTCATACCTCCCATTTCGTCGACCTCTTGGATCAATTTCCACGCAGCATCGGCCAAATCAGCGGTCAGTTTTTCAACGTAATAGGATCCGGCCAGCGGATCGACCACATTGGTCACGCCTGTTTCTTCTTGCAAAATCAATTGCGTATTGCGGGCAATGCGCGCAGAGAATTCGGTTGGCAAGGCGATTGCTTCGTCCAAGGCATTCGTGTGCAACGATTGCGTGCCACCCAAAACCGCGCTCATCGCTTCGTATGCGGTGCGGATCACGTTGTTATAGGGGTCTTGTTCTTGCAACGACACACCCGATGTTTGACAGTGCGTGCGCAACATTTTCGACCGTGGGTCTTTGGCCCCCAGATCATCCATGATGCGATGCCACAACAAACGCGCGGCACGCAGTTTCGCGGCTTCCATAAAGAAATTCATGCCGATGGCGAAAAAGAACGACAGGCGGCCTGCGAATTTATCGATGTCCATGCCACGCGCCATCGCTGTTTTGACGTATTCCTTGCCGTCCGCCAGCGTATAAGCCAGTTCTTGCACCAAATTCGCGCCCGCCTCTTGCATGTGATAGCCAGAGATCGAGATTGAATTGAATTTCGGCATTTCATTCGATGTATATTCGATGATGTCCGCAATAATCCGCATCGAAGGTTCGGGCGGATAGATATAGGTGTTGCGCACCATGAATTCTTTTAGAATGTCGTTTTGAATGGTCCCCGACAGGACAGAACGATCGTGGCCTTGTTCTTCGCCCGTCACGATAAAGTTCGCCAAAATCGGGATCACGGCACCGTTCATCGTCATCGATACCGACACTTTGTCCAACGGGATGCCGTCAAACAGAATCTTCATATCCTCAACGCTGTCGATGGCAACGCCCGCCTTGCCGACGTCGCCGACAACGCGTTCATGATCGCTGTCATATCCGCGGTGCGTGGCAAGGTCGAACGCCACAGAGACGCCTTGCTGACCGGCAGCCAAAGCTTTGCGATAAAAAGCATTCGATTCCTCGGCCGTGGAAAAGCCCGCATATTGACGGATGGTCCATGGACGGCCTGCGTACATGGTGGCCTTGACCCCACGGGTAAAGGGTTCTTGTCCCGGCAATGTGCCCATATGCGGCAGGTTTGCAGTATCTTCGGCGGTGTAGAGGGGTTGTACGTCAATCCCTTCCAATGTGTTCCATGTCAAATCGTCAACGGACCGACCCCGAAGTTCTTTTTCTGCAACAGCGCGCCAACTTGCTTTGTCTTGTGTCATCTCATGCTCCTTATCAGGATGGACGGGCCACGATGGGCCCGCCAAAGAAATTCTTATTCGAATTCCATGATTACGTCGTCAACGGCCAAACTGTCGCCTGCGGCTGCGTTGATTTTGGATACGATGCCTTTGCGTTCCGCACGCAGGATGTTTTCCATTTTCATCGCTTCGACCGTGCACAGCGCTTGGCCTTCTTGGACCTCTTGGCCAACTTCAACGTCAACTTTGACGATCAAACCCGGCATTGGGCAGAGCAACAATTTTGATGTGTCCAGCGGCGTTTTTTCCAACATATATCCGGCCAATTCGGCCTGACGTGGGCTGCGGACATGAACCTTTAGATCCGCACCGCGGCTTCGGATGCGGAACCCACCCGATATTTTGCCAACCTTCATCACCAACGGCGTGCCATCAACGGACATATTTGCCAACTGATCACCCGGTGTCCAATCGCCTTCAACGCGCAGGGTTGTGCCGTCGTCAAAAGTCACTGATGACCCACGGGGATCGGCGGCGACAGTGACCGGATAGGATTGACCCTGCAAGGCAACGACCCAATTGTCACCCACACGACGTTCGTGGTTGTCCATACGCCCCGACACTTGGGTCCGACGAATTTCCGCAACACGGTTCATCGCGGCACAAGACGCCGCAATACGGCGCAGCGCGGCATCGTCCAATGCAACGCCGTTAAAGCCATCTGGATATTCCTCGGCAATAAACGCCGTGGTCATATCGCCCGACACAAATTTTGGATGGTCCATCACCGCGGATAAGAACGGCAGGTTATGACCGATGCCTTCGACTTCGAAACCGTCCAACGCATTGCGCATATGTTCGATCGCCTCACCGCGCGTTGGGCCCCATGTGCATAGTTTTGCAATCATCGGGTCGTAATACATGCTGATTTCGCCACCTTCGTAAACGCCGGTATCATTGCGCACAACATGTGTGTCGGTGGCAAATTCGGCGGGTGGACGATAGCGGGTCAAACGCCCGATCGAGGGCAAGAACCCGCGATATGGGTCTTCGGCATACAAACGGTTTTCAATTGCCCAGCCGTTGATTTTCACATCGTCTTGGGTGATCGATAGCGGTTCGCCATTGGCGACACGGATCATTTGTTCGACCAGATCAACGCCTGTGATCAATTCGGTGACTGGGTGTTCCACCTGCAAACGGGTGTTCATTTCTAGGAAATAGAAATTGCGATCCCCGTCCACGATGAATTCAACCGTACCCGCGGATGCATAGCCAACCGCCTTGGCAAGTGCGCAAGATTGTTCGCCCATGGCCTTGCGGGTCGCGGCGTCCAAAAATGGGCTTGGCGCCTCTTCGACCACTTTTTGGTTGCGGCGTTGGATCGAACATTCGCGTTCGTTTAGGTAAATACAATTGCCATGCGCATCGGCCAGAACCTGAATTTCGATGTGGCGCGGTTGGGTGACGAATTTCTCGATAAAGATACGGTCGTCGCCAAAGCTGTTGGCGGCTTCGTTTTTCGACGATTGGAACCCTTCGCGGGCTTCGGTATCGTTCCATGCGATGCGCATGCCCTTACCGCCGCCACCGGCCGAGGCTTTGATCATCACGGGATATCCGATTTCATTGGAAATCTTGACCGCTTCTTCGGCGTCGGCAATCAAACCCATATATCCGGGCACGGTGTTTACACCCGCCTCTTGAGCGATTTTCTTGGACGTGATTTTATCACCCATGCTTTCAATCGCGCCAACAGGTGGGCCGATAAAGGCAACGCCCGCGGCGTCAAGGGCTTCGGCGAACTTGCTGTTTTCAGACAAAAAACCATAGCCGGGATGCACAGCTTGGGCGCCGGTTTGTTTGATGGCATCCATGATTTTATCAATCACGATATAGGATTGGTTCGCAGGGGGTGGACCGATGTGCACCGCCTCATCCGCCATTTCAACGTGCAAAGCATTGCGGTCCGCATCGGAATACACGGCCACAGTTTTGATGCCCATTTTACGGGCGGTTTTGATAACGCGACATGCAATTTCGCCACGGTTTGCAATCAAAATTTTATCGAACATTTTGCTGTTCCTCTCTTATTCGGGCTCAAAAGCGTCTGGGAAATTCACTTTGATCTGATCCAGATCAAGGATTAACAGAGCTTCGTAATCTTGGGGGTCGAACGTGTTGGGATCATGGGGTTTGACCTCGCGGCCAAAAAGCCAATTCAAACGGCCCGCATCCAAATTGCCGCGTTCAAACGGTTGGTCCCAAAAATGTTCCAACAACGCGTGAACGAACATCAGATCGGCGCGTTTATCAACGGGTTTGCGATCGCGATAGCGTTCCAACCGTTTCAGCGGCGTGATGCCTTTTGGGTTCGCACGACGAATGGTGAATTGATAATCCGTTCCGGGCATCCGCGACGGGAACCCACGGTGTTTTGTCATTGGGGGTAAAGCCATTACATTTCCCCCTTTGACAAAGCGGTGCGCAGGGTGTCCCCACGCGATACAATCCACAAGTGATCCATCACCAATTTCAGCCCCTTACAACGGAATGTTATCGTGTTTTTTCCACGGGTTTTGCAGTTTCTTGCCACGCAAGGATGCAAAGGCCCGCGACACACGACGACGGGTTGAACGGGGTTGGATGACTTCGTCAATGAACCCTTTTTCGGCGGCCACAAATGGATTTGCGAAACGATCTTCGTAATCCTTTGTGTGCTGTGCGATCTTTTCGGCATTGCCCAAATCCGCACGGTGGATAATTTCGGTTGCCCCTTTGGCGCCCATCACCGCGATTTCGGCCGTGGGCCACGCATAGTTGAAATCCCCACGCAGATGTTTTGACGCCATCACGTCATAGGCACCGCCGTATGCTTTGCGTGTAATCACAGTCACTTTGGGAACGGTCGCTTCGCCATAAGCAAACAACAATTTCGCGCCGTGTTTGATGACACCGCCATATTCCTGTGATGTGCCAGGCAGGAACCCGGGAACGTCAACAAGCGTCAGGATTGGAATTTCGAACGCATCACAGAACCGGACAAAACGCGCCGCTTTGCGTGAACTGTCGATATCCAAACAGCCCGCCAAAACCATTGGTTGGTTGGCAACGACACCGACGGTTTGACCCTCTAGGCGGATAAAAACTGTCAGAATGTTTTTCGCATAATCGGCCTGAATTTCATAAAAATCACCTTCGTCGGCAATTTTAAAAATCAATTCCTTCATGTCGTATGGCGTGTTGGGATTGTCTGGGATCAATGTATCCAAAGATGTTTCAATCCGACCTGGTTCGTCAAAGAACGGACGCACAGGTGGTTTTTCACGGTTGTTCAGCGGCAAGAAATCGACCAAGCGACGCACTTCGGCCAATGCCTCGACGTCGTTTTCAAACGCGCCGTCGGCCACGGACGATTTTTTGGTGTGGGTGGACGCACCCCCCAATTCTTCTGCGGTGACGACTTCGTTCGTGACGGTTTTCACTACGTCAGGGCCGGTGACAAACATGTACGAGCTGTCTTTGACCATAAAGATAAAGTCGGTCATCGCGGGTGAATAAACTGCGCCGCCCGCACATGGGCCCATAATCACAGAAATCTGTGGCACAACGCCCGATGCCATAATGTTGCGCTGGAACACCTCGGCGTAACCGGCCAAGGATGCAACGCCTTCTTGGATCCGCGCACCGCCAGAATCGTTTAGACCAATGACCGGCGCGCCATTTTGGATCGCCATATCCATGATCTTGCAGATTTTTTGCGCATGTGTTTCGGACAAAGACCCACCGAAAACGGTAAAGTCTTGGGAAAAGACATACACCATGCGGCCGTTGATCGTGCCCCAGCCAGTCACAACACCGTCACCCGCAGGGCGTTGTTTTTCCATGCCAAAATCGGTGCAACGATGCGCTACGAACATGTCGAATTCTTCGAAACTACCTTCGTCCAACAACAATTCAATGCGTTCGCGTGCGGTTAGTTTTCCTTTGGCGTGCTGCGCTTCGATACGCTTTTGCCCGCCACCCAAGCGTGCGGTTTCGCGACGCCCTTCTAGTTCTTGAAGAATATCTTTCATGACAACCCTCTTGTTTCGTTTGACGCGTTTTACACGGTCGTTCAAGCCGATCAAAGGATTATTCCGCAAATTTGCAAATTTTAGCAAATTAAATTTTGCAAATTTGCAAATACACTTAACACAATAATTAACTGGACATAGCACAAGATGAGGCATAGCGATTTGGCATGACACATTTTGCACCCGCGCGTTTCTTGGATCGCACAAGCCAACCACACATCGCCACCCTGATCATGCTGGCCAGCATCGGCGCAGTGACGATGAATATGTTCTTGCCCAGCCTGCCGGCGATGGCGGATCATTTTGACACATCAACCGCAACGATGGGTTTGGCGGTTGGCGTGTATTTAGGGGCAAGCGCGGTATTTCAAATTTTATCAGGACCGCTGTCTGACATGATGGGACGGCGCCCGATTGTGCTTTGGTCATTGGCCATATTTGTCACAGCGTCTTTGGCAATTAATTTCGCACCGACCCTTGGCACCTTTTTCGCACTGCGCGCTCTGCAAGCGGTTGCGGGAACGACCATGGTCTTATCCCGCGCAATCGTGCGCGATACCACATCCACGCAAAACGCGGGATCGCGCATCGCCTATGTCACAATGGGCATGAGCATTGTTCCAATGTTAAGCCCCGCAATTGGCGGATATATTCAAACCCACTTTGGATGGCAGGGCAATTTCACAATGTTGGGCCTTTTGGGCGCTTTATGTTGGATCGTCGCATACTTGGACCAAGGCGAAACAGCCCCAGAAACACCCCATAACGCTTGGGCCCAGTTCCGCCAGTATCCAGATTTACTTACCTCGCAACGGTTTTGGGGATATTGCTTGGCCTCATCGTTGGGGTCAGGCGCGTTTTTTGCCTATGTCGGTGGCGCACCGTTCGTGGGATCGGTGATCTATGGCCTGTCACCACAACATTTGGGGATGTATTTTGGCGCGCCGGCTGTTGGGTATTTTGTCGGAAACTTTCTTTCAGGACGATATTCAAGCAGACTTGGCGTTGATTTCATGGTAAGCGCTGGATTGTTGATTTCGCTCATTGGACTTTTGGTGTCCCTAGGACTAAGTGCCGCATCACTCGGATCTGCGCAGACCTTTTTTGGATTTATGACGCTTGTCGGCCTAGGAAATGGGATGACCATCCCGAACGCAACTGCGGGCATGTTGTCAATCAAACCAAAACTTGCCGGCACCGCGTCCGGTCTTGGAAGCGCGATCATGATTGGCGGTGGCGCGGGGCTATCAGCAATTGCCGGTCTTCAATTAGATGGTGCAAGCACGGATATGCCATTGTTGGAATTAATGGCAATCTCCGTTTTTGCGGGTATCGGTTGCATTGGTTATGTCATGTATCGCAATCGTATTTTGAAATAATTAACCACATTTACGAAATGCCACCTAAATTGCACGCGACGATCCAGACAACGTAAATTCGCCCAAATCAAAATCAGACTTTGTCGAGATCATAACAGAAACCGTAGTCCCCGACTTTAACGCCGCAATCAAACGATCAGATACCTTAAAGCCCCAATAATTACCGACCCCGTCAAAAATCAAAGTTGCGCGTTGACCTGGAATCGACATTGTTTCGCCGTCAATCGTAAATTTCACAACCCGCCCCGCGTCGGTGATAAGACGGGTATCACGCACTGCGATTTTTCGTTCGCGACCGCCTGGGGCACAATATAAGACCACCTCAGCGCTGGCCAAACCTTGGTCATTCCCTGAAATCCAAGCATAGTCGGGACTATACCGAACCGATGGTCCACCATTCACAGAATGCGTAATCCTCACAGGCGTATTTGCCCCAGCTTTTGACACTTGCCATTTGCTGGGCGCATCACCCGCCCAAACCGAACTTGCGGAAACCAAACAAATCAATGACATCATTTGCAATAAATATTTCATTTTACATCCCTCAAAACACCACTTAAGATTGTGCAAGTGTCGGATTACGTGTCAAGTCTCTTTTCCCCTAGACGCGCCGCTATTTGTTTGCAAGATTTGCAGATGGAAAATGCAAATTCTGCAAAGGATCTGAAATGGCCGTTAAAAAATTATATGCAGGCGCAAAGCTGCGGGACATGCGCCAAAGGCTTGCGTTGACGCAAAAGGACTTTGCCGAAAAGCTGGGCGTGTCTTTGCCCTACCTTAACCAGATGGAAAATAATAATCGACCATTGTCCAGCGGCGTAGTTTTGGCATTGGCTCAGGAATTCGGATTTGATGTCACCGAATTATCATCAGGCGATAGCGAACGTTTGGTGTCCGACATGCGCGAAGCACTGGCCGACCCAATCTTTGCGGACATTATGCCGCCACAGGCAGACATTCGTTTCGCCGCCTCAAATGCGCCGGCAATGACGCGGGCATTTTTGGAATTGCACCGGGCGTATCGCCAAACCCAAGAACGGCTTGCATCTTTGGACGAAGCCTTGGGGCGCGATGACGCACGATTACAACCCAGTCCATGGGAAGAGGTGCGCGATTTCTTCCACTATTGCGACAACTATATCGATGCAGTGGACCGTGCCGCCGAAACCTTTTCCAAGGGGCGTGACACGGCGCATTGGGTACGCAGCAAAGCCGAAAACATCCTGCGTGCCCAAAATATAAACATCTTTTATCGTGACCAGGATAGCATGCGCCAATTTGATCACGACACACAAACGCTTTACCTTTCAAACCGTGCAGCGCCGGAAACAATCGGTTTTCAATTATTGTTGCAATATGCGCTTTTGACCCAAGACAAATTGTTGGAAGCAACCCTGGATTTCGCACGGTTCCAATCCCCCCAGGCGCGGGCCATCGCGAAAATCGGTTTGGCCAATTATTTTGCGGGCGCCGCGTTAATGCCATACGAAGAATTTCTGTCCACCGCAAAACGCGAACGCCACGATTTGGAAAGATTGGCCAATATTTTCGGCACATCGATTGAACAGGTGGCACATCGACTATCCACGCTTCAGCGTCCTGATCGCAAGGGTATCCCGTTCTTTTTCGTCCGCGTCGATCAGGCCGGAACCATCACCAAACGCCATTCGGCCACGCGATTACAATTCGCACGCTTTGGCGGCGCCTGCCCGTTATGGAACGTTCATCGTGCATTCGAAACGCCTGGACAATTCTTGCGACAATTGGCCGAAACGCCGGACGGCGTGCGATATATTTCATTGGCGCGCGACATTACAAAATCAGGGGGATCCTATAACGCACCCGTGCGCCGATTTGCCATCGCATTGGGGTGCGAAGTCAAACATGCGAACGAATTGGTCTATGCCGACACATTGGAATTGAATACGCCCGAAGCATTCGAACCGATCGGAATTTCATGTCGTATATGCGAACGACGCACATGCCATCAACGGTCTGTTCCACCTTTGGAACGGCAATTGATCGTCGATAATAATTCGCGTGGGATTTTGCCCTATGAGGTTAAATAACAACCTCAGATTTGATGAAATCATCCAAATGCCAAATGAGCTTTTTCAAATGCTCATCCGCTAAAGCGTCACGATGTGCCGAAGCGCCGTTTGCCAACAATCGTTTCTGAAATTGGCTACGATAGGCCAACAAACGATTTAGATTACGCACTTTTGCAAACGGGCTGGTGGCAAGATGAACTTTTTCACCAGATACATACATAATCAGATACCAATAAAGTCTACATACAATAAGTATATAGTATCTGGTGACAAAAGATATCACCATCCCACCTAGGGCGGGTGCAATAACGGACAGGAGTTTCAACCCGGTGCGCTCATTTCTAGCGCAATGGATGTAGTCCCCTATCTTTGTTGCGATTTCCAATTCGGATGGATCCAAGGTTGTTGGTTACTTGGCGGACAAGGATCTTTACCCAAAATATGATCTGACGCCTTTTCCCCCACCATAATCGATGGACCATTAAGATTGCCGTTGGTTATTTGTGGGAAAATGCTGCTGTCTGCGACGCGCAAACCCTCGAACCCGATCACGCGGCATTCTGGGTCAACAACCGCCATTGGATCGGTCGCGCGTCCCATCTTACAGGTGCCACATGGATGATAGGCGCTTTCGACGTGCTCACGAATAAAATTATTCAGTTCATCGTCGGTTTGAACGCCTGCGCCCGGTTGGATTTCATGTTTCACGAATGGCTTAAACGCATCCTGCCCAAAAATTTCACGCGTCAAGCGAATGCAGTTTCTAAAATCGGCCCAATCTTTTTCCTGGGACATATAGTTAAACAAGATCTTTGGCGCCGCTGCGGGATCGGCCGACCGCAATGTAACCGAACCACGCGATGGGCTGCGCATTGGGCCAACATGGGCCTGAAACCCATGCCCTTCGGCGGCGGCTTGGCCGTCATAGCGCACGGCGATTGGTAAGAAATGATATTGGATATCGGGGTATTCGACACCCGCTTGCGACCGAATAAAGGCCGCACTTTCAAATTGGTTTGACGCACCCGGCCCCGATTTGAACAACATCCATTTCAACCCCACCCATGCTTTTCCAAACACGTTCCAATATTTAAACAGGCTCACGGGCTGGCTGGCCGCCATTTGAATATAAAGTTCAAGGTGATCTTGAAGGTTCTGACCAACACCTGGGCGATCCGCAACAACGTCAATACCATGCTCGGCCAAATGCGCGGCGGGACCAATCCCGGACAGCATCAACAATTTTGGTGAATTGATCGCAGAGGCAGCAATGATCACCTCAGCGCTGGCGTGGATGGTTTTTATGTCCTGGCCTGCGGCGTATTCAACACCAATCGCGCGGCCATCCTTGATGATAACCTTTCGCGCAAGGCCACGGACCACCTGGCAATTTCCCGTCTTTTGCGCGGGACGCAGATACGCTTTAGCCGCCGACCAACGTTCCCCTTTATGGGTCGTTTGTTCCATCGGGCCAAAGCCTTCCTGCTGTTGACCGTTATAATCACTGGTGACTTGATAGCCCGCCTGACGACCTGCATCCACAAAAGCGTGGACCAACGGGTTTTCGCGTGTGCCGCGTGTAACGTGCAATGGTCCGTCTGACCCACGCCATTCCGGGTCACCCCCATGGCCGCGCGGATCCCAATTTTCCATTCGTTTGTAATAGGGCAAAACATCAGCATAGCTCCACCCATCTGCACCCATTTCGGCCCACGTGTCAAAGTCGCGGGCGTGACCGCGCACATATACCATGCCATTGATGCTTGATGATCCCCCGATCACCTTACCACGCGGACAGGCCAATTTCCGGCCGCCCAGATGGGGTTCGGGTTCCGACTGATAGCCCCAATCATACATCGGCATATTCATCGGATAACTCAACGCGCCTGGCATCTGGATTAAGGGGCCCGCGTCGGTACCGCCAAATTCCAGAACAACAACCTTTTTGCCCGCACTGGACAAACGATAAGCCATGGCACATCCTGCGCTACCGGCGCCGATGATGATATATTCTGTCTGCAATGATCTGCTCCTCAGGGCCCTATTAGGCGACGGGGTGGGTGGGTTGCGGCCCACACATGGACCTTGCAACTTCTGTCGGACCCGCAATAAACGGATCCGACATGTCTTAATCGCTTACGCGTTTGGCATCGAATTGATTGCCATGACTTCGCGACGGAATTTGGTTACGATATAAAGAACGCACCAAACGTATAGCGCGATCACGATCGTTCCGACCCATTCAATTTTCAACCACTGTGATTGGAATGCGACTGTCAGAACCGACAGAACGATGATGTTACCAAGCAAATATTTTGCTTTACCAACACGTTCAACGCTTAGGTTCATGTTGTCTGTGTACAAACGGATCAAACTGTCGAATGAGTTGATCACAAAGATCACACCAACCACGACCATCGCCCAGTTCATAACGCCCGTTGTCGAAATGCCGGCTGTAAAGTAATGATACAGAACGCCAAACCACAACGCCAATGGAATGGATGGAATGACAAGCAAGGCCAAAAGGAATTGCCATGTTTTCAGACCGCCCACAAAGCGCGATGTAAATTGACCGATCATGATTGACCACGCAAACCACCAGAATAGGAAGAATTCGTGATAATCCGACATTGGCAATACAAATTTGTGCAGGTTCGCAAAGTACCCGCCCAAGTTTGAAACGGACGCACTAAAATCACCCAAGCCCATGCCAGCGCCAATCCAAGCCAAGGCAATCAAGCCAAAGAATAGAACGGTTGACGCAACAGACAGAACCTTAACAAACTTGATGTCTGTCGAAGAATAGGCCGCCGCAGCGATGACCAAGAAGGTCAAGACATAGAATGCGGGGATCACTGTTTCACCATCCCCAACCATTGGGATGTAATATGGCAGATAGATCAAGAACAACGACCCTGTGAAGGCACAAGTCGCAATGATAACAATGTTGTTGATCAACTTAACCAACGGAATTTCAAAGAATTTCACGCGTGGTTCGATCACACAGAAATAGAAACCCGTAAGGAAATAAAAGGCCCAAATTAAAAAGCCCCAATATCCGAATTCTATCGCCAATGGGTTCGTAAACCCATAGGCAGGTTCGGTTGCCACGTCTGCATATAGCGGAAAGTCCCATGCCAATGGGAACATAACCAACCCAACATCTAACCCCGATGTGAAAAGGATCGATACAAAAACCAACAATGACACTGGGTCTGTACCGGTTAACCGTAAATTCCACCATTTTACTGTGCAAAAGATGACCAATGCAAAGGCCAATAGCACACCAAATGAAATGACTGCTGTCATTTTTTCCTCCCTGTTTTTTTTAAACAAGCTTCTGCTTGTGCGACTATTCTATACCATAGTGGATTCAAAATTAATATTTATTTTTTTAAATAATCATTTAATAAATTATAATTTAATTTAGTTATTGAAATCCGACTATATCCTCATATCTTTATTCTATGAAACGTACCCGCATTCGCGACATCCGGAACCAAGAATTTATAAACGCGACCCTTGCGGCCACGTATGAACGGGGCTTTCATGCGGTTACAATGTCCGATATTGCGCGCCAAATTGGGGCGACCGCAGCATCGATCAATTACTATTTCGGATCAAAAGACCGATTGATGTCGGAAACCATGACCTATCTTCTTGGCATATTGCGCCAAGAACACGTGATCGCATTGTCACAGGCAAAAACACCGAAAGAACGCCTTCGCGCGATTGTCGAAGCAAACTTTTCCGACGTTTTCTTTACGCCTGAACATTGCACATTTTGGGTTCAATTTTGGTCGGCTGCACCATATTCGGAAACACTCACGCGATTGCAAAATATCAACCGCGCGCGTGTCAGATCGCATTTCAGACGCGAACTCAAACATCTAATGCCACCACACACGCGCGAAACAATTCGTCGCTTGATCCAATCGTACATGGATGGCGTTTGGGTTGCCGTCGCCCAAGGCGAACGCAAGGTCAATGCGCCCCACGCCCGCCAAGAAGCGTTTGCGATGATTGATCTGGTGCTGCGCTAGCCGCTATTCGCCGCGGGGAAACCGTTTGCTTTCCTCAAGAACGTTCAAATCCATATGGTTGCGCATGTACCGTTCGGATGCCTTTTGTAACGGTTGATAATCCCACGGATAATATCCGCCTTGGCGCAGGGCCTCGTATACGACCCATCGTTTGGCTTGGCTTTCGCGCACCTCGGCATCGAACCGCGCCAAATCCCAACGCTTATCCGCCATTGCGCGCAATTGTGCCAAAATATCTGCCGCTGCGGGATCAGACACACGGTTTGTCAATTCATGCGGATCTTCGGACAGATTAAACAATTGCTCGGGGTCCAGATCACAGCGCACATATTTCCAATCCCCTGACCGCAGGGCCACCAATGGGGCATAGGATGCCTCGGCTGCATATTCCATCGCCACCGGCGTTTCACGCAGGCCGCCTTGGCCCAGCGCGACCAGACTTTCGCCACTGGTCCAAGGCATCACGTCCGCCATGCTGACGCCTGCCAAATCGCAAAGCGTTGGGCACACGTCGATATTGGACACGGGCGTTGTCAACAATCCCACCTTCATCTGTGGGGCGGCGATCATCATGGGGACCCGCGCCGATCCTTCGTAAAAGTTCATCTTGTACCACAGCCCGCGTTCGCCCAGCATATCACCGTGATCGGACACGAACAAAATGATTGCCTCTTGGCGTGTCCGCTCGAGGACGTCAATCAATTCACCGACCTTGTCATCCAGATAGGAGATATTGGCAAAATAGGCCCGACGTGCGCGCGCCACCATTTCATCGGTCAGGTCATAGTTGCGCCAATCGTTGGCATCAAAAATCCGCTTTGCATGCGCGTCATGGCCGTCATAGGCCATCGGCGCCACTTTCGGCATTAAATGTTCGCAATCCTCATAAAGATCCCAATATTTGCGCCGCGCAACATAGGGATCATGCGGGTGGGTGAAACTGACGGTGACACACCATGGGCGGTCATCGCCCCCCCGCGACAGATCATAAATCTTGCGCGTCGCGTGATAGGCAACTTCGTCGTCATATTCTATTTGGTTGGTAATCTCGGCGACCCCTGCCCCGGTGACAGACCCCATATTGTGATACCACCAATCAATCCGTTCACCAGGCTTTCGGTAATCGGGCGTCCACCCAAAATCGGCGGGATAAATATCAGTGGTCAGGCGTTCTTCGAACCCATGTAGTTGATCTGGGCCAACAAAATGCATCTTGCCAGATAAACAGGTATAATACCCCGCACGGCGCAAATGGTGGGCATAGGTGGGGATCGACGATGTAAATTCGGCCGCGTTATCATAGACACCGTTTTGCGACGGCAATTGCCCTGACATAAATGCCGCGCGACCCGGGGCGCACAGCGGGCTGGCGGTATAGGCATTGGCAAAGCGCGTCGACCGTGCGGCCAATTTTTTGAGATGCGGTGCATGTAACCAATCGGCCGGACCATCGGGGAAAAACGTCCCGTTGAGCTGGTCGACCATAATGATTAGGATGTTAGGTTGCGCTGCCATGTGGTGTCCCTGCGATCAAAAAATATTTGATCGCAGTTTCCATAACAGGTGCAAAATGTCACGCAAAATTATTGGGACTCTTGTTCCGCATCGGGATCGGCCTTGCCGACTCCTTTGAACACGAATTTGAACGGCGCGGCCCATAAAAAACCCAGCGCCACATAGACCACCAGTTCCACCCAAAATGGCGGACGGTCAAACATATCAATGACATTGACCGCCACCACTACATAAAGCGGTAGACCAATCAGCAAAATGATCAGCGACCATCTGCGGCGGGCTTTATAGCTAAGCGCCATCAGTCTTGGAACGGATCAGTGACAAGGATCGTGTCGTCGCGTTCCGGTGATGTCGACAACAAAGCCACAGGACATTCGATCAATTCTTCGACACGACGGACGTATTTAATTGCGTTTGCTGGCAAATCCGCCCAGCTGCGCGCGCCTTCGGTGCTTTCGGACCAACCGGGGACTTCTTCATAGATCGGGGTGCAACGCGCTTGTTCATCAGCTGCGGTTGGCAAATAATCCATGCGCTTGCCGTCCAATTCATAGCCGACACAAATCTTCAACGTTTCAAACCCGTCCAAAACGTCCAGCTTGGTCAGGGCAATGCCCGTCACGCCAGAGGTCGCACAGGTTTGGCGCACCAAGCACGCATCAAACCAACCACAACGGCGCTTGCGGCCGGTGGTGGTACCGAATTCATGTCCACGCATTCCCAAACGGTCGCCATCATCATCCAACAATTCTGTCGGGAACGGGCCTTCGCCAACGCGGGTGGTGTAGGCTTTGACGATCCCCAGAACAAAATCAATACCGCCTGGGCCGATACCGGTACCTGTTGCGGCCTGACCTGCGATCACGTTTGACGAGGTCACAAAAGGATACGTCCCGAAATCAACGTCCAACAATGCGCCTTGTGCCCCTTCGAACAGGATGCGTTTGCCAGCCTTGCGCTTGTCGTTCAGCACTTTCCAAACGGGGGCTGCAAATTTCAATACTTCGGGTGCGATGTCCAAAAGCTCTTGGACCAATTGGTCACCATTCACTTCTTCCATGCCCAACCCACGACGCAGCGGGTTGTGATGCGCCAACAAACGACCGACACGGGTTTCCAAAGTGGCACGATCGGCCAAATCAGCAACGCGGACAACACGACGGCCAACTTTATCTTCGTAAGCTGGTCCAATTCCGCGGCCTGTGGTGCCAATTTTCGCAACACCATTCGAAGATTCGCGGGCGCGATCCAATTCGCCATGTAGCGGCAGGATCAGTGGGGTGTTTTCCGCAATCATCAATGTTTCAGGCGAAATATCCACACCTTGTTCACGGACGGTCGCGATTTCTTTTACAAGATGCCAAGGGTCCAAAACAACACCGTTGCCGATCACCGATAATTTGCCGCCCCGCACGACGCCCGACGGCAAAACATGCAATTTATAGACTTTGCCATCAATGACCAGAGTGTGGCCTGCGTTATGACCGCCTTGGAACCGCGCGACCACATCAGCGCGTTCACTTAGCCAATCGACGATCTTGCCTTTGCCTTCGTCGCCCCATTGTGCGCCGACCACAACTACGTTTGCCATGTCTGACCTTTCTGACTCGTGTGTTCAAACCCGCGTCGATATAGCGCCGCTTGTCCCCAAATGGAACCATCAATTTGACGCAGTCCGCAACTTAGTCCAGAAATACGACAAATTGCGATCAAAAAGGGGATGATCATGGGCTTTTTAATTCGGTAGGCATTGGCGTTTGTATTGGTCAGCGTGACATATAACCCCAGCCCATGGAACTTTGTGCGATGGGCGGTTGCCCATTGGTCTGACAAAATGTCGGTGACATTATTTTTCGCGTTGGTTCTTTTGATTGCGTACATCATTTATTTGCGCGCAACCCTGCGTTCGATTGGCGGTTTTGGCATGGGATTGGTCTTGGCCGTATTTGGCGCCTTGGTTTGGGTCTTTGCCGATCTTGGGCTTTTGAATTTATCCAATCCGACGCTGACCACGTGGCTTGGTATACTTGCGCTGAGCTTGGTCATGGGCATTGGCCTAAGCTGGTCTTTGATCCGCCGCCGCATCAGCGGGCAGGCCGATATGGATGACGTGTCGGAATAACAGGTAGCACGCACGCACACGGCGATAACATGCGGAATTCCGTCAGAATGGACATTCTACCCTTGCCCCCGCATGAATTCTTGCCTATCTAGCGGCTGAAACTTTTACTTTGCGGGGCGCTATGGAAAACGTCGTACTTACCATTCACCTGATTTTGGCACTGGCTTTGGTCGGCATTGTTTTGTTGCAACGCTCCGAAGGTGGCGGCCTGGGTATGGGCAGCGGCGGTGGCGATGGCGTTCTTTCCAGCCGCAGCGCAGCAACAGCGTTGACCAAAATGACTTGGATTTTGGCGATTGGCTTTATCATTACATCAATCAGCCTGACCATCATTTCTGCGCAAAAATCCGCTGGATCATCCATCTTTGATCGGTTGGGCACTTCGGCCCCTGTCGAACAAACTGTTCCTGGCCTGCCAGACGTTCAAGATCTGTTGCCACCATCCTCAGATGGCGCAACACCTCTGGTTCCAAGCGCAAACTAATACACTACCTATAGGGTACGTTAAAAAGATCGCATCATTATGTTGCGGTCTTATTGCAAAATTTTTGCGAATCCTTTATGTGTTAAATCCCGTGATGCTGCGATTCCTAAACGCGGCGGATTGTTCATTTTGGGTTCGTATAAACCATAAAATTCACGGGAGCGTTCAAGCGCATGGCAAGATACATATTCATCACAGGCGGTGTTGTTTCATCTTTGGGAAAAGGATTGGCCTCAGCCGCCTTGGGTGCATTGTTACAAGCACGCGGATATAGCGTGCGCTTGCGCAAGCTAGATCCATATCTGAACGTAGACCCAGGCACGATGAGCCCGTTTGAACACGGCGAGGTGTTCGTCACCGACGACGGCGCAGAAACCGATTTGGATTTGGGCCATTATGAACGCTTTACGGGTGTTGCCGCACGAACCACCGATTCTGTGTCGTCTGGTCGGATTTATTCGACCGTTTTGGAAAAGGAACGTCGCGGTGATTATTTGGGCAAAACCATTCAGGTGATCCCGCACGTCACCAACGAAATCAAAGATTTCCTAAAAATCGGCGAAGACGAAGTTGATTTTATGCTTTGCGAAATCGGCGGTACCGTCGGCGATATTGAGGGCCTGCCGTTTTTTGAAGCGATCCGCCAATTTTCCCAAGATAAACCGCGAGGTCAGTGTATTTTCATGCACCTCACGTTGCTGCCATATGTCAAAGCGTCCGGCGAATTGAAAACAAAACCAACACAGCACAGCGTGAAAGAGCTGCGCTCCATTGGCATTGCGCCTGATATTCTGGTCTGTCGTTCCGAAGGGCCCATCCCGGAAAAAGAACGCGAAAAGCTGGCGTTGTTCTGCAACGTGCGTCCAGACTCGGTCATCGCTGCGCAGGATTTGAAATCGATTTATGAGGCACCTCTTGCCTATCATCGCGAAGGCATGGACCAAGCGGTTTTGGATGCGTTCGGCATCGCACCTGCGCCAAAGCCTGATCTGTCCCGCTGGGAAGACGTCGCCGATCGTGTCTTTAACCCCGAAGGCGAAGTTAAGATTGCGATTGTTGGCAAATACACGCAACTGGAAGATGCCTATAAATCCATCGCCGAAGCGTTAACACATGGTGGTATGGCCAACCGCGTTAAGGTCAACATCCAATGGGTTGATGCCGAAATCTTTGATAAAGAGGATCCCGCCGTTTATCTACAAGGGTTTAACGCGATTTTGGTTCCCGGTGGCTTTGGCGAACGCGGGACTGAAGGCAAAATCAAGGCCGCAAAATTTGCACGTGAACACAAAGTTCCCTATTTAGGCATCTGTTTAGGCATGCAAATGGCCGTGATCGAAGCGGCGCGTAATGTGGCCGGTTTAACCGATGCGGGGTCTGAAGAATTTGACCACGAAGCCGGTAAAAAGCGTTTCGAACCTGTGGTGTATCATTTGAAAGAATGGGTCCAAGGCAACAAAACCGTTGAACGCAGCGTTGGCGACGACAAAGGCGGCACCATGCGTTTGGGCGCCTATTCCGCGACCTTGGCCGAAGGGTCCAAAGTTGCAGAAGTTTATGGCACCTGCGATATCGAAGAACGACACCGTCACCGGTATGAGGTTGCGATCAAATACCGCGATCAATTGGAAAAAGCGGGTTTACGCTTTTCTGGCATGTCGCCTGACGGCCGCCTGCCAGAAATCGTCGAATGGGTCGATCACCCATGGTTCATCGGTGTTCAGTTCCACCCAGAACTAAAGTCCAAACCTTTTGATCCACATCCATTGTTCAAAGATTTTGTCCGCGCAGCGAAAAGCGACGAGCGTTTGGTTTAATCCCCCTCGCAGGGCGCGCAGATCGGCATCAAACCGCTGGCGCCTTGCGTTATTCGCCAAGCGCACTATTTCTAGGAGAGGTGCGTCACTGGATAGGAAACCATATGCTGTCTTATCAACACATTTACCATGCGGGTAACTTGGCCGATGTTCAAAAGCACGCCGTTTTGGCGTGGATTTTGGCCTATATGACGCGCAAGGATAAACCGATTTCGTATATTGAAACGCATTCTGGTCGCGCGCTTTATGATCTAACCGCAGCCGAAGCCGTTAAAACCGGAGAAGCGGCCCAAGGCATTCAACGTCGCGACATTGCAGGTTGGTTCGACCAAACACATCCCTATGCGCACGCATTGGAAAAGGTCGTAACGGATCATGGTCCGACTTATTATCCAGGGTCGCCAAAAATTGCCGAAATTCTGTTGCGCGATCAGGACCAGATCCATTTGGCCGAACTGCATCCGCAAGAAGCGCACGCATTAGACATTGCCATGGGGCAAACAGCCAAAGTTTATCAACAAGATGGTTTTGGATTGGCACAATCCATATGCCCACCATCACCCCGTCGCGGTGTATTGTTAATTGATCCAAGTTACGAAATAAAAACCGATTATGACACGATCCCGACGTTCATGGCACAAATCGCCAAAAAATGGAATGTGGGCACCATTATCCTTTGGTATCCGGTTTTGATCGATGGTGGCTATACCAAGATGGTGCGCGCGTTAAAACGCGCCTTTGCAGATGGGGTTGATCATCGTGTTGGGTTCCCCCCCGCACGCGAGGGCCATCGCATGGTTGGATCGGGATTATTCGTTGTAAACCCGCCATTTGGCTTGCATGATGAACTTGACCGTTTGTCAAAATGTTTTTCACGCCTAACAAAAAAGGATTGATCATGCCAAAAGCCTATTGGGTGGCCCATGTCACCGTTGATGACCCCAAAGCATACGACGACTATCGCGCGGCGAACGCCGTTGCCTTTGCAAAATACGGGGCAAAATTTATTGTTCGCGGCGGCGTGCAAGACGTCATGGAAGGCACATCACGCCCACGGACCGTTGTCATCGAATTCAAAGATCTGGAAACAGCGAAAGCGTGCTATAATAGCCCAGAATACCAACATGCGCTGTCAATCCGACAACCGGTATCCAGCGGCGATTTGGTTATTGTCGAAGGATATGACGGCTAATGTTCGGCGATTTTTTAAAATCACTTTTGGCCCCTAGCCCCGCACCATTGACCACCACAGATGCACGGCTTGCGTTGTGTGCTTTGTTGGTTCGCGTGGCGCGGTCCGATGAAAACTATGCCCCATCCGAAATTGCACAAATCGATCATGTGATGATGACGCGCTATGGTCTTGATGCCTCTGGGGCGGCTGACCTACGTCAGAGCGCTGAAACCTTAGAACAAGAAGCCCCTGATACAGTACGCTTTACCCGCGCTTTGAAAGATGCGGTACCCTATGACGACCGTATTGGCGTGATCGAAGCGCTTTGGTCTATTGCATTGGCCGATGGTGCGCGCGATGCCGACGAAGATGCAGTGATCCGTCTTGTCGCCGATCTATTGGGCATCACAGATGTCGAAAGTGCCACAGCCCGTCAACGGGTCAGAAAGTGATTGCGACCCTTCCCATGTATGATTTTGCGCATCTTCGTCATGCGCATGATCGGTTTTGGGATCTGATCCGAAATTCACTTGGGTTTGGTCCGCAACGCTTGACCCGCGGCGCGGATCTTTGGGATATGTGGCAATCTCCTGGTTTGATTTTGGGGCAAACCTGCGGGATGCCATTTCGTGAACGGCTACATCGTCATGTGAGCTATGTATTAACACCAGACTATGGCATCGCGGGGTGCCCGCCCGGGTATTACAATAGCGTGATATTATCTGCAAAACCGATAGATCAGATCACGTCGTTAAACGGTGCAACGATTGCTTATAACGAAGCAATGTCACAATCGGGTTGGTCTGCGCCGATCAATTATTTGTCAAAATATGACGTGAGGCCAGCCCAAGGCATACAAACCGGGGCACATGTAAAGTCTATGTCAGCGGTAGCGATGGGATACGCCGATTTTTGTGCGGTAGACGCGCAAACCTTTGCCTTGTCCAAAACCGAAACGGCAGATTTTGAAACGCTGCACATCGTCGCGCATACGGATCCCACACCTGGATTACCATATATTTGCGCGCCGCGGTTTAATACAGTAGACATACAAACCGCAATCACAACCGCGTTTAAAGACCTTGAACCCGACCACAAGGCTGCGCTTCGCCTAAAAGGATTTGTGCGTCTGTCCGTCGCCAATTACCTTGCGATACATTCCCC
>JAYPUL010000040.1:1991-22658 GCA_038134005.1 Paracoccaceae bacterium | reverse complement strand
CCGATTGGTGGTCCATTTCAGTTTCGCCATCGTAGGGTACCAAACGTGCGGAATATGTGTCACCCTTGGCCGCAATGACCATCGAATGAAAATCGGTTTGAACCCGGCGATACCCATGGGTCGCCGAGTTTGCAATATTGTCCGAAATCGTGTCCAACCTGCTGGCATTTGCGGCCAGCCCTGCGACACTTGCGTTTAAGGAGGATGAAATTGTCATAGCAATGCCTTTCGATTCTGTTGACCATCTGGGTCACAGGATTACGGGCCGAGCCTTAACATCCCCCTAATAATCCAAGTTTGATCTAATTCTGCCGCAAGAATACGAATTCAATGCGATTGTTTCGCATCGACATTGGATTGCGCGCACGATTTTCGCGATCACCGTGGCCGGTAATCCGTGCGATACGTGCCGCATCAAGGCCCGTCGCGACAACAAGGTGGCGCGCGATGTCAGCACGATCGATTGTGTCCTTCCAATGGTTGCGCTGGGCCAAAACGACGGGGCTTGCCGCCATATGCGTTTCAATTGCAACAGGGTTCGTTACAATTTGCCCAGTTTCGACCAAGATTTCGGCCAATGCGGTCAAGATTGCGGTTGGTTCATTTCGATCGTTTAACAAAGGCTTGTTTGGACGATCAAAGAATTCGACCACCAATCCTTCGTCGGTCACTTTGGTGACGATATGTTTTAAAAAATCGTCTGAAACGGCACTTTCGCCGGACCGCGCCCTTAGATGATCTTGGACATCTTTTAGGGCCGTCATTGTTTCGTCTTGTTCGACGCCGTCGTCATCCAATCCGGTTGCACCGCGTGATCCGATGCTTTCGGTTGGATGTATCGTTGATGCGCCAATTCCTTGGCGGGTCAATGTATTTTCCGTAAAGACAGAGTCGCCCACAAAGAAACTATCCCCGCCGCCAGACGTGCGATTGATCGCAAACGTCGGGCTAAAGTAATCCGCAATGCCTTTGCGTTGTTGTTCGGTCGTCGCGTTCAATAGCCACATCAACATAAAGAAAGCCATCATCGCGGTTACAAAGTCGGCATAAGCCACTTTCCACGCGCCGCCATGGTGTCCACCACCTATTTCTCACCCAATGTCAGAAATAGGCGATAAACCTTACCCGAACCGTTAACATTTAAAATTGCACGGGTTTTTAATAGGCTAAAGACCCAAAAACCTTTGTCACGTCTTGGTTCCAATCGGAATTATATTGGTCCAACATTTCATCAGCTGGCGTTTTACCTGATTCCAAGCTGTCTTTTAACGCGTTTAGGAAATGGGTTTCGTCGGGAACCAATCCGCCGGCACCTGGGCGCGCACGCGCTTTCAGCCCGCTTTCGGAAATTGCAACAACTTGGTTGGCCAATGTCCGCATGTCCAAATTTCCAACTTTGGCATTTAAGCCTTGTTCAGACGCAGCAACGCGCAACGCTTGACGGGTTTCAGCGTCCCACCCTTTGACCAAATCCCATGCGGCATCAAGCGCAGATTGGTCATATGTCAGACCGACCCAAAACGCGGGCAGCGCACAAAGACGGCGCCACGGGCCACCATCGGCGCCGCGCATTTCGATGAATTTTTTAATGCGTGCCTCTGGGAACAGGGTTGTAAGGTGATCTGCCCAATCGGATAACGTGGGTGTTTCCCCAGGTAACGCCGGCAATTGGCCCTTTAGAAAATCGCGGAAGGATTGCCCCAATGCGTTGATGTATTTCCCGTCGCGATAGACGAAATACATGGGTACATCCAATGCATATTCGACCCATCGTTCAAATCCAAACCCGTCTTCAAAGACAAAGGGCACCATACCGGTACGGTCCGCGTCCAGATCACGCCAAACCCGGCTGCGCCAACTTTTGTGACCATTGGGTTTGCCTTCCAAGAATGGAGAATTTGCAAACAATGCCGTCGCGACAGGTTGCAACGCTATCGCAACGCGCAGTTTTTGGACCATGTCGGCCTCGGATGCAAAGTCCAAATTCACCTGAACCGTACAGGTGCGGTACATCATGGTTTTACCCATGGTCCCAACGCGATCCATATAATCGGTCATCAATTTATAGCGGCCTTTTGGCATGACTGGCATTTGGTCATGCGTCCAATGCGGCGCGGCACCTAAGCCGATAAATCCCACACCAATCTCATCGGCAATGGATTTCACTTCTTTTAGGTGTGTGTTCACCTCATCACAGGTTTGGTGGATATTTTCCAAAGGCGCGCCTGATAGCTCAAGTTGACCACCAGGTTCCAAGGAAACGTTTGCACCGTCTTTGGTTAGGCCAATCAATTTGTCCGCCTCGGTTACCGGTGACCACCCATAACGATCACGCAACCCTTCTAAAACAGCAAGAATCGACCGCGGCCCGTCATAGGGCAAAGGGTTTAACGTATCTTTGCAAAAGCCGAATTTTTCATGTTCAGTGCCGATGCGCCAATCCTCTTTGGGTTTGCACCCGTCTGCCAAGTATTCGGCCATTTGTTCATGCCGTTCGATTGGCCCGCCACCTGATTGAGGAATGGACATGTCTCGCGCTCCAGATTTATTTCGCTAATTTCGTGATGTCGTGCTTTGATCAAACTGTCAATGCAGGTATTTGTTTGGACCCAGATATGTATCACGTTGCCAAATTATAACAGGCAGTTCACGTTCATTTGATAATTTTGACAACATAGATTCGATCCGCATGCCAGGCAGGGCGGCAAAGGCGTCAAATAATTGGTCTGCCCCTTGCGCATTTGTTGGAATAATTAAAGGCGCTTGTGCCGGTTGATCAATGACCCAACTTTTTAATCCGGCAATCGTTTTCAATTGAATCCGCGTCATATCTTCGATCGTGACAACCCCGCCAGAATATGGGCCGAAATAGGTGATTTGACCTTCGATAAAGGTAACCACACCTTGACCATTTGCAAGATTGCGAAAACGTCCCCGTTGTAACCCGACAATAGCCAAGACAATACCAAGTGCTGTGGTCACATATCCAATGATTTGCAATAAGCCAAACATCGAACTGGCCCAGTAAAGGCCCACCGCCCCAACCGCAACGGCAATTGCCAATTCGCGCCACCGCCACAGTGCTTCTTTGGCTTCGGTTCGGATCATGCCCAATCCCCTAATGCGCTTTGCCAAAGCGTAAGCGCACTTACCGCGGCCGTATCAGCCCGTAAAATACGCGGTCCAAGGCTAATTGCATGGGACAAAGGATGCGATGTCAAACGCGCGCGTTCGGCATCCGAAAACCCGCCTTCGGGTCCAATGAAGATGGCCCATTTACCTTTTTGTAATGCGCCAATCTGTGTTGGCGCGTCACCGACCTTTGCTTCGTCACAAAAAAGAATATGTCGATCGCTTGGCCATGCATCCAACAGCTTTGATAAAGCTTGCAAATCATGCACCTGCGGAACAAACGTACCACCGCATTGTTCGGTTGCTTCGATTGCGTGGGCTTGCAGTCTATCTTGGCGAATGCGTTCCGAATTTGTGAAATCGGTTTGCACGGGGAAAATCGCCGCAGCGCCCAATTCGGTTGCCTTTTCCACAATGAAATCGGTGCGCGCTTTTTTAATCGGTGCAAAGACCAACCATAAATCGGGGGGCGATTCCAACGCACGCGTTTGTTCATCACATCGCAATTCACCACCACGCTTTGACCCCGATATAATGGTCGCCAACCATTCGCCATCGCGCCCATTGATAACGGCGATTTGATCGCCCACGGATAGGCGCATTACCGCAAAAAGATAATTTGCTTGGTCGCGATCCAAAGGAAGCGATTGCGCTTTGCGTAAAGGGTGATCTAGAAAGAGTCGAATTTTCGCTGTCATGGGGTGCATCTTATGTCTCAAAAACAGACAAAGCCAGAGGTTACAGGACAAGTTTCCGACGCAGTGCGTGGAAATTGGGTCGACCATTGGGCGCCCAGAGGTCTGCGCCCGTATTTGCGATTGTCGCGCGCTGATCGACCAATTGGCACGTGGTTGTTGTTGATCCCCTGTTGGTGGGGTCTTTTATTAGGCATTTTGGCAACAAATTCCGCGACCGTCATGGATCTGTGGATCTTCGTATCCTGCGCGATTGGCGCGTTTTTGATGCGGGGTGCGGGGTGCACCTGGAATGATATCACCGATCGCAAATTTGACGGTGCCGTGGAACGCACCCGCAGTCGCCCGATCCCCTCTGGCCAATTGAGCGTCACGCAGGCGATCTTATGGATGGTGTCCCAATCGGTTCTGGGGGCAATGATCCTATTTACCTATAAAAACAATGCGATCTTTCTTGGAATTCTGTCGCTGGTTTTGGTTGCGATTTATCCGTTTGCCAAACGGTTTACATGGTGGCCACAGGTCTTTTTGGGCCTGGCTTTCAACTGGGGGGCGTTATTGGCCTATGTCGCACATACCGGTGCATTGGATAGCACGGCCATCATCCTATACCTTTCGGGGATCGCGTGGACGTTATTTTATGACACCATTTATGCCCATCAAGACAAAGAAGACGATGTATTGATTGGCGTCAAATCAACGGCACGCTTGTTCGGTCAATCTACGGATAAATGGTTGATCATATTTGGTGTTTTAAGCACTGCATTGATCGCGCTTGCCGCTTTTTGGGCCACGCAAAATCATTCTGTTTTGACCCGATGGGTTGCCATCGCCGGTGCACCTGCCTTTGCCACGCATTTGATATGGCAATTACGTCGTTTGGATATCGATGCGCCTGATGTTTTGCTTATGCTGTTTCGTGCGAACCGTGATGCAGGTTTGATCCCTGTGCTGTTTTTCGCCGCTGCGATGTTGGTATGATTGCATCATCTGCTTTAACTTCGTATCAACATTGGAAAACTTAGGTAAAGAGGCGATATGCGCATATCCACTTTCTTTTACATGATGCTCATATTCTGTGCCGCCGCTGGCCTAAGCACGCTCACCGCATTTATCGGTGTGAAATCGGTCGAAGATATTTCGCGCGCCGAAGTTTTGCGCGTTCTATCAGAAGACGGATACAATTGGGCGGATGTGGAGGCGGACGGCCTACAGGTATTCATCATCGGCAATGCGCCCGACGAAGCCATCCGGTTCAAAGCGCGCAGCGTCGCAGGCACGGTTGTGGACGCCGCCCGTGTGATTGACCAAATGACGGTTATTGAAACCCGCGATATCGCCCCACCAGAATTCCGCCTAGAAATTTTGCGGACGCAATCTGGGGTTTCGGTTTTCGGTGTTTTACCACGCCGTTTTGGGACCGAAGGTTTGATCGCAGAATTGAAAAAAATCGTCGGAAAAGATCAACGCGTCACGGAATTGTTGGACGTGGTGGAATATCCCGCGCCTGAAAATTGGGCTGCATCGGTGCGCTTTGCGTTAGATATGGCGCGTGATGTCCCGAGTGCAAAATTCACCATCACCGATGGCATGATCCAAGGCGAAGCGGTTGTCGACAGCATCGGACAAAAGAAAAAGATCGAAACAAAATGGTCGATGCGCAAACCGGAAAATATAAAATACAACATTACGATCAATGCCCCGCGCCCCGTGGTCGCGCCTTATGCATTTCGCGCGGTGAAAGATGGCGTACATTTGAAATTCGACGCCTGTACCGCACAAACGGCAGTGTCACGCAGCCAAATTACAAAAGCCGCCGCCGAACTTGGCTTTGACGGTAAATTGCCTTGTCAACTGGCACTGGGCCGCCCGACGGATGCCTGGCCACAGGTGGTGATAAAATCACTTCAGGCGTTGGCGACGTTGGAAAATGGATCGGTCACGATCGCGGATACCGCCATAAAATTCGTCGCAGGACCCAAAACCGAACAACAACACTTCGAAGCCATGCTTGGCGATCTAAAATTGCATTTGCCGGGCGAATATAGCCTTAGATCAGAATTTTCTGCGGCCAGCCCTGAACAAGAAAGTGTCCTTTCTGATTTCACAATCGTCCGAAGCCCCGAAGGCTTGGTCCAACTGTGGGGACAGGTCGGATCCGATATCACAGTTGAATTGGTCAAAAGCGTCGCGGTGGCACATTTCGGCCGCGATAAAACGCATCTTTCGGTCAGGGTAAATCCTGATCAAACGGTTGATTGGACATCGCAAATCTTGACCACTTTAGATGCGATGGATGGTCTAACCAAAGGGACGGCGGTCATTTCACAACAAGAAATTGCAATCTCTGGTACGTCGGAAAATGAAAAAGCGGGATCCGAAATTGCGGTTCTATTTGCGGCTAAATCGGCGATTTCCCAAAACCTCGCGCTCGACATTGCCTATCAAGCACCAGAAATCGTAACGCTTGATGTCACGAACCCACAAGATTGCGTTGAAGAAATCAACGCATTGCTGGAAACGCGCAAGATAAACTTTGAACCCGGCTCTGATCGTGTCGATCTTGCGGGTCAAGAATTGTTGGATGATATCGCGGATGTGCTGTCGGAATGCGGGGAAATCGACCTGTTGATCGCAGGCCACACCGATAGCCAAGGCCGTGCGGAAATGAACCTGGCCCTTAGCCAATCGCGCGCAAATGCAGTGTTGATGGAATTGCAACGGCGTCGTATCCTAACAACCAATTATGTCGCGAAAGGCTACGGCGAAGAAACTCCAATCGCGCCGAACGACACAGAAGAAGGTCGTGAAAAAAATCGCCGCATAGAATTTAGTTTGGTGGATAAGGTCGACGATCCAAACCAAGAGGCAGACCAACAAGAGGCAAAGAAAAATGAATAGAACGGAATTTATTATCGCAACGGCTATCGTGCTGTTCGTTGCCTTTTCCTTGGGATGGTTTTCGCGCTGGCTTTTGCATCGTTTTACCCGTGTGTCCAAAGCGGACTTGGGCGAATTTGAACGGATGGCGCAAGAATTACACGAAGCCGAAGAAACCCGCGATCAAGCCATCACCTATCTGCAACAACGCGAAGCCGAATTGACAAGCCAGCTTAACCAAACCGAAGCCGAATTGCGTGCCGCGATGGAAGGTCTGCGCGAAGCGCGCCTCGAAGCCGAAGAACTTCGCACTCATATCGAAAAACAATCGCAGTCATAATTGATAAATCGCACTTTGTGCGCCTTGGTGGCAGGGTCATTTTCTGTCCGAAAATATCCGCGCCGGAGGCATTAACCCCGCACGCGGCGGGGTTAATTTATTAATGGATCACTGTGTTATCTGGGGTTTCACGATTGCTTGTGCCAATGCGATCCCCGATGATTAACCCGTCGGGCCCCGCCGAGATCGACACTGTGCCCCCATCCATAACGTCGCCTGATAACAACATTTCGGCCAATGGGTCCTGCAATGCCCGCTGAATAACGCGCTTTAATGGCCGCGCACCAAAGACGGGGTCATACCCTTCATTGGCCAACCAATGCCGCGCATCTGTGTCAAGCACCAGGGTTATTTTGCGACCCGACAATCGTTTTTTCAAACGCGCCAACTGGATGTCCACGATGCCAGACATGTCATCACGCGCCAAACGGTCAAAAATGATCGTTTCATCCAGACGGTTCAAAAACTCTGGCCGGAAATGCGCACGCACGGCATCCATGACATCGCGTTTTGCACCGGCTGTGTCCGCCCCTTCGGGCAACTGGCTTAACGCTTGCGACCCAAGGTTTGACGTCAAAATGATCAAGGTCTGTTTGAAATCCACCGTGCGTCCTTGGCCGTCGGTCAAGATACCGTCATCCAACACTTGCAACAAAACGTTGAACACATCTGGATGTGCCTTTTCAACTTCGTCAAAAAGAACAACTTGGTACGGACGTCTGCGCACGGCTTCGGTCAAAACACCACCTTCATCATATCCGACATAACCGGGGGGCGCCCCGATTAAACGTGCAACTGCGTGTTTTTCCATAAACTCGGACATATCAATCCGCACCATCGCGTTGTCATCATCGAACAAAAACGATGCAACCGCTTTGGTCAGCTCGGTTTTGCCGACACCCGTCGGTCCAAGGAATAAAAACGATCCAAGCGGATGGTTTTCATCATTCAAACCCGCACGTGCGCGCCGCACTGCGTTTGACAACGCGGTCACAGCCTTTTTCTGACCGATCACGCGACTATGCAATTCGTCTTCCATACGCAGCAATTTTTCACGCTCGCCTTCCAACATTTTGGACATCGGAATGCCGGTCCAACGTTCGACCACTTGGGCGATTTGTTCGGGGCGTACGGCCTCTTTGACCATCGCGGCCTCGTCTTCGCGATCTTCTGCTTGGGCCAATTGCTTTTCCAACGCCGGGATAATGCCATAAGACAATTCCCCCGCGCGCGCCAAATTCGCTTCGCGCTTCGCGATTTCCAAATCGGCACGGGCACGATCAAGCTGTTCTTTGATGTCACGCGCGGACGCCAATTTATCCCGCTCAGATTGCCATTTCGCGGTCATTGTCGCACTGCGATCTTGCAAGTCCGCCAAATCTTTTTCTAACGTTGCCAATCGGTCCTGTGACGCGGCATCGTCTTCTAGGCGCAGCGCCTCGACTTCGATCTGCTTTTGCAAAATATCGCGATCCAGCGCGTCCAATTCTTCGGGCTTGCTGTCGACTTCCATGCGCAACCGGCTGGCGGCTTCGTCGACAAGATCAATCGCCTTGTCTGGCAAAAACCGATCAGTGATATAGCGATTTGACAAGGTTGCTGCCGAAACCAAGGCGCTATCCGAAATGCGTACACCATGGTGCAATTCGTATTTTTCCTTAATCCCACGCAAAATGGATATGGTGTCTTCTACCGTTGGTTCCGATACGATCACCGGTTGGAACCGCCGCGCAAGAGCCGCGTCCTTTTCAACGTATTTGCGATATTCATCCAAGGTCGTCGCGCCAATACAATGCAATTCACCACGCGCCAAAGCGGGTTTGATCAGGTTCGCCGCATCCATAGCGCCATCGCTTTTGCCCGCGCCAACAAGGGTGTGCATTTCGTCGATAAACAAAATAACTTCGCCCGCGGCGGCCGAGATTTCGTTTAAAATCGCCTTTAGGCGTTCTTCGAATTCACCGCGATATTTGGCACCCGCAATCAATGCGCCCATATCCAACGCCATCAAACGTTTGTCGCGCAAGGATTCAGGCACATCGCCCGAAATAATCCGCAATGCCATGCCTTCCGCGATCGCGGTTTTCCCGACACCAGGTTCGCCAATCAACACCGGATTGTTTTTGGTGCGCCGTGACAAAACCTGCATCGCGCGGCGAATTTCATCGTCGCGTCCGATGATTGGATCGATCTTGCCTTCGCGTGCCGCAGCCGTCAGGTCGCGGGCGTATTTTTCCAACGCCTCATATCTGTCTTCGGCGCTTGCACTATCGGCTGTGAGGCCTTTACGGATGTCGTTGATCACACCGTTCAATGCCTGTGCGGATACTTTACCTGCGTCCAACGCGTCTTTTGCACCCGATTTCACCATCGCCAATGCCATCAACACTCGTTCGACGGGAACAAATTGATCGCTGGCCTTTTTGGCAATATCTTGGGCGTCGCCCAATACCTTGACGGTTTGCGTATCGATATAGGTCTGCGCGCCGCCTTGCACCTTGGGTAATTTGGCAATCGCTTGGTCCAAATGATTGCGAACGGCGCCAGCGTTTGCCCCAGATTTTTGAATTAAATTGGTTGCAAATCCTTGGTCGTCATCCAACAACGCCTTTAGGATATGCTCAGGTAAAATGCGCTGATGGTTTTCACGAATTGCGATCGTCTGCGCCGCTTGAATGAATCCCCGCGCACGCTCCGTGAACTTGGTTAAGTCCATGGTCATTCTCCTTTCATAAGCGTCACATAGTAATCCCGCCCGATCATCGGCACGGTTTTTGGTGACCTTGATTTAGATTTTGGGTCACGCCCGACAGATTTCAAGTAATTTCAAAAAATTTACCCCATCGGGCTAAAATAGATACGAAAGAATATATTTATATACCTTAGAATATAAAAAGATACGAAAGGGTAAACATGCATATCATCTCCACGCGGTTTTCAAATGTGCGTGTTGTTTAGTCTGATCAACACATCTTTGGACTTGTTACATTCGAAACGGATCAAGGCCTTATTCATGTTGAATGTGCCATCGCCCCCCAAGATCATCGCGACATAATGGATCCGCATCCCCGTCTATTGGCGGCGGCAAAGGCAAAAGTGCGCCGCAATGGCCATATTCCAAACGAAGTCAAAAGCGTGACGGTCCACGATATGTTGATATCGCGGGTTGCTTGACTGGCCAAGTCAAAAGTGTCAGACACGCAGCGTTTTATCCAAGGAGAATACTATGTCTGATGATCGCCTGATTGTAGCGCTTGATGTCCCCAATATTGTAACGGGATTGGATTTGGCAAATCGGCTAGGGTCATCAGTGTCCTTTTATAAAATCGGCCTTGGTATGTTGACCGGCGGCGGTTTGGCATTGGCGAACGAGCTTAAACAAGAACACGGAAAACGTATCTTTTTGGATATGAAGTTTTTTGACATCGGCGCAACCGTCGAAGCGGCAGTACGCGGGATCGCACAATACGATCTTGATTTTCTCACCGTTCATGGTGACCCGCATGTGGTAGCAGCCGCCAAACAGGGTGCCGCAGGCAGCAATATGAAAATATTGGCGGTCACGATTTTGACCTCACTCGACCGCGCCGATCTTGATCGCTCGATGTACAAACCCGGCGACGTCCAAGATTTGGTCGTCGAACGGGCGGGTCGTGCATTTGATGCGGGCGCAGACGGGGTAATCGCGTCGCCGCAAGAATCCGGCTTGATCCGTGCGCTGTCTGAATCTAACGGGCGTTTGATCGTTACGCCGGGTGTGCGTCCGGCTGGTGCGGACACCGGCGATCAAAAGCGCATCACAACACCTGCACAAGCCATCACAAACGGATCCGATCACATTGTGGTCGGTCGCCCCATTTGGAAAGCCGCCGATCCGCGCGCCGCTGCCGATGCGATCGTGCGCGAAATGCAATCCGTGTAAATGATTTTGGTCTTTGATTCTTCAAAGACCAAACGCCTTCGGCGAGGATATTTTTAGACAGAAAATGAAGATACGGAGTCTTCTGCCATTTTCTGTCTGCTAAATATCCTGGGGTGAATTGGCCAGCGGCCAAGAGGGGCAAAGCCCCTAATTGACAATCAAAGACGTGTCTCTTTATTGGCGTCCGCCCATGAGATGTTATGCTTAAGACACCGTCCGTGCAGAGTACGATTGGGATTATCGCGCGCCCGAACGCGGCACCGCCATCAACATTGATATGGGTTCCAAAATGGGTGGGTTCGGCAATCGGCGTGTGGCCGTGGATCTCCAAAAACGATAAATCTTTTGGGTAATACCCGTCAGGTGCACGCAGCCATAAGAGGTCTTCTTCGCTCTGGGCATCCATCGGGTGTGATGGATTTATGCCGGCATGGGCAAAGATGAAATTATTGTCACGGTGCAAAAGCTTCTGTGATTTAAGAAAATCAACATGCGCCGGTGGAACATTTGAAATCGCTTGCGCATGAATTTCGTACAAACGATCAATCATCGGTGTCACCGTAAAACCGTATGACGCCAGTGTTTCAACGCCACCTATCTTTTCATGAAACCAATGCATGCCGACCAACATTTGTGCGTCATGACGCGGGGGCGTTTGCATGAACCATTCAAACATGCGGTCGTGGTTCCACTTAAGTACGGTCCAATTACGGCCTGACGCGATGCCGTCGATAAGAAACTGGATGACACCCTTGCTATCGGGGCCACGATCAACCAGATCACCGACAAAGATGATCTTTGCGCTTTTCCCGCCGTCGCGGTCAATTAAATCAACCGCGTGGGCCAATTTATCCAAATGTCCGTGAATATCGCCAATCACATAGATGGGTGTCATATCGATTACCTGCATAAAAAAGGGCCGCGTCGATGAACGAAGCGGCCCGATCCATACCGTATCGTGTCGGTTTATCCAACCCGACGTTTGCGGGCGGCAAGCAATTTCAAACGTAGTGCATTCAATTGAATGAACCCAGCTGCGTCTTTTTGATCATAGGCACCTGCGTCATCTTCGAAGGTCACATGTGCTTCGGAATAAAGCGAATATTCTGACCACCGGCCCACGGTGCGCGCAGAACCTTTGTACAGTTTCAAACGCACAGTGCCTGTGACGTTTTCTTGGCTTTTGTCGATCAACGCTTGGAGCATTTCGCGTTCTGGGCTGAACCAGAACCCGTTATAGATCAATTCCGCATAGCGGGGCATGATGCTATCTTTCAAATGACCTGCGCCGCTGTCTAGGGTGATTTGTTCGATGCCGCGATGCGCCTCAAGCAAGATATCCCCGCCAGGCGTTTCATAAATGCCGCGTGATTTCATACCGACAAAGCGGTTTTCAACAAAATCCAAACGGCCGATACCGTGTTTGCGGCCGAATTCGTTCAATGCGGTCAGGATGGTTGCGGGCGACATTGCTTCGCCGTTGATTGCAACGGCATCCCCTTTTTCAAAGGTGATTTCGATATATTCAGGCGTATCTGGCGCGTCCTCTGGGTGGACGGTGCGTTGATACACATAATCGGGTGCTTCTTCGGCGGGGTTTTCCAAAACCTTGCCCTCGGATGAGGTGTGCAACAGGTTTGCATCAACCGAAAACGGTGCTTCGCCGCGTTTATCTTTGGCGATCGGAATTTGGTTCTGTTCGGCAAATTGCAACAATTTTGTGCGGCTGGTCAGGTCCCACAAACGCCAAGGTGCGATCACTTTGATGTTTGGATCCAACGCATAGGCCGACAATTCAAACCGAACTTGGTCGTTGCCTTTGCCGGTCGCGCCATGGGCCACAGCGTCGGCGCCGGTCATTTCGGCGATTTCCACCAAACGTTTTGAAATCAACGGACGTGCGATGGATGTGCCTAGCAAATAAAGGCCTTCGTAAACCGCGTTGGCACGGAACATTGGGAATACAAAATCGCGCACGAATTCTTCGCGGATGTCTTCGATGTAAATGTTTTCCGGTTTAATCCCCAGCAATTCGGCCTTTTGGCGCGCTGGTTCCAACTCTTCGCCTTGGCCAAGATCGGCGGTAAAGGTCACGACTTCGCAACCGTATTCGGTTTGCAGCCATTTCAAGATGATTGATGTATCTAGGCCACCAGAATAGGCCAGAACAACTTTTTTCGGTGCGGACATGCGGAATCCCCCAGTTTGCTTTGACACGCGCGATACAGCCTTTTCGATACGGGGGCAAGGATCGGGGCACAAATTCATGTTGGATTTGCCGCATTTTATTGGGTTTTGTATGCAAGAGTATATTCTGTGGAAGGATGATATTCCCTTGCATAACGCAATATCCTGCGCCACACATTCTGGCATGATAGACTTTAAATCCTTTGCTCAGGCTGCTGAAACCGCGATGCGCGACGTGTTTGATGAAACACCGTTGCAACGCAATGAACATTTGTCCGCGAAATATGATGCCGATATTTGGCTAAAGCGCGAAGACCTAAGCCCGGTGCGATCGTATAAATTGCGCGGTGCGTTTAATGCGATGCGAAAAGTGGTGCACAGCCAATCCAAATTCGTTTGCGCATCGGCGGGCAACCACGCCCAAGGTGTGGCCTATATGTGTCGCCATTTTGATGTGCATGGGGTCATTTTCATGCCTGTCACCACCCCGCAACAAAAGATCCAAAAGACCAAGATTTTTGGTGGGGACAATATCGAAATCCGCCTGTTTGGCGATTATTTTGACGATTGTTTGCGCGCTGCACAGGCGTTTTGCGATGCCGAAGGGGCGCATTTTTTGCCACCCTTTAACGACGATGATGTCATCGAAGGCCAAGCATCCGTTGCCGTGGAAATCGAACGGCAATTGGGGCGCGTCCCCGATCATATTGTATTGCCTGTGGGCGGCGGCGGGTTGTCATCAGGGGTAATTTCCTATTTCGATACGGCGTGCCATTTTTCCTTGGTGGAACCGCTGGGTGGGGCCTGTCTTTGGTCGGCCTTGATCGCGGGCAAACCCGTGACCTTGGAAAAGGTGGATACCTTTGCTGATGGCGCGGCTGTCGGAAGAATTGGGGACAAAACCTTTGATCGCCTGAAAGGCGTCGGTTTGGCCAACGTTCTGCGTATCCCCGAAGATCGCATATGTACAACCATGTTAGACATGTTGAACGTTGAAGGCATCGTTTTGGAACCTGCGGGTGCCTTGTCTGTTGATGCGCTCAAGGATTTGGGCCAAGCCATCCGTGGCCGCACCGTCGTTTGCGTCACCTCAGGCGGGAATTTCGATTTCGAACGTCTGCCCGAAGTCAAAGAACGCGCGCAACGCTTTTCTGGGGTGAAAAAATACCTGATCCTGCGGATGCCACAACGGCCAGGTGCCTTGAAGGAATTTTTGAATTTCTTGGGACCAGAGGATGACATTACCCGCTTTGAATATCTGAAAAAATCGGCGCGGAACTTTGGGTCAATCTTGATCGGGATTGAAACAAAAACACCCGAGCAATTCGATGGGTTTTTTTACCGCCTCAAAGAGGCCGGATTTACCTATACCGACATAACCAATGATGAACTTTTATCGCAATTTGTGATCTGATGGATGTAGATGGAAAAATTGCGGTCGTCACTGGGGCCGCACGGGGAATAGGGCGTGCAATTGCGTGCGCGTTGATCAAACAGGGCGCGCGCGTTGTCATTTGCGATTTGGTCTTGGATCAGGTTAGCCAAACCGCCCATGACATTGGGGCCACCGCTATTCGGTGTGATGTGTCCAAACCTGACGCCGTGACTGATATGATTGAAACGATCCAAAACAATATAGGGCCGATTGACATCTTTATCTCAAATGCGGGCTTTGTGGGGGGGGACCCGTCACATGCGGCCTCTGCCTCAGATGCGATCTGGCAAAAATCTTGGGATATCCATGTCATGGCTCATGTCTGGGCGGCACGGCAATTGTTGCCATCGATGATCGACCGTGGGCGTGGCTATTTGATCAATGTGGCCTCAGCGGCGGGTTTGCTTAACCAAATCGGTGATGCAGCCTACAGCGCGTCAAAAGCTGCTGCAATAAGCGTGGCGGAATCGCTTGCAATCTCGCATGGGGACGACGGCATCGCCGTCTCGGTCGTGTGCCCGCAATATGTGGCCTCTGACATGTTGGGATATTCCGATCCCTCACAGGCGCCAAACCACCAAGGTCTTTTGACCCCCGATGATGTGGCCCGCGCGGTCATGGACGCAATTGCCACAGAACGTTTCCTCATTTTGCCGCATGAAATAGTCGACCAATACGCGCAAAACAAGGCGCGCGATTATGACCGCTGGATCGCCGGGATGCGCAAACTTAGGCGCAAAGCGTTGGATGAAACGGGATCAACCCGCCCAGAAAAAATACATCTTTTGATTTAATTTAAGCATCTGAAAGATAATCATTTTTTCCAGAAATATCCTGGGGGAAATGCCAAAGGCGGTGGGGGCAAAGCCCTCCAAATGCCCCGCGCCCTAGGCGGCATAGCGGGATTTATTTTCAAACAAAAACTGTGCCCAAGCCGCGCCATAGGCCGTTGAAATAGCCGCTAAATCGACGGTTTCCGCATGGCCGAAAGCGGCGGCCGTTTCGCCGTCTTGGCACAATCGGGCAAATTCATTTAACCCAATATTCAATGCGCTTCCTTTTAAAAAATGCAATTGCTCCTCCAGGGACGCGTTGGCATCTGAATGCCCCAAACGCGCGATGGTATCATCGACTTCTTCTAAAAATAATTCGACAACTTCGGCAAAGTCGTCTTCGCCAACTTCGTGGCGCAATTCTTCTACGCGATCCCAATCAATCATGGTACCCTCCTATGTTTCACGATTCCTATAAAACCGCGAATTCGTAAACAGGGGCATAAGGTTCAAATTTTAGATTTTCGAATTGTCTTGATTCATAAAACATTAAGCATGTTTGCCCTAAATGATCCCAGTAATCAGTATCCGAGGTTAACGTGCAGCAGACGGCGCAACATTTACCAAACCCCGACGTCATTCAACACGTCATGGTGGTCGATGATAGCCGTCTGCAACGCCGCATTTTGTCGTCTATGTTGACCCGTTGGGGGTTTCGCGTGACCGAAGCGGAAGACGCGTACCAAGCATTGGATCTGTGCCAAAAAGACCTACCGGATTTGGTGTTTTCTGATTGGATGATGCCAGGCTTGACTGGGTTGGAATTTTGTCAAAAATTTCGTCAACTCTGCCCGGATCATTATAGCTATTTCATTCTTTTGGCGTCGAAATCTGAAAAAAATGATATCGCGCGCGGGTTGGATGCGGGTGCTGATGATTTCTTGGCAAATCCGGTCAACGCACATGAACTGCGGGCACGGATAAGCGCGGGCGAACGTATTTTGTCGATGGAACGCGAATTACAGTCACGTAATGCCATGATCACCGACACGCTGAGCGAATTACAAAAGCTTTATCATGCGATCGACAATGATTTGGTTGAGGCGAAAAAGTTACAACATTCCTTGATACGTGAACCAAATGTGACGATTGGGAATTTCAAAATAACCCAATTTTTAAAAAGTTCTGGCCATGTGGGCGGCGATTTGGTCGGTATCTTTCCTGCGGGTGACAAACATTTGGGATTGTTTGGCATCGATGTATCGGGGCATGGCATCAGCTCGGCTTTGTTCACTGCCCGTTTGGCGGGGTATCTATCGTCGGGGTCGGCGGAACATAATATCGCGCTTGGCGTTGACGATCATGGCGTCTTGGCGCCTTTGCCAACCAGCGATGTTTTGGCCATGTTGAACACCCGCGTTTTGGATGAAATGGAAACTGATCTCTATTTCACCATGTCCTTGGCGACGCTTGATTTGACAACGGGTCAAATCGCATTATCCCAAGCGGGCCATCCCCATCCCATTATACAACACGGCGACGGGGCGTTTTCGCTATGTGGGTCCACAGGCGTGCCAATCGGTCTGTTGGATGACACGTCGTATGACACGGTGAAATTTATCCTGACGTCAGGGGATCGGTTGTTCATTGCATCTGACGGGATTACGGAATGCCCCGATCCCGACGGAAATCTTTTGGAAGAGACCGGATTCCAAAAAATCCTGGCCCGCCATTTGGATAAAACTGGCCGCATGTTGATCGATGCGATCATGGATGATCTTTCTGATTACTCAGGCGGGGCAGACTTTCCAGATGACATTTCAATTTTGATGATCGAATGCCTTTAGAAGCGGGCCCGCGTCAGTAGCCCAAAACAGCGCGCAGAAATGCATTTTGACCTTCGTCTGTTGTGACTTCAAACGCCGCCGCATGGGTCAGGATGTGGACCGAATGCGCGGGTTCAAGCGGATCACATAGTTGATAACAGGGCCGCGCCACATAGATCGAACACACTTTTTCCGCCCACATGTTATAATCGGGCATGTATACAAAACGATTATATACCCCCACTTTTCGCGGTTGTGCGATGATCCAACCTGTTTCTTCTAAAACTTCGCGATGCAACGCGGGGATGGGGTGTTCGCCCGCTTCAACACCACCGCCGGGCAATTGAAATTCGGGTTCTGGTCCATCTTGCATCGTCAAAATAACGTGATCGCCATAGGGCAAAATCACGTATGATCCGGGTCTACGGGTATATTTTTGTCCCTTAACAATGCGTTCCCCAAAACGTTTCATGTTCAATCACCCTTGGTTCAATACTTGCCCCACCTATATAGAACCTGTATGCGACAGAAAAGTCGCGAATAGGAATCTATGATGACGATGGTAAATAAAATTGCATGGGACGACACGGTATTGCCGTTCCAATTGGATCGCGCCGACATTCGTGGGCGCGTTGCACGCTTGGATGGCGTTCTGAGCGGTGTGTTAAAACAACACGCCTATCCCGCTGTGGTCGAGGCGTTGGTTGCCGAAATGGCGTTGTTGACGGCTTTGATTGGTCAATCAATCAAACTGCGTTGGAAATTGTCGCTTCAGGTGCAATCGAACGGGCCTGTGCGGATGATCGCAACCGATTATTACGGCCCGACCGAAGATGGCGAACCTGCGCGCATTCGCGCCTATGCAAGCTATGATGCTGATCGGTTGACCGATGGTGCCCCCTTTGACCAAGTTGGCACAGGATATTTTGCCATCATGATCGACCAAGGCAATGGCATGACGCCGTACCAAGGTATTACACCATTGGCGGGGGGATCATTATCCGCCTGCGCCGAAGCATATTTTGTACAATCCGAACAATTGCCCACCCGGTTTTCCCTAAGCTTTGGGAAATCATCCGAACCGGGCGTGTCCGAACATTGGCGTGCAGGTGGCATCATGTTGCAACACATGCCAAAAGCCAGCCCCTTTGCGTCAGGCGACGGTGGTTCGGGCGATGACGGGTTGTTGACCGCCGATGATTTGGTGGATGGCGATGACGAAGAAAATTGGAACCGCGCCAACATATTGTTGGATTCGGTTGAAGAATTGGAATTGATCGGCCCATCGGTTGCACCGACCGAATTGTTGATCCGTCTGTTCCACGAAGAACAACCCCGCGTTTTTGATGCGCAGGCCATCCAATTTGGGTGCACCTGTTCCGAAGAACGCGTCCGCCAATCTTTGTCGATCTATTCCGCCAAAGACATCGAAAAGATGACAACACCAGAAGGTCGCGTCACCGCCGATTGCCAATTCTGTAGCGCGCATTACGATTTGGACCCTGCCACCGTCGGGTTTGAGGCGAATAAAGACAGTGAATAGCGCGGCCTTTGGTATAAACCAGATTGCGCCCGCCCGACCCAATCGGGGGGGCGTGCTGCGCCCGTTGTTACCCCCCTGTCGGGCGGCCATTGATTGCGCGGTAATGCCCCATGCATGATTGGCGCGATCGCATCGAAGCCGCGTTAAATGCGCCAACCGGTGCGTCGTCGGATTATGATCTAAACCCTGAAATCACTTTGCCCGAAAACCGTGTTTTGCGCCCTGCGGGTGTGTTGATTGGGATTTATGGCAATGCCGGTGCGCCGGTTGTCTATCTGACAAAACGGGCATCGCATTTGAAACATCACCCAGGCCAGATTGCCTTTCCAGGTGGTAAAATGGACCATGGCGACGCCGATGAAGCCGCCGCCGCGATCCGTGAAGCAAACGAAGAAATCGGTTTGCCCACCGACGCAGTCGACGTAATAGGACAGCTGTCCGCCCATGAAACGGTGACTGGGTTCAATGTCATTCCAACGGTCGTCGAAATTACCGGTACCTTTCGCCCCGTATCTGATCCATCCGAAGTGGCCGAGGTGTTCACCGTCCCCTTGGCCCATGTGATGGACCCTAAAAATTATCTGGTTGAATCCCGCATCTGGCGCGGGTCACGCCGAAAATTCTTTACGGTGCCCTATGGTCCCTATTACATTTGGGGGGCTACGGCACGGATGCTTTACGGATTGGCGACACGATTACAACGATGAACACGACAGACCGTATAACGGGTGATTGGATCTATGCGCCCTCGGCGCAAGCTGCGTGTTCTTTTTTAACCGATCACGGTCATCAGGCGCTTTTTGTCGGGGGATGTGTGCGCAATGATCTTTTGGGCGCACCGATCACGGATCTTGATATCGCCACGGATGCCGTGCCGCACAAGGTGATGGCGCTGGCCAAATCCGCGGGGCATCGCGTTGTTCCCACGGGCATTGATCATGGCACGGTCACTGTGTTGATCGACGGGGTTGGATTTGAAATCACCACCTTTCGCCGTGATGTCGAAACCGATGGGCGTCACGCACAAGTGGCCTTTTCCACCGATATTGCCGATGACGCCGCGCGACGCGATTTCACCATGAATGCGCTTTACGCCCGTGCCGATGGCACGATCGTTGATCCGCTGGATGGGTTAATCGATCTAAAATCGCACCATGTCCGATTTATCAATCAGGCCAGCGATCGTATCCGCGAAGATTATCTGCGTATTTTGCGGTTTTTCCGGTTTTCCACGTTCTATGGTGATGTCGCGCAGGGTTTTGATGCGGATGCATTGGATGCAATCGGTCGCCACGTGGACGGTTTGGCGAGGCTCTCGCGCGAACGGGTTGGATCAGAAATGATTAAACTTTTAACCGCACCTGATCCCGCGCCCGCGATTGCGACGATGCGAACAGTTGGCGTTTTGTCGGCGATATTGCCAAATGCCGATGATCGCGCGTTGGGTCCATTGATCCATTTTGAAACGGAATTGGGTCTTGCGCCCGACCCTCTGCGCCGCTTAGCGGTATTAGGGGGCCAAGACGTGGCGACCGCGTTCCGTTTAAGCAAAGCACAGACGACGCGCGTTACCCTTTTGCGTGATGCGCTGGGCGCTTTGACCAAATTGGGGGAATCGGCCTATCGCCATGGCAAAGACACCGCTTGGTCAATAGCCGCGCTGCGTGCCGCCATGTTTGATACGCCGCCACCAGCCAATGCGGCGGCCGACATTGACCGCGGTGCCGCCGCACAGTTCCCGATTACGGCGGCTGATTTGATGCCCGATATTCAAGGGGCTGATTTGGGGCACGCCTTGCGGCGGTTGGAAACCCTTTGGATTGGGTCCGATTTCACGTTGGAAAAAACCGCGCTTTTGGCGGATCATCGGTCACAGGAGCGTCGGTAAAAATACCGACGCAATACCGACGTGTTGCCGACGGCGCTTTTCTAGG
>JAYPUL010000040.1:0-1891 GCA_038134005.1 Paracoccaceae bacterium | reverse complement strand
AGTTGCGAACGCTGCGATATTCTGATCGGCTTTTTACTAACGATGAGTCGTTCGAAATGTTCCGTTTTTTTGAAAATTTAATTGATCCATTTACCCCCTATGATGAGGGCTTTGTTCCGTCAAAATCACTTTCTAAATTCATGTGGCAATTCCTGTTCCACCTGCGCGGGCTATTCGTTTTGGGTGGTTTTGGCGCGATGATAAGCGCCGGAATGGAATTGGTGTTGATTTGGTACGTTGGATGGTTGGTTGATGAAATGCAAACCACAACGCCTGCTGATTTTTTGGCGGGTCAAGTACCTGTTTTAATTGTTGTTTTCATATTTTTGATGGTGGTGCGCCCGATCATTTTTACGGCCGTGGTCATGTTTTTAATGAATACGCTTTTCCCAAATATTGCGACGCTGGACCGTTGGCGAAGCCATCGTTATGTTATTCGACAATCAATCGGATGGTTCGAAAATGACTTTGCAGGACGTATTTCAAACCGTATTATGCAGACCCCGTCCGCCGTGGGTGAAGTGGTGTTCAACCTATTTGATGCAATCACTTATGCGGTGGCCTATGTGGTTGGCGCGGCGCTGGTGTTACAGGGGGCCGATCCATTGTTGTTGATCCCGTTAAGCTTGTGGCTTTTAGGGTTTATTCTGTTGGCTCGGGTCACGGTAAAACACATCGGCCCCGCATCACAAGCAGCGTCAAATGCAAGGTCCGAATTGAACGGCCAAATCATTGATACCTATACAAATATTCAATCTGTCAAAATGTTTTCGGGTCAAGATTCAGAAATCGGTCAGGCAAAATCGGCGATGATAAATGCCCGCGAAAAGTTTATTTTGGAAATGCGGATCATCACCAAAATGGATTTGGTTTTGACGATGTTGAATGGGTTTTTGATCACCGGTGTTGTTGGTCTTGCAATTTGGCTTTGGGTCGGTGGCCATGCGACCGCAGGCATGGTCGCGGCGGCGTCGGCTTTGGTGTTGCGATTAAACGCAATGACCGGTTGGATCATGTGGGCCGTGACAGGTTTATTCCGTGAATTGGGTGTGGTGCGCGAAGGGATGGAAACCCTTGCGCAACCCATCGCGTTGGTTGATGCCCCCAATGCTAAGCCATTGGAATTGAAGGAATCAAAGATAGAATTCCGTGGTGTGACCCATCATTTTGGCCGGGTAAGCGGCAGGTTGGATGCGTTGGATTTGAAGATATATCCTGGAGAAAAGGTGGGTCTTGTTGGGCGATCTGGTGTGGGAAAATCAACCTTGGTCAAGCTTTTGTTGCGGTTTTACGATACAGAAGCCGGCCAGATCCTAATTGACGATCAAGACATTGCACAGGTGACCCAAGACAGCCTGCGCAATCACATCGGGATGGTCCAACAAGACAGCAGCCTGTTACATCGATCCATTCGTGAAAACATCGGTTACGGGCGTTCCGGTGCCTCGGATGCTGAAATCGCGGCCGCGGCCGAACGGGCGTATGCGACTGATTTCATTGCGGAATTGGTCGATAATGATGGTAAGACAGGCTATGATGCAAAGGTTGGTGAACGTGGTGTGAAATTATCAGGTGGCCAAAGACAACGCGTTGCTTTGGCCCGTGTGATCCTTAAAGATGCGCCTATTCTGATATTTGATGAAGCCACCAGCGCATTAGACAGCGAAGTTGAGGCAGCGATCCTAGACACGCTTTATGAAATGATGCAGGGTAAAACCCTGATCGCCATCGCGCACCGTTTGTCGACAATCGCGCAAATGGATCGCGTTGTCGTGATGGACGAAGGCCGCATCATAGAAGACGGCACGCACGACGATTTATTGGCCAAGGGCGGATTATATGCCCAACTTTGGTCCCGCCAATCGGGTGGATTTTTGGACACTGGAACGCC
>JAYPUL010000039.1:0-23921 GCA_038134005.1 Paracoccaceae bacterium | reverse complement strand
CAAAGCTGCCCATTTCAACCATGTCCAGCGCGCGTTTGATTTTTTCATCACGCTCAGACTTTGGTAACTTGCGCACTTCGAGAGGGAACGACAGGTTTTCCGCAATCGTCATATGTGGAAACAACGCATAGTTTTGGAACACCATGCCGATGCCACGTTTGTGCGGTGGAATTTCGTTGATGGATACACCATCCAACAAGATTTGTCCGTTTGTCGCGGTTTCAAATCCCGCCAGCATCATCAAGCAGGTGGTTTTCCCTGAACCTGATGGGCCGAGCATTGTCAGAAATTCGCCCTTAGAAATTTCAAGGTTCAAATCTTTTACGACAAGCGTTTCGCCATCGTAACTTTTCTGTACACGTTCAAATTTTACGAACGCGTCTTTAGAAGTATCTAGTGCCAAAACTGGCTCCTCGGACTATTGCGTTTTTATTTTGTAGAAGTTTAATCACATCAGAAATGGGGTTAGCAACCAGATTACGGCATTTTTCTAAATTTTTGCGCCAATTCATCATGAGCGTGTGCTTGAATGGTGTCAGGACGGGTAATATTGCCGTCCTGTTCCCGTGTTTGATGGGCTAAAGCACCTGATTAATCGCGATTTTTGTCTTTGCGACAATTTCGTTTGCCTCGGCATAAGTCAGGCAGAACGGTGGCGCGAATCCCAAAATATCCCCTTGTGGCATCGCTCGGCCGATAACGCCTTGATCAAAGAGCGCGGCGGCGATGGATGGCCCGACTTTTGCGCTGGGGTCGAAAAAGGTGCAAGCGTCGCGATCGGCAACAAATTCAATGGCGCATAGCATCCCTTCGCCGCGGATTTCACCGACATTGGGGTGGTTCCCCAGGGCGTCCTGCATCTGAGTGTTTAGATAGGTGCCAACTGCGCGGGCATTTGCGATCAAATTCAGATCGTCCAATAGTTTCAAGTTGGCCACGCCTGCGGCGGCACCGATTGCGTGTGCTGAGTATGTCCATCCGTGGCCAATGGGGCCGTTTTCATCGGTACCTTGTTCCAAGACGGCCCACATTTTTTTGCTAACGATTGATCCAGATAGCGGCGCATATGCGGAGGTTAGACCTTTGGCGATGGTGATTAAATCTGGCTTCATCCCGTAATGTTCTGATCCGAACATGGTGCCAAGGCGTCCAAATCCGGTCACAACTTCATCTGCAATCAACAGAATGTCATGTTTGTCCAGAATAGGTTGGACCGCATCCCAGTACCCCGCAGGTGGTGGGACGATGCCACCGGTTCCCAAAACGGGTTCGCCAATGAATGCCGCGATCGTGTCCGCGCCTTCGCGTTCGATCAACGATTCCAATTCTGCGGCGCAGTGGGCGACAAATTCCTCTTCGGACATTGATCGATCGCTGCGGCGGAAATAATAAGGCGTGTCGGTGTGGATAACCTGTGCCAAGGGCAGGTCAAATTTGTTGTGAAATAACGACAACCCGGTCAGCGATCCTGTCATTAATCCAGACCCATGATACCCGCGCCAACGGCTAATGATTTTCTTTTTCTTTTGGCGTCCTAAAATGTTATTGTAATACCATACCAGTTTGATGTTGGTTTCATTCGCATCAGATCCAGATAGGCCAAAATAGACCTTGCTCATATGGTCGGGTGCGCGATCTAGGATCATCTTTGCCAACGTGATGGATGCCTCGGTTCCATGTCCCACATAAGAATGATAATAGGCCAATTCCTTGGCTTGTGCGGAAATTGCTTCGGCAACCTCTTGGCGGCCATATCCGATATTGACGCAATATAGCCCCGCAAAACCATCAAGCATTTTGGTGCCGTCCCGGTCCACAATGTGGCACCCCGATCCACCCGCGATCACACGTTGAGGGATATTGCCACGTGCAAATTCCGCAAGGTGTGTTGACGGGTGAAAAAAGGTGTCGCGATCCCATTGTTCCAATAGATCGTTTTTCATGATGAGCCTCCGTTTGCCATGTCACATGTACACAACATCCAATATTTCTGTTTTCAAGGACATCATATAAATCATGAAAATAAGATGTTATACCAAAAACGACGCGGATATGTCGATTTGCGGAATGCTAAGTTGTATACAAATGTCAAAATTTCCAAAAACAGGGAGGTTTTCATGATCAATAAATATATCCCCTTTTCTGCGGCGGAATACGACCGCCGTTTGGCGAAAACTCGGGCCGCGATGGGTGCAAAGGGCATCGACACGCTGTTCGTCACCGACCCGTCCAATATGGCGTGGTTGACCGGTTATGATGGGTGGTCGTTTTATGTGCATCAAGGTGTGATCCTGTTCGCAGATCAGGACCCCGTTTGGTGGGGCCGTCGTCAGGATGCCAATGGCGCAATTCGAACTGTTTGGATGACGAACGACCGTGTCCATGGTTATGCAGACAATTATGTTCAATCGACCGAACGTCATCCGATGCAAGACCTTGCGAAGATCCTGCGGGACTATGGTGCCAAGGGGCGCATCGGTGTGGAAATGGACAATTATTATTTTTCGGCCAAAGCGTTTGAAACCTTGGTCACCGAAATGTCCGACATCGCGTTTGTCGACGCAACCGCATTGGTGAATTGGCAGCGCGGCGTTAAATCATCCGAAGAATTGGGTTTTATGGAAAAGGCGGCGTCAATTTCCGAAAAGATTATCGACGGGCTCATTGAACGTGTCGAAGTGGGCATTCCCAAAAACGAAATCGTGGCCGAGGTGTATGGCGATGCGGTCCGCGGTGTCGATGGTGCATGGGGTGATTACCCTGCGATTGTTCCATTGTTACCATCAGGATCAGACGCCGCCGCTCCGCATCTGACGTGGGATGGCCGACCCTTTGCAAACGGCGAAGCGACGTTTTTTGAAATTTCAGGTTGCTATCGTCGATATCACGCACCGTTTTGTCGCACCATATTTTTGGGAACACCGCCCGATGATTTAAAGAGGGCCGAGGCCGCATTGGTCGAAGGTCTGGAAGCAGGATTAGACATAGCACGCGCAGGCAACCGCGCGTGTGATATTGCCAACGCGCTTGCCGCGCCGCTGGAACGTGCGGGCATCGAACGTGGCGCGCGATGTGGTTACCCCATCGGCATCAGCTATCCACCAGACTGGGGCGAACGCACCATTTCTTTGCGATCAGAAGATCAATCCATTTTAGAACCCGGAATGACATTTCATTTCATGCCAGGCTTGTGGATGGCCGATTGGGGATTGGAAATTACAGAATCCATTGTCATAACAGAAAGCGGTCCTGCGCGGACCCTCTGCAATCGGCCAAGAAAGATGTTTGTTAAACCATGACGGACCTTGCCACCACCAAAGCGATTTTGTGCGATCTGATCGCGTTTCCAACCGTTTCAACCGACAGCAATATCGCCATGATTGACCACATGGCGGCCTATTTGTCGGATTTAGGTGCGCGGGTGGATATTTTTCACGATGAGACAGGCGCAAAAGCAAATTTATTTGCAACACTTGGTCCTGATCGCGATGGTGGTTTGGTGCTTTCGGGGCATTCGGATGTTGTGCCTGTGGCCGACCAAGATTGGACAACTGATCCCTTTGTAATGGATGAACGCGACGGAAAACTATTTGGCCGAGGCGCATGTGATATGAAAGGTTTTATCGCCGCAACATTGGCGATTGCGCCAACATATGCCGCATTACCGTTGAAACGCCCGATCCATTTTTCGTTTACCCATGACGAAGAAACGGGCTGTCTTGGGGCGGCGGTCATGATCCCTGAATTGGTCAAGCGCGGTTATAAACCATCGATGGCCGTCATCGGGGAACCCACAGAAATGCGCATCATCGAAGGGCATAAAGGTTGTTGTGAATACACCACAACGTTTCACGGATTAGAAGGTCATGGATCGTCGCCTGATCTGGGTGTGAATGCCGCCGAATACGCGGTCCGATTTGTTAGCCGTTTGATGGAGTTGCGCGAAGATATGAAATCGCGCACCCCCTTAAATAGCAGGTTCGACCCACCTTGGACGACCATGAACATCGGTGGAATTCGCGGCGGCGTCGCCCACAATGTCATCGTTTCAAAGGCCGAAGTGGATTGGGAATTTCGACCCGTCCAAAAATCAGATTTCGATTATATGACGTCGTCGGTCGCATCCTTTGTTTCCGAAACGTTGTTGCCTGCGATGCGGGCCGTTCATCCAAAGGCGGATATTCTCACCAAAGTCATCGGCGAAGTCGATGGTCTTGAACCGATGGAAAAAAACGCGATAAAGGATCTTGTGTCTCAACTCACAGGATCAAATGCTGCCGATGTTGTCCCGTTTGGAACCGAAGCGGGGCTGTTTCAATCTATCGGGATGTCTGCGATTGTCTGCGGCCCCGGCAGCATTGCCCAAGCACATAAAGCCGATGAATTTGTTGCGCTTGATCAATTGGATAGCTGCTTGACTATGTTGCAAGGTCTTGGGCAAAAAATGACCTAATGACTGATCCTGCGACACACAGAAATCAACATCTTTATGCGCAATTGCGTGATCGCATTTGCTTGTTGGATTATCCGCCCCATACCCGGCTTTCAGAAGAAGCGCTTGCAACTGAATTTGGTGTTTCACGTACCCCAATTCGCCGTGTTCTAGCGCGGCTCGAAGATGAAGGCTTGGTGCAATCTGTGCATGGCGTCGGCACGTTGGTAACCGATGTCGATATCCATGAATTGCAACATGTCTATGATTTGCGCATGGAATTGGCGCAATTGATCGGCACCTTATCCCCCGCGACCATTGATCAAACAACCATATCCTTGGCCCGTCATTTCAAAAACCGTGGGATTGAATTGGCAAAATCTCCAGACGCCCGCGCATTTGCGCGCTTGAACATGGACTTTTTCGCTTTTGGCTTGTCTCTTAGCGACAACCAACCTTTGCGCGACGTGTCCGAACGGCTCTATTACCGCACGGCGCGTATTTGGTTAAAATCAATTTCAAAACTAGATTTAGTAAACGAAATCGCGATTTTTCAGCGCGAAATTGATGAAACGGCACATGCCATCGAAAACGGTGATACCGCGGCAGCAGGCCTTATTCGCAGGGCGCATATATCCATGTGCGTCCAACGTCTGAAACGCTTTTAAGCCCCCAGACATTTTCTGTCTCTAAATATCCTGGGGTTTGGGGCAAAGCCCCAAGATGCTCAAACATCATAAAAGACGCTAAATTTTAGGATCCTAAACCCATCCATTGCAATCATCATTTGTATTTTGACGCGCCGCAGCATATACATCGCACACGCAGCATATGTTGATCGGAGGATCTCAATGGATATCTGTGACACCAAAGACGCGTTACGTCTTGCGATGGCGCAGCTTCGACGCACAGGATCAATTGGATTGGTGCCAACCATGGGATATCTTCACGATGGCCATATGGAATTGGTGCGCCGGGCAAAGGCCGAAAACGATCATGTCGTTGCGTCGATTTTTGTCAATCCTACCCAATTTGGGTCTGCAGAGGATCTTGAAAAATATCCACGAGATATGGATCGTGACCTTGCGATGTTGCGCGATTTAGGCGTTGCTGCGGTGTTCACACCGACGCCTGACGTCATGTACCATCCGGATGCAGAAACCATCGTCGAAACTACAGATTTAGCGCATAAATTGATGGGTGCTTTGCGGCCGGGGCATTTTCGGGGCGTGGCCACTGTTGTCACGAAACTATTCAATCTGTTTCAACCTGATCGCGCCTATTTTGGGGAAAAAGATTACCAACAATTGGCGGTCATTCGCACGATGGTCCGTGACCTCGATATTCCCGTTGATATTCGGGGCATCCCAACGGTGCGTGAACCCGATGGTTTGGCCATGTCGTCACGTAATGCCCGGTTGTCCCCGAAATCGCGTGCCGCCGCCCCAATCTTGGCACAAAGCTTTGATATTGCACGGCGCTTAATTTACCAGGGACTTGACGCAAGTTCTGTGAAAAATGCGGTCTGGGAAATGATCGCTTCTGAACCCTTGGCGCATGTCGAAACCGTAGACATTCAAGATGCTGTAACACTTGAAAATTGTTCAGGTCCCATTGAAAATGACATTGTGATTTTGCTTGCCGTCACTTTCGATCCGGTATTGTTGATTGATCAATGCGTCATTCCATTTGAAAAGGAAAAAGTATGAGCGCACAAGCACCCATCCGTCGTACAAGCGCCCCCCAAATTACTGCGCGTAAAGGGGGGGATCCGATTGTGTCTTTGACGTCATACCACGCGCATACGGCGGCGATCGTGGATCGTTATGCCGATTTTATTCTCGTAGGTGACAGTTTGGGAATGGTGATGCACGGCATGGAATCTACTGTGCCTGTTCCGCTTGATCTTATGATCATGCATGGACGCGCTGTGGTGCGTGGGACGAAACGGGCGTTGATTGTTGTCGATATGCCGTTTGGCACCTATGAAGAAAGCCCACAAATTGCGTTTCGTAACGCGGTACGGATTATGAAAGAAACCAACTGTGGCGCGGTTAAATTAGAAGGCGGCGCACGCATGGCCGAGACAATTCATTTTTTGGTTGAACGGGGCATCCCGGTCATGGGGCACATTGGTTTGACACCGCAATCAACCAATACATTGGGTGGGTTTAAAACCCAAGGGCGCGACGAAGATGGATGGCATGTGCATGAAGCGGATGCCCGCGCTGTTCAAGATGCAGGTGCGTTTTCGATTGTTTTAGAAGGCATGGTCGAACCGTTGGCGGCAAAAATCACCAAAGAGATTGACATTCCCACGATCGGTATTGGTGCTTCGGTTGATTGCGACGGACAGATTTTGGTGCTGGAAGACATGTTGGGTCTTAACCCCAATCCCCCAAAATTCGTGAAAACCTATGGCAACTTGTTAGAGAGTATTGAAACCGCCGTAGCGGGATATGCGGCGGATGTTAAATCGCGGGCCTTTCCAACCGAAGCCCAAGTATATCGTAATAAAAAATAGGTTCGAATTGCTACGCAATCCGACAAACGGGCGGGCCAAGGGCCCGCGCGTTTTGTTGAGTATTTTCACAAAGGTGAAGGATTAAAGCCCGTAGCTGCCAGTGAAAAAGTAACTTTGGTCACACAGAACGGCCTTATGTAAAATATGGCCCGCGCGGGCGCGTGGGCCATATTATCAACTCAACTTTGAAAATTTAGGTACTTTCCCAAAGGCCATCGGCACGAACGCGTTCCATCGCTTGGTCCAATGATGTTCGGGCGCGTGCAATCAAAATGTCGATTTCCGCTTTTGAAATAACAAGGGGCGGGGAAATGATCATGCGATCGCCAACGTGGCGCATTATAAGATTATTGGCAAAACAACGTTCACGGCAGATATATCCAACGGTGCCGGCGTCCGCTTTAAATTTCGCGCGCGTTTCTTTGTTGGGCGTCAACGCGATGGACCCCATCATGCCAACGATTTTTGCTTCGCCTACCATGGGGTGATCAATCAATGATTCCCATTGCTGTTTCAAATAGGGCGCGGTTTCATTTCGGACAGTGTCAACAATCCCTTCTTCTTCGATGATGCGAAGGTTTTCATTTGCCACCGCTGCGGCGACGGGATGTCCGTTGTAGGTATATCCATGGTTAAATTCATCTGACCCAATGACACCAGCAACTTCGTCACAAACGATGGATGCGCCGATTGGTTGGTAGCCGGAGCTAAGGCCTTTTGCGACGGTCATAATATGCGGGCGAATGCCCAAGGTTTGCGATCCAAACCAATTTCCTGTGCGACCGAAACCACAAATAACTTCGTCTGCGATCAAAAGAATTTCGTATTTATCACAGATGCGTTGAATTTCGGGCCAATATGTGTCGGGCGCAACGATAACGCCACCGGCGCCTTGGACCGGCTCGGCGATAAACGCCGCAACGCGGTCTTCGCCAAGTTCCAAAATCGCCTGTTCAAGTTCCTGCGCGCGGGCAAGGCCAAAGTCTTCGGGCGACATGTCGCCACCTTCGGCCCACCAATTTGGTTGATTGATGTGATGGATATCAGGAATTGGCAAACCGCCTTGTTCGTGCATTGCCGACATTCCGCCCAAAGATCCGCCACCAATCGTCGATCCGTGATACGCGTTTTTACGGCTAATGATGGTATTTTTGGTCGGTTTCCCTTTCAATGCCCAATAATGGCGCACCATCCGAATATTGGTATCATTCGCTTCGGACCCAGAACCGGCATAAAACACGTGGTTCAAATCACCGGGCGCGAGACGTGCCAGACGTTCAGACAATTCAATGGCTGGAATGTGTGTTGTTTGGAAAAATGTGTTGTAATACGGCAGCTCACGCATTTGTTCCGCTGCGACATCGGCCAATTCTGAACGGCCGTAACCGATGTTTACGCACCAAAGACCCGCCATTGCGTCCAAGATCTCTTCACCCTCGGAATCGTATATGTAAACACCTTGTGCATTCGTGATCACACGCGCGCCCTTGCCAGCCAGTTGAGCCTGTGTCGTAAACGGATGCATATGATAAGCAGCATCGCGTTTTTGCAATTCGGCCGTGTCAAAGGTGTTGCGTAGATGTGTCATTTTCATACCCCGTTGGGGCCGCAGAGTCGCGGCGATAGAATTTCCATCAGAATATGATCAAATTTTTTAATGTCAATCGAATCAATTCATCTTTCTTGCAGATGAAGTGCGAGGGCGACTTGATCCATACCTTGCGTAACGTCAGCTGACATTGCTTCGGCGGCTGAATGAGGGTCTTTGTTCACCATTGCGGCGATCGCTTGTTTGTGTTGATCGACAAGGTTCTGGGTGCCCAACCGCCCACACACGACCCGCAACGACGGGCCATACCGCAGCCACAAACCATCGGCTAAATGGGTCAAAATCGGGGCATTTGCCATATGATACAACGCCTTATGGAATTCATAGTTGCACCGCAAATAGGTACCAACATCCCCCTTGGCGATCGCACTATCAAGCGCGGCATCGATTTCGCGCAGGGCGGCGATTTCGGTTGGCGTAACACGTTGAGCAGCCAGAAAAACAAGCTGTTTTTCAATAGCAGAGCGGGCAAAAGCCAGCTCATCTAAATTGGCTTGGCTTAAAATTGGAACACAGACACGCCGATTGCCTTGGAACACCAAAGCACCTTCGGCGGTTAGGCGGCGAATCGCTTCGCGTACGGGGGTCATACCGGCCCCCAATTGGTCGATCAAACCCTGAATCGTTACCGCCTGACCAGGGGTCAATTCACCAAATAAAATGCGCTCTCTCAACGTCCGATAGACGGTTTCGTGTGCCGGAAGGCCTGCTGAAACATTATTTTCTTTCACTGCGAAATCCTCATTCAATGTCATGACATTATATGATTTTTTAGGAAAATACACGGCCTCTCTTGCGAGATTTTTTTTCCCGTGGAAACATAAAATTATTGCCAAGTGTGGCAAAATTTGATCAAATTACCATTGTGGGTTAAATTCCCACCCAACGGGAGAAAAGATAATGAAACGACTAATGTCCGCAACAGCTTCTGTTGCACTGCTTGCTGGTGCTGCGTTTGCAGAAGAAGTTCGTGTCTATAACTGGTCCGACTACATCGACGAAGAATTGTTGACCAAGTTCGAAGTCGAAACAGGGATCGATTTAATCTATGACGTGTTTGACAGCAACGAAGTGCTGGAAACAAAGATGTTGGCAGGTGGGTCAGGGTACGACGTTGTTGTGCCGACAGGCACATTCTTGCAACGCCAAATCCAAGCAGGCGCATTCCAAAAACTTGACGTAGCCAAATTGTCAAACCATGGCAATTTGTGGGATGTCGTCGCAAACCGTACTTCGCAATACGATCCAAACAACGAATACTCTATAAACTACATGTGGGGAACCACGGGTTTGGGCACCAATGTGAACAAAGTAAAAGAAGCATTGGGTGACGATGCGCCTTTGGACTCGCTTGAGCTGATCTTTAATCCTGCTAACATGGAAAAATTAGCTGCATGTGGCGTACACATGTTGGATGCACCGACTGAAATGATCCCAGCTGCATTGAAATACATTGGCGAAGATCCTGATAGCCACGATCCTGAAGTTATTGCCAAAGCTGAAGCAGTTTTGATGGCAGTTCGTCCTTACGTTCAAAAATTCAATAGCTCAGAATATATAAACGCTTTAGCTAATAATGAAATTTGCGTTGCCTTTGGCTGGTCAGGCGATATTTTGCAAGCGCGCGACCGTGCAGCAGAAGCAGACAATGGCGTAGAAATCGAATACCATGCACCGAGCGAGGGCGCTTTAATGTGGTTCGACCAAATGGCAATTCCAGCTGACGCACCAAACCCAGAAGGGGCTCATAAATTCCTAAACTTTATCATGGATGCGCAAAACATGGCGGCGGCTTCAAACTACGTTTACTACGCAAATGGTAACAAGGCTTCCCAAGAATTCTTGGTTGATGACGTGATTGGTGATCCTGCAATTTATCCAGATCAAGCGACATTGGAAAACTTGTATACAACCACACCATATGACGCGAAGGTTCAACGTGCTGTGACACGTATGTGGACAAAAATTAAATCGGGTACCTAAATCATTATTTAAGAAAGCCCGCGCATAGAATGCGTGGGCTTTTTATAATCTCAGCAGGGGATGCATCATGGCCCAAGTAGCCGTACCAAAATCAGTGTTTGCTCCATGGGACGATCCCAGCAAGGCACCTTTGATCCAATTTAAGAACGTCACAAAACGATTTGGCGACTTTGTCGCAATTGATAATCTGACCATTGATATCTATGAGCGCGAATTCTTTGCGCTATTGGGCCCATCTGGATGTGGCAAAACCACCATGATGAGGATGCTGGCAGGTTTTGAACGGCCCACCGAAGGGCAGATTCTTTTGGGTGGACAAGACATCGATGCGACACCGCCAAACTTGCGTTCGGTGAACATGATGTTCCAATCCTATGCGTTGTTCCCACATCTAAGCGTTTGGGAAAACATTGCATTTGGTCTGCGTCGGCAAAAATTGCCAAAAGATCAGATTGATGAACGTGTAAACGAAATGTTGCGCCTAACACGTCTGTCCAAATTTGCACGTCGCAAACCACATCAAATTTCGGGCGGCCAACGCCAACGCGTTGCTTTGGCGCGATCCTTGGCGCGCGCACCAAAGTTGTTGTTGTTGGACGAACCGTTAGGCGCATTGGACAAAAAATTGCGTCAAGAAACCCAATTTGAATTGATGGATATCCAAGAAAAGACGGCTACCACCTTTGTGATCGTGACGCACGACCAAGAAGAAGCGATGACCGTTGCAAGCCGTGTCGCGGTTATGGGCGAAGGTCTTATGGCTCAGGTTGATACGCCCGAGCGTATTTATGAAGCCCCAAATTCGGTTTATGTTGCCGATTTTATTGGGGATGTAAACATCATCGAAGGACGAGCAACGCAAACCGGCGACCAGGTGAACATCACGTGGGCCGAAGGGCAACCCGATATCATTGGTAATTCGCCTAAAACGACCTTTGGAAATGGCGATAAAATCCATTTTGCCATTCGCCCCGAAAAGGTTTCAATTTCGGCTGAACAACCAACCGACACACCAAACGCGTTCCAAGGAACAATTTTGGACATCGCATATTTGGGCAACATTTCGACTTATTACGTTAAGATGCCATCTGGGCAAACCATCAAGGCGCAAACCGCAAACACGCGGCGTTTGTCACGACGTAGCTTTACGTGGGAAGATAAAGTGTGGGTCTCATTCACGACGACAGCTGGCGTATGTTTAAAGGACTAAGCCATGCGTCGCTATTTTCTGATATCCATACCTTATCTATGGCTCGTGGGACTATTTTTGGTGCCATTTGCCATTGTCATCAAGATTTCGCTATCTGATACCGTTCTGTCCATCCCACCCTATGCACCAACGTTGGATTTTTCCAATGGGTGGGCTGGAATTGTTAAATTTTTCGATGGTTTAGACTTTGAAACCTTTGAATTTTTGGCAAGTGACGATTTGTATTGGAAAGCCTATCTTTCCAGTTTGAAAATTGCTTTTATTGCGACGGCTATGACATTGGCTGTGGGCTATCCCGTTGCCTATGGTATGACGCGGGCTGCGCCGGAATGGCGCCCGACGTTAATGATGTTGGTTATTTTACCGTTTTGGACATCGTTCTTGATCCGTGTTTATGCATGGATGGGAATTTTAGGCCAAGAAGGTTTGATCAACCAACTTTTGCTGTGGTTGGGTTTTATCAGCGAACCACTGACGATTTTGAACACACCGACTGCGGTTTATATCGGGATCGTTTATACCTATCTGCCGTTTATGATTTTGCCGATTTATTCTGCTTTGGAAAAGCTGGATGATACCTTGCTAGAGGCCGCAGAAGATTTGGGATGTTCGCGTCTGGGCGCATTTTGGTTGGTTACTTGGCCACTGTCGCGCAACGGGATTATTGCGGGGTCATTCCTGGTCTTTATTCCCACCCTCGGCGAATTTGTGATCCCATCGCTTTTGGGCGGATCACAAACATTGATGATTGGTAAAGTGCTTTGGGAAGAATTTTTCTCAAACCGCGATTGGCCAGTTGCTTCGGCGGTTGCCGTGATCTTGTTGTTGATCCTGATCATTCCGATTGTCCTATTCCAACGTAACGAACAAAAACAACGCGAGGCCGAAGGATGAGACGTTTATCTTGGTTTAATACAACTTCGCTAACACTCGGGTTCGCGTTCTTGTATCTTCCGATGATCATTTTGGTGATCTATTCCTTTAACGCATCCAAGTTGGTGACCGTGTGGGCCGGATTTTCGACCAAATGGTACGGCACGTTGTTTCAAAACGAAGCTTTCCTAGATGCGGCATGGGTGACAATCCGTGTGGCGGTGATGGCGTCCACACTGGCCACAATTTTGGGTACCATTGCGGCCTATGTGTTGGTCCGTTCCGGGCGGTTTTGGGGGCGGACCCTGTTTTCTGGGATGATATACGCACCCTTGGTGATGCCAGAAGTGATTACCGGTCTGTCGCTCTTGTTGTTGTTCATCGGCATCGGACTTGATCGTGGGATTTTAACTATCGTTCTGGCACATACGACCTTCGCAATGTGTTATGTTTCGGTTGTTGTGTCATCGCGATTGGTAAGCTTTGATCAATCGTTGGAAGAAGCGGCGCAAGATTTGGGATGCACACGCTTGGAATCATTCTTCTTTGTGACATTGCCAATTATCTTACCGGCGGTTTTGTCGGGATGGTTGTTGGCTTTTACCTTGTCATTGGATGATTTGGTCATCGCGTCATTTGCGTCCGGACCATCATCAACGACGTTGCCGATCAAGATCTTTTCGGCCGTGCGTCTTGGCGTGAGCCCAGAAATCAACGCATTGTCGACGATCATGATTGCGATTGTTACAATCGGCGTCATTGTTGCGTCAATTTCGACAAAACGCGCGGCGGTTCGCCAACAACGCGAAGAAAAAATGGCGGAACGCTCGGCGGAATGACCTATGTTTATGAACCCGCAGCCTATGGACGTGAACCCGTTGCGGATTGTTTTTGGACAACCACACAAACGGTTCCGGATCTAGAACAGGTTGAGGGTGACATAAACACAGATATCGCCATAATTGGCGCCGGTTTTACCGGAATTTCGGCATCATATCATTTGGCCAAGGCAGGCGTTCAGGTTGCCTTGGTCGACGCACATTACCCCACGTTCGGCGCAACGGGCCGCAATGGTGGGTTTTGTTGTTTGGGCGGAGGCAAGATTACCAATCGCCAGCTTGAAAAACGCTATGGCATTTCGGAGCGCGCATTATATCGCAAAACTGAAGTCGCTGCGGTAACGAATGCCAAAAGCCTGATCGATGCTTTAGAATTGGATGTCGATGTGCATTCTAACGGCGAAACGATCATGGCACACACGCCAAAACACGCGGCATCTTTTGTTGGTGACTACGACACCATCGCCCGCGATTATGGCATATCGCCCATCATACATAGCCAGGGCGAATTAGACGTGCTTGGCATGAATGGCGCATTTCATGGGGGCATGACCATACCCATTGGATTTGCCCTTAATCCACGTAAATACGCCGTTGGTCTATTATCGGCGGCGATGGCACGCGGGGCAAAGATATTTTGCCAATCGCCTGTTGCCCAAATTCGCCCGAACGGGGATGGATATATCTTGCAAACGCCACGCGGCAACATCCGTGCAAAGCGCTTTATCATTGCAACAAATGCGTATTCATCTGAAACACTTATACCATGGATGCGGGCGCGATTTATGCCCGTGCAATCCTCTGTCATCGTGACAGAGCCGTTAAACCAAGATGCCATCAACGCCCAAGGGTGGACATCGGAACAAATGGCTTACGACACCAGATTTCTTTTGCATTATTTCAGAAAAATGCCCGACGGGCGGTTTTTGTTTGGCATGCGGGGAGGGCTAAGGTTTACACCAACATCTGAACGTTCGATCCGTGCATTGATACAGAGAAATTTCGACAATTTGTTTCCCACATGGCGCGGTGTTCAGATCGATCATTATTGGTCGGGTTTGGTTGCGATGAATAGGTCGTTTGCACCCTATGTGGGGCCAATTCCAGGATATGATGGCGGTTATGCCGCATTTGGATATCATGGAAACGGCGTTGCAATGGCCAGCTATGTCGGCGGAATTGTCGCGGATCTTGCGCAAGATCGCGACACGGACCGACATTATCCTGCGGTGTTTCGCGATCGTCCGAAAAGATTTCCGTTCGGTCGACAACGCCGATGGCTTATGGCGCCAATTTACCGGGTCATGGGGGCGCTTGACGGTTAACTGCCCGCTGGTGTTTTGACACGACGTGCCTTGTTGCGTTCCAAACCCAAATGCGCTTCTCGAAGGATAATGATAACGCCTGCCAGAATAATCAAACCTGCGCCACCCAACATCTGAGATGTGGGAATTTCGCTAAACACAAAATATCCGATCACGATAGAAAAGACCATCGATGCATATTCAAACGGTGCAACGACCGAAGCGGGCGCAAATCGATAGCACGACGTTTGAAAAATTTGCCCAACGCCCCCCAGTAACCCAATAATCACCAAGATTGAGCCTGTTTTCAAATCAGGGACAACCCATCCGAAAGGAATAGTGAAAAGCGACAAGACCGTTGATGTCAGTGAAAAATAGAACACAATCGATGCAGTCCGTTCGTGTTGCACCATTTGTCGGACATGGATTTGCGCCATCGCCGAACACATTGCGCCGCATAGGATTAACATCGCGCCAAAAGCGGCGGTCGTTTCCATGTGGGTATCCCCAGCCAATGTCAGGCGGGGTTCCAACACAACAATGACCCCCATCATGCCAAGTGCCACGGCAGAATATCGATAGACACCAATGCTTTCGTTTAAAAACACAGCGGCCAAGACGACGGTCATTAACGGCGCGGCATATCCCAATGCTGTGACCTCTGGCAGAGGCAACATCCCAAGCCCGGCAAAACCACAGACCATCGCCATTGTGCCAATCAGTCCCCGAAAAACATGCGCTTTCGGCGAAACCACAGACACCCCGTTTGACAGATCGCGGCGCATGAACATCCAGACAAAAATGACGGGAATCGCAAAAAATGAACGAAAAAATACGGTTTGTCCGGCCGGAATTTCGCCCGATACGTATTTGACCAATGACGACATCACAATAAAGGACGCGACAGCCATCAGTTTAAGAAAAATGCCTTTTATTGGGTGCATGGTGCAATCCTACAACTACACCATGCATGATCCGTTATGCGGTTCTTGGCAAGACCCAATCCGGACGCGGGAAATGACAGGTATATCCGTTGGGGTGTTTCACAAGGTAATCTTGATGAAAATCTTCGGCGATCCAAAAGGTTGCGGCAGGCGTGATTTTGGTGACAACCGTACCGGGCCAGATGCCAGATGCGTTTACGTCCCTAATGGTGTTTTCAGCTTCGGTTTTTTGCGCATCAGTGGTGTAAAAGATTTCTGATCGATAACTATCGCCGATGTCATTGCCTTGGCGATTGATCGTGGTAGGGTCATGGATTTGGAAAAAGAATTCCAACAATTTACGATAACTGACGATCGTAGGGTCGAATTCAATTTCGACGGCTTCAGCGTGGCCTGTGGTTTTGGTGCAAACCAGTTTGTAATCTGGGTTATCCACGTGACCACCGGTATAGCCAACGCGCGTCTTTAAAACGCCAGGAATGCGGCGGATCAAATCTTCCATCCCCCAAAAACATCCACCTGCAAAGATTGCTATTTCCATTTTTTTGCACCTTTTTCAAATTCCATGATGCATATTTGGCGTTCAATTGAAAATAGTCCAGCCCCCCATGCAACGCTTTTCCTTGTCTCACGCACAAGTTATCGGGTATGACGCGTTGCAAAGCAAAGGGGGGCGGTGCATGAGTTCAGGTTTATTTGCCTTATTGGATGATATCGCATTGATCGCGAAAACGGCCGCGACATCGATGGATGATGTGGTTGCTGCCGCGACGAAGGCCAGCACGAAATCATTGGGTGTGGTCGTCGATGACGCAGCTGTGACGCCAAAATACGTTGTGGGGTTTCCGGCCGCGCGCGAATTGCCAATTGTTAAACGCATTGCTGTTGGATCACTCAAAAACAAACTTTTGTTTATTTTGCCTGCGGCACTTATTTTATCCCAATTCGCATCTTGGGCGATCACGCCCTTATTGGTTTTGGGTGGTTTGTTTTTGTGTTTTGAGGGCGCGGAAAAAGTCATCGAAATGCTGGGCCATGGCGCGCATTCCGGTGGCGCGGCAAAGCCTAAATCCGAAGATCAAACCGTTTCAGGCGCGGTGCAAACAGATTTCATCCTATCCGCCGAAATTATGACCTTGGCCTTATCTACAGTGGATGGTCAAACTATCGGAACGCAAGCGGCCGCATTACTGGTCGTTGCGTTTTTCGTCACCTTTGTCGTGTATGGCGCTGTTGCTTTGATTGTGAAGGCGGATGATTTTGGTCTTCACCTGCTTACAACGCACAAAGACGGGCCATTGGCGGCGCTGGGCCGCGGTATTTTGACATCTATGCCTGTGTTTTTATCAACCTTGTCCTTTACTGGGACATTGGCGATGCTATGGGTGGGTGGCGGTATTTTGATACACGCAGCGGAACACTATGGTTGGCATTTGCCCGAACAAGGCATGCATATCGTGCAATCTTTTGTCCAAGGCGATTATCCATTGAACGGGCTGGTCGAATGGTTTGCGGGCGCGGTATTCTCGGGAATTTTTGGCATCCTGTTTGGTTCTGCGATCGTTTTCGCGATGTCCCCATTTCACGGTTCCAAACAATAATAAAAGTGGGTCGGCGATTGTTTTCGCCGACCGTAATCACCATAAAGATTTAGGTTTTGAACTGTTTGCGTCCGGTGATCATGGCTTTTACCAAATTTACCTGTGTTCGGCGACTTTCAAAGATGACGGCGGCGATGTGGGCCAATGCCGATATTTCCGCCCATGTAACCAATGCTTCATGAATCTCTTCGGGCCATTCGACGCCCCAAAACATATCTGTTGTTATCAAATAACCCGACACCCCAATCCCGGCTAACGTCAAAATCAGGTTGTAAATCATCAATGCGCCTAATGGAGTATGTCCAATATGGTGATCTTTTGACGGTCGTAACATGTCTTTCGCCTGTTGAAGCGATGCAGACACATTTGGTGGAAAGCTAGAAAAACGGGCGTATTTTGTACCGATCACCCCCCAAATTATGCGAAAGGTGACTAGACCAATAATTGTATATCCGATCCAAAGGTGCACCTTTGCCTCGGGATCAACGATTATCGCATTTGCCGCAAAGCACCCGACCAAGGTCCAATGAAAAATCCGAACCAATGGATCCCAAACCTTCTTTTCAAATGTCATGTCCGTCTCCTTAAAAAATGGGGCGGCATTGCGCCGCCCACCTGATATTAACTGTTGTCGTTGTCATTTCCGCTAACGATGTTGAAATCACTGTCCAACATGATTTCAAATTTTCCACCGTCCTTTTTAGCATAGGCTTCGTACAGACCTTTTTCGATTTTGATTTTGCCAACCGAATAACCCATTTCAGTCAACATTTGGGTGATGTGCGCTTTGTTCTCTTTGGTCAATTCAACAGGCGCCATCGCCAATGCTAGGCCTGCGCTAAGAGTGAATGCGGCGGCCAATGAAAGTGTTTTTGAAAAATTAAACATTTTAGTTTCCTTTGTGTGCGTGTGGAGAGAATTGTTTGTCATGCTCCACGGTTGGTTAAGTTGATGACCAACATTTGGCACAGCGTATTCGGGGATTACATTGATCTAAGGTTTAAAATTAAAACTGTTTGTGATCTGCGTTGGTTTCTACCGAAGGTTTAGGAAAAACCACATTAATATATTGATAATAAGCAAAAAAATACGCCCACGATGATTGTGGGCATTGTGGGTTTTTACATATTACTTTCGTTTATGATGCAAAATCTGATGCATTATATCCTTGGATATATAAAAGCGCGCTGAGGTCTGCAAAATTGATGCGCACGTCGCACTGTGCCGCGACTGATGGCTTGGCATGCAATGCGACGCCGGTCCCTGCACGATGCAACATTCCCAAATCATTTGCGCCATCTCCGACCGCGATCACGTCTGATTCTGTGATGCCAAGCGTTTGGGTGATCCGTTCCAGTGCGTCCACTTTTGCCTGTTTGCCCAAGATCGGCAAACCGACCTGACCCGACAATGTATTCCCATCCGTGAGCAACGTATTTGCATGGTTTTCATCAAACCCTAAATGCGCGGCCACTTTGTCGGTAAAGGCAGTGAACCCGCCTGATACCAAAGCGGCATATGCGCCGTGCGCCTTCATGGTGGCCAAAAGCGTTTTCCCGCTGGGCATAAAGGTGATGCGTTCATTCAAAACTTGATCAATGATAGATATGGGCAACCCGGCTAACAATCCAACGCGTTCGTTCAGGGCAGATTCAAAATCCAATTCGCCATTCATGGCGCGTGCTGTGATTTCTTTGACCCGCTCGCCTACACCGGCCATATCGGCAAGCTCGTCGATGCATTCCTGTTCAATCATGGTGCTGTCCATATCGGCAAGCAACATTTTTTTACGACGTCCGTCGGTGGGTTGCAAAACCATGTCAACGCGCAGGTTTTGCAAATCTTGCCAGACTGACCATCGCGTGTCGGGGATGTGTGGCATGTCAAATTCGGCGGCTATGTTCTCTGACAACCAACGTATGTCCCCGCCACCCCAAGCATTTCTAAGGTTTTCTACCAATGGCGCTTCAAGAATGGTTTGCGGTGCAGCGATAAGCGTCGATGTATACATGTGCCAAGTTTCCGATAGAGGACAAAAGTGTCGCAAATTTTTATTCAAGCGCCGCTATAGCGACATTTTGTCGATTGTGAAAGCCGCAATTCCCCATTAATTCGGTCTGTGGGACACCTCTCCCCAACGAGAGGCGATTATCTGAAAGGGTAGCTACATGGCTATTGAAAAACCGGCCGCGCGTCCGTTGAATGCGCAATTCTCTTCTGGGCCTTGCGCCAAAAACCCCACATTTACTTTGAATAAATTGGCAGACGCCCCATTGGGTCGGTCGCATCGTGCCGCTGTTGGCAAAGCCAAACTGAAGGCCGCCATCGAAGGCACATGTGAAATTTTAGGCATCCCCGCGGATTACCGCATTGGCATCGTTCCTGCGTCCGACACTGGCGCGGTTGAAATGGCCATGTGGTCGCTTTTGGGTGCGCGCAAAGCGACTATGGTCGCATGGGAAAGCTTTGGCGCAGGGTGGGTGACCGATGTCGTCAAACAACTAAAAATCGACGCAGATGTGAAAACCGCTGACTATGGTGATATCGTTGATATGGCGGCGATAGATTACAACACAGACGTCGTATTTACATGGAATGGCACCACTTCGGGTGTGCGCGTTCCAAATGGTGATGTGATCCCGGCTGATCGCGAAGGTCTAACGATTTGTGATGCGACCTCGGCCGCTTTCGCGATGGATTTACCCTGGGATAAATTGGACGTCACCACCTTTAGCTGGCAAAAGGTTTTGGGCGGCGAAGCGGCCCATGGTATATTGGTTTTGTCGCCGCGTGCGGTTGAACGTTTGGAAACCTATACGCCCGCTTGGCCGATGCCAAAAATTTTCCGCATGACCAAAGGCGGCAAATTGATCGACGGTATCTTTGTTGGTGAAACGATCAATACGCCGTCGATGTTGGCCGTCGAAGATTACTTGGTTGCCTTGGATTGGGCGCGATCAATCGGCGGTTTGCAGGGGCTGATCGCCCGCGCAAACGCCAATGCGAAAACGGTTTGGGATTTCTGTGATGCGCGGGACTGGATTGCGAATTTGGCAAATGATCCTGCAACGCAATCTAACACATCGGTGTGTTTGAAATTTACCGATGCGCGCATCAAAGATGGTGCTGCCTTTGCCAAGGCGGTTGCAAAACGCTTAGATGTTGAAAATGTCGCGTATGATATTGGTGCCTATCGTGATGCGCCAGCAGGTCTTCGGATTTGGTGCGGAGGCACAGTTGAAACCGCAGATATCGCTGCCATGTTGCCATGGCTTGAATGGGCCTTTGCGCAAGAAATCAACGCACAATCCTAACCTCTTATTTCCGTCGGGCACGTAGGCCCGACAGATTTTGTCCATCCTCGATGGGTGGGCAAAATCTTTCCCCTTAGTTATAGAAAGGCCGGATCATGGCACCGAAAGTATTAGTTTCTGACGAACTTAGCGAAACAGCTGTACAGATTTTCCGCGACCGCGGAATCGACGTTGATTTCATGCCGCAACTTGGCAAAGATAAAGAAAAACTTGCTGAAATCATTGGTAATTACGATGGTCTTGCCATCCGTTCAGCAACGAAAGTTACCCCGACCATCTTGGAAAAAGCAACACGTCTAAAAGTCGTTGGTCGTGCGGGCATCGGCGTTGATAACGTTGACAAAGAAGCCGCGTCAAAAAAAGGTGTGATCGTCATGAACACACCGTTTGGCAATATGATCACCACCGCTGAACATGCGATTGCGATGATGTTTGCCGTAGCACGCCAAATTCCAGAAGCGTCTGCATCTACACATGCGGGGAAATGGGAAAAATCCAAATTTATGGGTGTCGAGTTAACCAATAAAACTCTGGGTGTTATTGGTGCGGGGAACATCGGTGGTATCGTGTGTGATCGCGCCCGCGGTTTAAAGATGAAAGTTATCGCGTTCGACCCATTTCTTAGCCAAGAAAAAGCCGAAAAAATGGGCGTTGAAAAGGTTGAATTGGATGACCTATTAACGCGTGCAGATTTCATTACACTGCACGTTCCGTTAACGGACAGCACACGCAATATCCTAAGCCGCGAAAACCTTTTGAAAACCAAAAAAGGTGTACGCATTATTAACTGTGCCCGCGGTGGTTTGGTCGATGAACAAGCGTTGGCCGAGATGTTGCAATCGGGCCATGTTGCGGGTGCCGCGTTTGACGTTTTTTCCGAAGAACCTGCAAAGGAAAACCCTTTGTTCAACTTGCCAAACGTTGTGTGTACCCCACACCTTGGCGCGGCGACCACCGAAGCCCAAGAAAACGTTGCATTGCAAGTCGCTGAACAGATGTCAAACTATCTGTTGACCGGTGCCGTCGAAAACGCATTGAACATGCCATCCATGACCGCTGAAGAAGCAAAAATCATGAGCCCTTGGGTGAAATTGGCTGATCATCTTGGGAACTTTGTCGGTCAGATGACAGACGAACCCATCAAAGCGATCAACATACTATACGACGGATGCGTGTCCGAAATGAACTTGGCCGCGCTAAATTGTTCCGTGATTGCGGGCATTATGAAAAAGGCCAACCCAGATGTGAACATGGTTTCTGCGCCTGTTATTGCCAAAGAACGCGGTGTTCAAATTTCCACAACCAACCAGGATAAATCTGGTTCGTTCGAGGGTTATATCAAAGTGACGGTTGTGACCGACAAGCGTGAACGTTCTATTGCGGGCACATGCTTTAGCGATGGCAAACCGCGTTTCATCCAGATCAAAGGCATCAATATCGATGCCGAAGTCGGTGCGCATATGCTTTATACCACAAACGAAGATGTTCCCGGGATCATCGGAACCTTGGGTGGAACCATGGGTAAAAATGGCGTCAATATCGCAAACTTTACGCTTGGGCGTAAATCCGCAGGGTCAGAAGCGATTGCGTTGTTGTATCTGGATGCGCCAATTGCGCCTTCAATCGTTAAAGAATTGGAAGCATCGAAATTGTTCCAACAGGTTAAACCATTGTCATTCGACGTCTAATCGATTGAAAAATAACACGAAACTGGGCATTTTTGCCCAGTTTTTTTATGCGTTGGTGAAGGATTGAATAAATGTAAATTCTTGATCCGCGATAAATAAATTATCCTGCGGGCGGCTCAACACTGATCCAAGATGGTGCGCACCCAAGATGGTGCTTGGTACGGTAATTGCCATTTTCAAGGCGTCTTCCAACGATAATCCTAAACCGGTCAAAGCGCGATGAACGTTATCGCGTTGTGAAATATGTGCGCCCGCCAATGATCCTTCGTCGTTAACCAATTTACCGTCAAAAACGCGTATGGTTTGATCATACAATTCAAACATATCGGGCCCTTCGACGGTTGGCATTGCATCTGACACAAAAAACATGCGGTCCGTGTGTGCGTGGGCGCGTATTGCCATGCGCAAGACCTCATAAGACACGTGGATCCCATCACAAATAAGCCCACAAAAGGCATCAGAATTTAATGCAGCAACCACAGGACCCGGGTCGCGGTTAACGATTGGTGGCATTGCATTGAATAAATGGGTAAACCCACGTGCCCCCGCGTCAATGGCTTGTATTGTCTGTTCATAGGATGCGGCCGTATGGCCAATTGCAACATACACGCCCATCTCGACAAGCTGACCAATTTCGTTGGGTTTGATCGCTTCGGGCGCGATTGTGATTTTCGTAAAAACATCATTGTCGCGCAGGAGTCGGATCAAATTTAGGGTTGTGGTATCAAATGGACGCACTTCGGACGCAGAATGCGTACCGCGACGTTCCAACGAAATATGCGGGCCCTCGATATGGATCCCCAATATGCCCGGCACTGATCGCGCTTTGATCACGGCATCGCAACAGGCTTCTAAGACATTTGACGTATCTGTAATACAGGTAGGTAAAATGCCAAATGTGCCCTGCTTATATAATGCTTCACGAATTGCCAAAAGACCTTCTGGCGTGGGTGTGTTGTTGAACATTACACCTCCTGCGCCGTTGACTTGCAAATCAATAAAACCCGGAAAAACGACACCGTCGACTTCTGTCGGGATCGCGCCTGATGGAATGTCTGATAAGGGACAGAATTTTTCAACAATCCCATCCGATATGCCCAACACATGGTCGTTCCAGACATGGCCGTCCGAAAACGTCATTTTGGGCATTATCCAATGGTCTATAGTCAACGGTCTGTCCCCACTATGTGATGTCGTTGTTATGGGTGATGTCAATCGCATCGTTAAAAGATGCAAGCCAGGCTGCATAGGCTGCGCCACGCCCGCCGCTGCTATCCCCGCCTTTGGCAATTTTGATATCTGGTTGCCGAAACCCGGGTAAGGATCGGCGCAGGAACGCTTTAGAAATGTCTTTGTCCAAATTTGGAATTTTTGACACGCCTCCACCCAGAACGTACACATCAGGATCAACAACATAGGATGTCGAAATTAAAAGTTCAGCCACCAAATCGCACCAAACGTTCCAAACCGTTTCAATCTTTGGATCGGTTTTGCGACGGGTGAAAACGTCATTTGGTTCAAGGTGCTGTCCCGTCATTATGTTGCAAATGCGCGAAATGCCTGGTCCTGAAATATAGCTTTCAAAACACCCTTGTCGCCC
>JAYPUL010000038.1:0-24436 GCA_038134005.1 Paracoccaceae bacterium | reverse complement strand
CGATTAGGATTAGGTGAATAACTCATGATAGACCTCGTGAAAAACACTTTCATTCGAGGCTATTTCTGGCGGGTTCAAAACACAACTACAGAATCGTCAAATCTACACCTAAATTTTGTGTACGAATTGTGTACACAAAATTCAAAACAATATATTGTTATTATGGGGATTATATCGGGATCATTTACGAGATATTGTGGAGGCAGGTACCGGAATCGAACCGGTCTACACGGATTTGCAATAGAATTACATCTAATTAATCAAAATATAATCAATTAAATAGTTAGCAATATTTTAAGTGTGTACATTTTTGTGTACAGTAATGTTACAGCTTTTAAATCCTATTGTTACTGTATCACTATATTTAATTACGAAAGTTAAGCCGCATTGGAAGCAATTGAGCTAAACTGATTTGTTTACGAATTAGCATGTTCCTTCCAGCTCTCATGCAAGATCCAGATTTTTACCCATTACTGATTTAATGTTCGTTATAAAAGCAAGCATATAATAACCATGAAAAAGTCTTAATGCCTTAAGAAAAATAAGCAATGGCACCAGAAAATATTCCCAGTATTACCAAAATCCAAATAAGATTCTCTGATCCAAAAATTAGTTGATCATTGCTTGAATTGCGGAACCTCGACGATATTTTTGACCGATCTGAAAAATATTTGTCAATCTCATTTTCATCTTTGAAAGATTTTGATGGAACCCAATTAAAAGAAAATTGCTTGAATATATTACCGTCAGCGAAAGTCACATCATTTCGCTTAAGGTCAGACTGTTCCAATATTTCACGGGTCAACAACTTAAATTTATGTTTTCCTACACCACCAGAAGAATTCACGTAAATTCCACATCTTTCTTTTAACGAGATTTCCAATTGGAGAACAGATCTCACATAATTTAATTCTGCATCATGATAAAAAATTTCAAATTCTTTTGCAGATAGTTTGACATATAAATCGATGCGCTCAGATGGAGCTACTTTGAACTTTTTTTCTTCTGTTTTTTGCTTAAGCACTGTCCTTAAACTTATTTCATTTTCATCCACATCATTTTCTTTGAATATTATATTTATTTTCTGCACCGATTGATCGGTTCCAAAATAACTTAGCTCCGAGCCGCTTGATGAGTCCAAGGTCGCAGATGCAGTTATAGATTTTTGAACACCAGAGCTTTCACTTTCTCCAAAATCACGTCTATTCAGAAATTTAAACGCTCTCAAATTCAAAACTATTGAAGTAGAAAAACTATTGATAATCGGTTCAAATGGAGTTGGGTGTATTGAGGTGGTATTTCCCCTATTAACTTCGTTTAGCGCTATCGAATTAGCGTCACTTGGGTTATCAACTACGATAACATTTTTTTTGTAATGGACGAGATCAAGGTCCATTTTATCCTCACATTTGTGGTGCAAACCGCATTTGAACCTAGCCCAATCCAAATAAGGCCTAAGAAGGCTGCCTGTCAATATTTGAGGAATATCGATAAGAAATTATATTATGTGCCAATTTGAGAAAAGGTGTATCAAAAAAACCAGACCCTAAGTTAAACTTCAGTGCAAAGCGGGGTGGCCTCAGTGCGCAAACAATCGTGAATTTATTCCAAAGGCTTTATGCGAGTGCGGAAATACAAGGTGCAAATAGTCACAGTGGTCGCAAGAAGTATGTTACTAAAATAGTAGACCAAGGTATAATTGCTCGTCTTGTCCAAACACTTGCAAGACATAAAGTCTGGTAGGAATTTATGTCCCTCCATTTCATTCATGTCAAAAGAAATCTATGAAGAAAATCATTTTCTACGTGGTGAAAGAGAACCCACAATTACGGATTATGTGCTTGCGTGCCATTATCCATTTTTGCTCATGGTACTTGCTGAAAATCGACAATCTATGAGTTTTAAAGAGTTTCTTACTTGGGCAAAAACATCATTTCCAAATGTAAAAAAAATACAAAATGCTATACCGGTAAGTACCGGTAGACGGTTTCAATTCATAAGAATTTTCACTAAAAGTCACAATCTACCAGACTTATCGGCTTGGGGTGTATCTACAAAAGGCAAACATAATAAAAAATATCTGAAAGATTTTGATCCGGATGCAGAAAAAAATGCTTCTGCTGAGGTAAATTGGAGAGAATATTTTGGCGACGGCGTTGATGAACCAATTGAAATATTTAGAGAATATCTAAGAATACTACTGCAAAGCGTCCCAGTTCATAAACAAACTCTAATTTCGGAAAAAGTCGCAACAAAAATGATGAGAGAATTTTTCATGGAAAATAGAGGCCGTATAAAAGTTCCACCAAAAACAAACCTTGCCGAGCACGTCGGCGCATTTAGACAGTCAATATTGGCAGACATAATGAACCATATCGATCCAGAAGAAGCGTTTAAAACTAACCTTCCTAATTTTGATTAATTATGAATATTCAGATTGAGATGCGTTTAAGATGAATTTAAAATATTGGTATGAAGCCAAGCGTTCACAAGCTGCAAAAGAAACTCCTTAAAGAACAGCAGCACGAACTCTGGCTTCGCAAAAATCTTAAAAGCAGTAAACAACACTGGGAATGTCGTAAGAACATTTTCAAGTTGCGAACAGAACTATGCCTTCACGTGATTAACCAGCCTAATCAGAAATCCAAATAGAAACGAAGAGGCTATCCACACCATCCTTTGCGAGATACTTGGGCGTTGCATCAACCACTCTAATTCTTACATGATCTTTGGGATCAAGGCATACTGCTAGTTCGTCAGACACTTCGGTTTCGAGCTGCCCCAGGCGCCTTGGTCGCTTGTTAATAAAAATGCGAGACAAAAAACTTTGCTTTGGCTGAAAATAGACGAACAAGTCGCCCTTATCGGTCATGACTAGTGATAGGTCATCCCCAATGCTAATCCCCTTTTTCTTGAGATCAACTTCAAGATTAATAACAGGCGTTTTTTCGAATGCTAATTTCATAGTAGTCGCATACCTAATGATCCACACTTGGCGGTTGTTATGGCAGCAGACTTTTAGGTTGGAAGATTACACAGATTCTCGCAAGTGAATATTTTGTGAAGATAGCGCAGCAAATAAGGCTGGTAAGACTCGTCGTTGTTTAAGTGCTTTTTTAATTGCACTATCTAATACCACGCTCGTAACATTCGGTGTTTCGACATCGTACACTTTATGCTTTTCTCCATCAAAATCGTAGACTACCTGCATTTTTCCAAATGCATTCACACGGCATCCTAAGAAATGGTGTCCATCTTCACTGTACGCAAACATGATATCTCCTCCAAGTTCGTGACAATACAGACATTTCCGATTCTTACCGAGTCTTGAAAATAGACTTCAAAAACCGAGTCACCGATTTGCAACACTTGCGAGTGTTGCACAAAGCCAGATCAGCAAAAATAAATGTTATAGAAGTAACAATCTATAACATTTCTGCATTCATCCAATGATTTCAAATGGATAAAAATCTGCCTTTTTCGATCGGTTTTTGAAATGTGTGACTTTATTATTTTAGATAACAAAAACAAACATTTATGGGTCCCAAAATGAAACAAGCAAAGCTATTAACTCATGCAGAGTCTAAACGATTAACAGCTGTCATCAACTCTCTTAGATATCCAACACGAAATCACACAATTGTTGCACTAAGCTTTTACGCTGGTTTGCGTGCCTGTGAGATTGCTGCACTAAAAGTGGAAGACGTTTTTGATCGAGATGGTAACGTCAAAGACACGATTTACCCATCCGCGTCACAAACCAAGGGTAGTGACAGCTGCACTGTTTTGGTGAATTCAAGATTGCAGAAACAACTGATTAAGTATGCAGCGCAATATCCTGAACATGTTAAAAAGCCAGATGCTAAACTAATCTTCAGCGCAAAACGGCGTGGCTTTACTGCGCAAACAATCGTGAATTTATTTAATCGCCTTTATGCGATTGCCGGAATACAGGGTGCTAGTAGTCATAGTGGCCGCAGGCAGTTTGTTTTGAATTCTTGCATCGACTTCATAGTAAACGCGCAATGCAACTTCTTTAGCTATCTCTAAATTGTCAGTCTTCGTCGTCTTAATCAGTCTCTTGCCATTTGGCAGTGTCAAACGAGCATACCAGTTCTCGCTCCCTGCCCGTTTATCCAATCTCAATTTCTTGTGGATTTGTATGGAATTCACTCCATAGCTCATCAGCAAAAGTCTCCTGTTTACATACTCCAAACACTAACAGGGGAATCGTCAAATCTACACCGAAAATTTAACCAAAATTACCTTAGTGTTTAAACTGCCCAGATATAGTTACGTTGGCGGTATGTTAATGATTATTTGAAGAAAGCTTGCCAGACCATTAGCCTGACAAGCTCCCACTCACAGATAAAGGTCTTTTGATTAATAGGTATTAGTGTAGTACTAAATTTTTATCCGTAAAGCCCTACTTGGCGGAAAGTGATTTCTTTTGCATTTTGCTGGAAAGCAACTATATCGTAGTGCGACAAGAGTAGAGGTAGAACTCGCATGCCAAACAAACTAACGAAACTTGCGAAATTGAAACTTATGGTAACGAAGATGGAAGCCGATTTAGGTCTGTCTGATCATAGTCATTTGAACAGAACGTTGGTTTCAGCAGTTGCTGATCTGCATGAAAGGAAAGATGGAAGTGCTTCGACGTCAGATCTACTTGAGCATCCGCTACTGCAAGAGTTTTCACGCCCATCAATCTTTAGGGCGCTCAAAGCAATGGAAGTATCTGGTGAAATAAAAAAAGTAGGCCCAGTTCGTGGCTACTACGCTCCAGCAGACTAAGCATTTGCCGAGTTAATGAAAGAACATTTTCAAAACTTTATTGTTGTAACGATTGCATACTTGGTAGCGTTTTCACTCACGACTGCCGTTATTGTACCAATTCAATCAATGTATTTAACCGCAGTTCCACCTGCGATCAGCCTGTTATTCTTGCCACATGGTGTTCGTATGTTAGCTGCACACTTCTTTGGCTGGAAATCAATTCTATATCTCTTACCAGTTAGCTACTTCATGTACGGATTATTAATCCAACCTCAGGGAGTACCATTAATAGGGCCAATCGTTAGTTTATTGGCTTGTTATGTCGGGATGAAACTCGTCTCCCTATTTGCACATATTTCTTCAACCGAAATGGACACAAGTATGTGGAAGTGGCTACTTCTTGGTGGCTTTCTGGGATCCATTTTGAATGGCCTTGGTCTTGGCTTACTGCAAAATGAGTTCAGTCTTTCTACTCAAATGCTAGGCTATGCGATTGGTGACGTGTCAGGTCAGTTCGCCCTGATGTTAGCCTTGATCTACTATTTTAGATATATTCAGAAGGATGTGTAGAACTCATCCGAGCAGCACATTACTTCTTTGATATGCCTACAAGCAAGATCGGGGTATCTGCTGCCAAATTAGTGTGTGAAAACTTCAATTTGGTATTTTCAATACATATTGTTTTTTAATGTAAATATACTTATTTCAAGTAAGCTGATGTTGTCACCAGATGGACTTCAATATGATACGACTATTATTTTGCATATCACTTATAACACTTACTTCTTGCGGCCCGACTACTTCGGTATCTACCGCTCAAGAAGCAGGACCCAAGCAGCAAATCGGTGCAATAACTGGTATGATTGTTGGTGGAGCATTAGCAAATGATATGGCTGAAGGTAGCAAAAATGAAGGTATGGCGACAATTTTAGGTGCGTTTATTGGCGGAGTTATGGGTCAAAGTATAGGTTCTCAGCTAGATGCTCTCGATCGCCAGCTAGCTCAGTCTGCATATTCTGAAGCTCTCGAATACAACAAATCTAATGTCACGAGTGACTGGGTTAACCCAGACAGTGGAAACTCAGGCAGCTTTACGCCAAGGAGAACATATTCAACTGGCGACCGTTATTGCAGAGAATACACACAAGAAATTATAATTGGTGGTAAAAAACAAAGTGGCTATGGCACTGCTTGCCGGCAACCTGACGGAAGCTGGGAGATTGTAAGTTAAACGCTAGTTGAAATCTGCAGTTTCACTAAATTTATCAAGTAGGCCAGATGGCATTGAATTTTGGTTGCTAAGATCAAAGAAAAGGTCTGGAAAATTCTATTTGTAATCGAATTGATGGAATGAATTAGTGTTGCGCTTCAGTGTGTCGTTTGAACGAATTTAGTATCTGCCCCCAAGCCAGCCTAAATATCATAAGGGGCGCTTGTTAGCATAGTTTGTGAATAAGTTTTAGAGAGCAAGGGCACAACAAAAGAATCGTCAAATCTACACCGAAATTTTGTGCACGAATTGTGTGCAAGAAATTCAAAACAACATGTTGTTTTTAAATCGATTATGTTGAGGATTTTTACAAGATATTGTGGAGGCGGGTACCGGAATCGAACCGGTCTACACGGATTTGCAATCCGGTGCGTAACCTCTCCGCCAACCCGCCGAAAGGTGAAGTTTTGCTATACGATCCTTATTGGAATCGCAAGGGGCAGAATTAAGTTTTTAAAAGTTACCACGCGATCGCATTGAATATGCAATTTGGTGTCAAACAGGAACCATTGTTCCCTGCATAATCGCGATCAAGGTTTCTTTGCCTGCGTCATAAGCAAAAATGTCCGATGCAACGACACACAATCGGCGACCCAATTTGATAACACGCCCACGTGCGATCAAAAATTCGCCCTTTGCGGGGGCCAGTAAATTAATTTTAATTTCTGCAGTTAAAACTTCTGTCTCGGGATCAAAAAGCGTCAACGCGGAATACCCTGCTGCGCTATCACCAATCGCGAATGTCAATCCCGCGTGACCAAACCCATGCTGTTGCAAAACATGTGGCGCAAGGGGCGCACGAATAGATACCCGTCCGGATTGAACATCCTCGATGTTGGCACCAAGAGTTGCCATAAGCGTTTGTTTATCAAAACTTGTGCGAATGCGTGTATCAATAGAACCTGTCATTCCCAAACCGTGCCGTTTGTGCGCGGCACATGCAAGTTGATTTTACGCAGTTCGTAAATTTCGGTTTGAGAAGCGATGAAGTATGAGCAAAGAGACCCCTAACGCGATCCCTGTCCACATGCCAACGTCGGTTTTCCAAAGGATCAAAATCGCGGCGACAAGGCGCAATACGATTTCCCATTTCGCCATATTTGAACTGTCAAAGCGGGTTAAAGCGGAGGCAAGCAAGTATAACGAAAACGCCAACCTTAAGCCAAGCTTCAGTAAATGAATATATTCAACCCGTCCGGAATATCCATCCATTAACACTCGTTGGCCAGCGTCGTCGGTAATCGTAACCGCCTCTTCGATCAATAAAAGCTCTGGGTACCACGCAAAGACAAAAGGGATCACAAACATAACGATTCCTACTCGAACCGCCGATACACCCGTGCGCATGGGTTCTGTGTTGGCCACAGATGCCGCGGCAAAAGCCGCAACCGCAACAGGGGGCGTGATTGCCGAAGCGACAGCAAAGTAAAATACAAACATGTGTGCGGTAAACATGCTGATGCCTAGCTCGGTTAACAAAGGTCCCAAAAGGATTGCGACGTTCACATACGCTGGCACTGTTGGCATCCCCATTCCCAATAAAATCGCGCAAAGCATCGTACAAGCCAGCGCAAGCATCAAATATACACCACCCACGATTTCAACTTGGTATCCGAATAGATTAATCATCTTTGCGGTTTCCAACCAAGATGTCACCGCGCGTGTCAATTCACCGTTCAAACCGCTTTCGTTCAAAAATGCTGCGATGATGGAAACGGCAAATAACAACAAAAACAATCGAGATACCAACAATCCACCATCGGAAATCGATTCCAATATTTTTGACGGCGCTTTGCGTGTTCCGGGATCCAAGAATAACATCGGGATCAATACAATGACGGCCCACCATCCGGCAGAAACGGCATCACCGGTTGAATTCATCAATGTTTGATTTATTGCGCGTCCCAAAAACGGCATCGAAATCATGTCTTTTGTGGCTAAAAGCAGAACCAATATAACCAAAATGGGAACGACAATTATTGACAAATTAACCCAATCTTGTCGCGTCATTTCAATATCTGAAGGGACGGTTCCAACCGCTTGAATATTGTCCCGCCGCGATTGAAACATCACCGCGAGAAAGATTGAAAAAAAGAAGCATATCGCAGGGATGAACGCTGCGATGATCACTTTGTTGTAGGGCACAGCGGTCAGCGCCACCAAAACAAACGCGGCAACTCCCATAACGGGTGGCATGATTTGCCCACCCGACGACGCCGCCGCTTCGACCCCGCCCGCAAACTCAGGTTTGAAGCCGGATCTCTTCATCATTGGAATCGTCAAGCGCCCCGTTGACAATACGTTTGTAACAGGCCCGCCCGTTATTGTGCCAAACATCGCCGATGACACGATTGCAGCATGCGCAGGTCCACCACGAAGATGTCGGGTCCATCTGACGGCGACTTTGATCAACGCGGTGCCGCCCGCGCAGGAACCAAAAAGCGAACCCAAAATAACATATGGGAACACTTGGCTGACAACGATTTCCATGAAACGCCCCATAAAACCGTCTGGCGTTGTAAACACATTGGTCGCTTTTTGGATCGCCGCCGCTGCCACATCCCCTCCGTCGGCGCCCAACTTTGTCAGCAAAAAATTGTTATCCGATAGATCAAATATCCAAATAAGCGACGTGCCAACCGTATAAGCAACAACGCTACAAGCCACCAATACCAACGGAAGCCCCCACACCCGAGCATTGTATATGAAAAATAATGTGATGATGGTGAACAATAAGGGCAAAATCCAAATACCAAAACGGGCTTGGCATGCAGGCACCTCTGCTTCGAAACTAATGCCGGGTATCACGCCAGCTGACCGCTCAAGGGCTTCTTGAATGAGCTGTTCGCGCACCCCCGTGAATTGGTCGATCAAGCAAATACTATCGATTTCAACCAGATACCCAAATGCCCCCAAAAACGCACCTAAGATAAGACCAAAATCCATCGCAAGACCGATATATCTATTTTTCTGTGCGGCCTTGAATTCGCGATACATGCTTGCATCCAGCGCAACTATCAACATCATCAAAAAGAAAATTGGCGGATAAAAATATTCGGTCGTGAAACCAGAAATTCGCAGAAATTTAATGCCAGTCAATTCGCGCAAGCCGTCTTGCAGACCATAAATTTCCGGCAACGTATTTACCATACCAACGACCACCAAAATAAATGCGAGGATCATGGCAATTTTTTTGCCCATAGGTTTGTTACCCGTTGGCATCGATACTTCATCTTGCATGGTAAATACTTTTTGTTGTGGGCTATCTCCAACTGGGATAGCCCGTTTTTCGTTTCAAATTATGGGATCAAACATTCCGCGATTTTAAATCCCGCGTCCGTGTATGCGCGCACTGCGCCTGGATGCATTTTAACTTGAACCGCACCACATGCGCCTTGGGCTTTGCCGTTAATATCCCCGAAAGTTAGGTTCAAATACGGCCCCATTGGCGACCCTTTGAAAAAGCGATCTTTGTTCTTTAGGAACGTTGAAACGATATTATAGACAAGCTCTTCATCCATCGATTTGGACACAATTTGCCCAAATGCAGTCGAATAGCTGTCAAAGGTGTCATCGTCTGTCACGATCGTAATATCATTGCCTGCATAAACGGCGCGATAATCTTCGACAGGCATCGAAAATGGCGCGTGGCCGGGTGCGGCGACAATTTGTTGGCCAAGCTCACTATTATACAAATCCGACGGAATGTCGTGCATCGTCACACCACCTGCGGCAGCAATTTGAATTTCACGCCCTGATGGCAAACCGTTCGGAACGGTCCACGCATCGACCCCGCCCCCCGTGATTGTTGCGATCGTTTCGTTCCATTGGGTTTGAATTCCTTCGTATCCTTCGCCGTCTTTTAGGCCAGACAGCAATTGGATCATTGCGCGACCCGATGTCAACGCAGCACCACGAGGTGGACCATTCCAAATACGTTTGCCGTTCAGATTGCGGATATCTGTGATTGGATTTGAGTTGTAATAGGAAAATGTTTGATGCGAACCCGCATGGAAAAAGATTATCCGAAGGTTTTCCGCCAATTCAGCACCTTTTTCCGGACCGACACCGGCATATGGACCAATTCCGCGCGATAGCAAAAATGGCAACAACAACGGCGCCGGTGTCATATCTAATCGACCTTCTGCGACAGCTTGGACCGAATTGGTTAATGTTGCGCCTTCGGTGATTTGCATCGTTGCAACATTTGCAGCCTCAAGCGATGCGGCAAGCGTTGTGTCTATATAGTGCGGCGATGACCCTGGGCCTGATGTTTCGGACGTCAACGTTGCTTGCGCAAACGCAGCCATGGGCGAACACGCAATTGCCGCACCAATGAAAAAAGATCTAAGCATAATTTCCTCCCTTATGACGAATGATCATCTTTTTTAGTAAAGCTTACAGAAAATATGTGACTTGTCACGTATTTTTTTATGTTGTATGACAAAGCAATGAAAAGGACCAATGAATGACCGACCCAAGTTTGGATAAAAAACGTCTTGATGTGCGGCGCCGGCGGGAAACTGCGAACCTTTTTTCACGGCTTTCGGCGACCTATGCCGCATCACGGACTCAGGCCCAAAAATTGCTAAAAATTGGCGGCGGATTGTCCATTGTCGAATGGCGCATCCTTTGGGATGTGTTAGAAGCCGGCCCCATTACAATTCGTGAATTGGCCGAGCTTCAGAAATCGGATCATTCGCTAATAAGTCGCATTTTACCAAAAATGGCTGCGAATGATTTGGTGTCATTATCGCGTGACGAAAATGATGGCCGCCAAACTTTGGTCACGCTCACCGCGACTGGCGTCGCCGCCTATGAACGCGCGTCACCAGTCATGGCAAAACGCCGTGCGGCGTTGCACCGTCACTTCACAAAAGATGAGATCGACCAATGGGTCGCCCTTTTGGATCGTTTTGACGATTTCTGTCGATTGCCTATCGATCAAATCTTAGACGTCGATAAATAACTTACCCCGAGAATAAGACTGTTGACGATTCTGCGAAAAAGACACCTCTTCTTCGGGTCAACATCGCCCAAGACAGACGGGACCAATTCATTTGATTTTGGTTTGCGCCCACACTTAACGTTACCATAGATATTGCTGGGGGCAGCAAAATTGTAGCCTTATTTTAATAGCAACCGATCTTTTGTCGGAAATCACCCTATCAATTACCACCATTTCAAGACTTCTTGGTTTAGCCGCCATCCAAACTAGATGCGGAATTGCCTTCATTAACATAGACGCAACACCATAATTTTATTTACGGAAAAAGATAGCAATATTACAATTAATTAATATATAAATGTCAGAAATTACGTGAAAGACCAATCGATGAAAATACTCCTGATCGAAGATGATAAAGAAGTGTCAAACTATATCATAAAGGCGATGAAGGAATCCGGCCACGTCATCGACCATGCAGACAATGGTAAAGACGGTCTATTTTTAGCGACAACTGAAAATTACAACATGCTCATCGTTGACCGGATGTTACCGGGCCTCGATGGCATTACGATTATCAAAACCCTTCGCGGTTCTGGTAATTTAACCCCAGTGTTGATCTTAAGCGCGCTTGGCGAAGTCGATGATCGCGTTACCGGACTACGCGCGGGGGGTGACGATTATTTGGTTAAACCTTTTGCATTTACGGAACTTTTAGCGCGCTCAGAAATTTTGGGCCGCCGGCAAGCACAAAACGAAAATTCGCCGCTCACGACAATGATGGCACATGATCTAACTGTTGATTTATTATCCCGCCGCGTGACGCGCCAAGGCAAAGAAATCACATTGCAGACGCGCGAATTTTCCCTTTTGGAATATATGTTACGGAACAAAGGGACAATCGTCACACGAACCATGCTATTGGAAAACGTATGGGATTATCATTTTGATCCACAAACGAATGTAATTGATGTGCATATTAGCCGACTGAGGAGCAAAATCGACAAAGATTTTGACGTCCCGATTATAAGGACCGTGCGAGGTGCCGGATATATCATCAAGGGCGATTAGACGTCGATATACAAAAAGTTCAAGCTTTTATATTGCACTTTTATTTGCGGTATTGGGTGGGCTTGCGATTGTGTCATTTTCATTCTTTATCAAACACTACTCCAGTGAAGCTATTCTATATCGAGGTCAGGAACTATTTGATCGCGAAGTAAAGTACTTAAACAATTTGGGAAGGATTCCAGAGTCTGATCCACAAAGGCTCTATTACATCCTACCCGATGGGAAAACGCTTCCCAACGATTTACCCGAGCCCTCAAAAAAACTTGAAAATGGCACCCTGCTTTTTGATTTATTTGCCACCGATCAACAATATGTCGGTCAAATTCGAATCCTGGACAACAATAAAACCGTCTTAATTGGCGTGAACACAACCGATGTCTCACACGATTTTTATGTCGTGAAGTTTGTTGCCCTAGTTAGCATTGCCTCAATCACCTGTATTATTCTTGTCGCCTTCGGCATTAGTATATTCGTCGTAAATGGAACGAATAAAATTGCCGATATTGCCCAAAACATAATGAAAACAGGTGATTTATCTGCAAGAATCGAAGTCACTTCGCGTTGGGATGACCTTAGCAATGTCGCGACAGTTTTGAACGCGCTATTGGATCGGATCCAAACTTTGGTCGAAGGCGTGACACATATGTCCGACAATATCGCACATGACCTAAGAACCCCCCTTACCCGAATGCGAAACCAAATCGAAGATTTAGATTCGGATCAAATTGACGAGGGTGTTTATCATAAATTGATAGAAGAAGCGGACCGTATTCTTGACACGTTTAATGCGTTACTACGGGTTTCACGCATTGAAAAAGTGCAACAAAAAAGCCGTTTCAAGGCAATCGATTTTGAACACATTGTTCACGATTTAATTGATTACATCGAACCTGTGATCGAAGAACAGCAGATAGAGTTGTCGGTTCAACTAACATCAGCGCCTTTTTATGGCGATCGCGATCTGTTTTTTCAGGCGATCTCGAACATATTAGACAACGCGATAAAATTCACACCGCGGCGCGGCAAGATAAACATTATCGTCAGGAACGAAGATAACGAAATAATTATCGCAATCGAAAACACCGGCGACCACATCGAAAAAGATGATTTACCGAAAATTTTCCGTCGTTTTTATCGCACAGACAAAAGTCGTTCGACGATTGGCACAGGCTTGGGGTTAAGTTTGGCCGCTGCTGTCGTTCGTCTTCATGACGGCAAATTATGGGCCCAAAATACCGCACAGGGCGTAAAATTTATCATTTCGCTGTGACCGGATTCCACATTACGCAAATGTAATATATAAGCCATTGAGATTTAAGCAGAGTTCGTGAATAGAGAACACATGAAAATCGCGATTATTGGAACAGGAATTTCAGGGTTAGGCACAGCATATCTGTTGAATAATACCCATGACATAACTGTATACGAAAAAAATAAATACGTGGGCGGACATAGCCGGACGATTACAATTGACCGCCACACGGATCCTATTGCTGTGGACACAGGGTTCATTGTTTTTAATAATTGGAATTATCCAAATTTACTGGGTCTTTTCAATGAATTGAAAGTACCCTTTGTGAACAGCGACATGTCATTCGGTGTCAGCATACACAAAAACTGGCTGGAATATTCGTCGAACGATTTATTTGCGCCACGCAACATTTTCAAACCGTCTTATTTGGGCATGTTGCTTGAGATCGTGAAATTCAACAAAAAAGCCGAATCCTTCATCAATGAAGATTGCTCTATTACACTTGGCCAATGTCTTGATAAATTGGCTCTTGGACCTTGGTTTCGCGATTATTATCTATTGGCCATGGGCGCAGCAATTTGGAGCAGCCCCGCCGAAAGCATATTGGATTTTCCGGCCCAGACATTCATAAGATTTTTCAAAAATCATGGCTTGTTAAACATCAATAATAGACCTCAATGGTATACGGTCACAGGTGGCAGCAAAGAATATGTCGCGCGTTTAACCGCAACGTTTTCCGACAAAATCAAATGTGACAAAGGTGTCGTTTCAGTCGCTCGAAAGGGCTCGAAATGGGTCGTGACCGACATTGATGATGGCGTAGAGGAATTTGATCAGGTCGTGTTTGCTTGCCACGCTGATGAAACAATCGCGATGTTAGAAAATCCATCGCAAGACGTCCGTGATGTGATTGCTGCGTTTACGTATCAACAAAACAAGGTGATCGTTCATGGCGATGAAACCTTTATGCCTCGGAACAAAAAAACATGGGCTAGCTGGATTTACCTATCAGATCAAAAGAACGGCGCGGATAATTGCATCTCTTTAAGTTATTGGATGAACAATCTTCAGCCTTTGAACACTGACAAAACGATACTGGTTACGTTAAATCCGGGTCGTCGACCCAAAGAACATTTGATCTATGACGAACACACATTTTCACACCCCGTGTTTGATGTGCCCGCAATAAAAGCACAGTTGAAAATTGACGATATTCAAGGCAAAGATGGTCTGTGGTTTTGCGGTGCGTACCAACGCTATGGTTTCCACGAAGACGGGTTGTTAAGCGCCGTCAATGTTGCGACAAAAATGGGGATCAAAATTCCGTGGCAATAACCCCTTCTATTTTCTTTGGAAAAGTGATGCACCGGCGATTTTTCCCACGCGAAAACGGATTTTCATACCGAATTTATTATCTGGCGTTTCCTCTTGCCAAAATTGGTGAACTTGCATTGAAAATTGGTCGATTTGGCATACAAAGCGTCGCCAAACAAGACCATGGCCCACGTGACGGATCCGATTTGCAAAGTTGGGCAAAAAATCTTTTGACCGCCCATAACATCGACAAAGCAAATGGTGACGTTGTGTTAATGACGATGCCGCGCGTGTTGGGGTATGCATTTAACCCTGTCAGTTTTTGGTTTTGCTTTGATGCCGATGAAAATATCCGCGCGGTCTTGTGTGAGGTGAATAATACTTTTGGCGAAAGCCATGTTTATATTTGCGCCCATGCCGATCAACGTGTGATTTCACATGATGATATTTTGATGGGGGAAAAGGTATTCCACGTATCGCCTTTTTTGGAACGCAACGGTCACTATACGTTTCGGTTCGATCTAAGGTCCAACAAATGTGGGATCTGGATCAATTACTTTGCTCAAAACGGTGACAAACAATTGGTGACTGCGTTAACTGGTGCGTTTCGCCCAATGACGCGACGCGCGATGTTTGCGGCATTTTGGTCGTATCCTTTGGTTACACTGAAAGCAATTACACTAATTCATTGGCAAGCTCTAAAAATATTGGCTAAGAAAGTTAAGTACATCTCTAAACCGATCCAATATAAATCAAACGTGACCAGGGCCAATAAGATTACGAATAATTAAGACGCGCGTAATCGCCGGTTTATTGGCTATAAAATAGGTATCATCTATGTTAGGAAAGCTTGCATCATCCCATGTTTTCAAAAAGTTAGATACGCTTGAATCTGGCTCTTTGACTGTTACAACACCCGATGGTGTGACCCGCTCTTTTGGCGGTAAGAGCGATGGAAATACTGCGTCGATAACAATCCATGATTGGCGTGTTATTTCAAATCTAATCCAAAGCGGGGACATCGGATTTGCGGATGATTATCGTGCAGGTCTTTGGGAAACTGACGATCTGGTCGCATTGAATTGTTTGGGTCTAGAAAACCGTGCCGCCTTTGATCAAGTCATAGATGGGAATATCTTATCCCGTGGCATGTCGATGTTATCCTATTTGACGCGCATGAATACGTTAAAAGGAAGCCGTAAAAACATTCACGCCCATTACGATTTGGGAAATGCGTTTTACAAATTATGGCTTGACCCCACGATGACCTATTCCGCCGCAGTTTATAAAAATCCTGCCGACACGCTGGAAATTGCGCAGCATAACAAATACGATCGTATCATTGATCAACTTGATACGTTCTCGGGTTCGGTGCTTGAAGTGGGGTGCGGTTGGGGTGGTTTTGCCGCACGTGCATTGGAACGTGGCGACTATGGCATCAAAGGCATCACATTGTCGGATGAACAACACGATTACGCCAATGCGCGGTTAAATAATTCGGCGGAAATCGTCTTGCAAGATTATCGTTTGCAAACCGGTAAATTCGACAACATTGTTTCTATTGAAATGTTCGAAGCGGTGGGCGAATGGTTTTGGAATACATATTTTTCAAAATTGGCGTCGTTGCTAAACACAAAAGGCAAAGCCGTCATTCAAACCATTACGATGAATGAATTTGATTTCCCACGATATCGCAAAGGTGGCGATTTCATTCGCAGCTTTATCTTTCCGGGCGGCATGTTGCCCAGCCCGTCCCGTTTTGAGCAAGAAGCAAACAAAGCTGGGCTAAGATGCAGCAACCGCTTTGATTTTGGACACGATTATGCACGCACCTTAGAAGAATGGCTGATCGCATTTGATTCCAAAAAATCCGAAATCTTGGCGCTGGGTTACGATGAACGTTTCATTAGACTTTGGCGGTTTTACTTAGCTGGCTGCATTGCAGGCTTTCGGTCTAATCGGACGGATGTCATGCAAATTGAGCTGACCCATGCTTAGCCTATTGTTCATTCTGGGCCATTTAGGAACAGATGAAACGGTCGGACCGTGACCAACACGCCAAATACCCGTTCCATACTGGCGTATGGGTTTATGGCGATGCCTTTGGCCTTTGCTGGAATGCCATTGTACATTCACATCCCGGATTATTACACGCGCACCTTTGGCATTGATTTGGGTGCATTGGCGTTATGTCTGATGATCATTCGATTATTGGACGGCATCCAAGATCCATTGATCGGATATTATTGTGACAAATATGCAGGCCTTCGGCGACACGCAATAAATTGGGGCGTGATACTTTTGGTTGCGGGAATGTCTGGATTGTATCTGGGGCCAACGAACAACGATATCGCATTGGCATGGTTCAGCATTGCCATGATATTGGCAACCACGGGGTTTAGCATATTAATGATCAACCTCACCACGATAGGGGGACTTTGGCACAGCGATCCAAGGGTACGCATATCAATATCAATCTGGCGCGAAAGTTTTGGTTTGATCGGCTTGTTGACCGCCGCCATTTTGCCAACGCTCCTTATGAACCGATATTCAGATCAAATTACCTTTGCCGTGCTTTTGGGCGTGTTTGCGATATTGTTGATCTTGGCCTTGGTCCAATTACATCCTGTGTTGCGGAAAATCCCGCTTGTTGATGCATCAAATACCTCAACGTCAGGCGGACGATTTGCTTTCTTTTCAATCTTAAATGGCACCCATCGAAGGTTTTTTGTGCTATGCCTAATGTCATACATAGCAGCATCACTTCCCGCGGTATTAACATTGTTTTTTATTCGCGACTATTTGGGAGGGGACGCATATTCAGGCGTTTTTCTTGCGCTTTATTTCGTTTCTGGCGCAATTTTTATGGGTGTTTGGAACGCCATAGCGCGCAGGCAATCGGCGGTCATGGCTTGGTTGATTGCGAATATCATTGCGATCGTATCTTTTGCAGGGGCGATATTTCTGGGTCCCAATGATTTATTCTGGTACGGCGCGATTTGTGTTTTTACAGGTGCCACTGTTGGTGCCGACCTTTCGTTTCCACCCGCGCTCTTGGCCGACAGAATTGAAAAATTCCAAAACAAAGCGCAAGCGACACAACACTATGCCGTGCTGTCATTCTTGCCAAAATTTGCCTTAGCGGTCGCAACCGCGTTTGCATTGGGGCTTTTGGATATGGCAGGCTTCAAAGCAGGCCAAGAAAATTCGGATGCCGCGTTGGCAACTTTGATTATTTTGTACGCAGGCATCCCGTGCATCTTGAAATCAATCTCGGGAATTATGATTTGGCGTTTATTAAGTCATGAGGACAAAAATGAAAAACTTCATAAAAGGAATATTGGTGATGGCACTGCTCGGATTTCTTAGCGCCTGCTGGGGCGGCGACAAGGTTGACAAAAATCAAGGCAACGAACCAGCATTGGATCTTGCCGAATATTTCAATGGGCCCGTAAAAGCGTGGGGCATGGTACAAGATTACACAGGTAAGGTCACACGCCGCTTTGATATTGATCTGGTGGGATCATGGGAAGGCAACGTTGGGACTCTGAACGAAGTCTTCTACTTTTATGACGGCGAAGAACAAAAGCGGACTTGGACGCTGACCAAGTTCGCACCAAATCGCTATGAAGGCACGGCATCGGACATCATCGGAGTAGCGCAAGGTAAGTCCGCAGGAAATGCAGTGCGATTGGCATATCAAATGGACCTTGACGTTGGCGAAAGCAAATATCGCGTTTCGTTTGATGACAACCTTTATTTGATGAATGATGGGGTTATCATCAATCGGGCCTTTATCAAAAAATTCGGTCTGACCGTTGGCGAACTAACCGTATTTATGCAAAAACAAAATTGAACCTATGGACGGGTTAAGAGGTAAAAATATCTGGATCATTGGCGCCAGCAGCGGCATAGGCCGCGCGTTGGCGCACGTCTTGTCTAAGCGCGGCGCAAATCTATTAGTCACGGCGCGACGGCGCGAAGAATTAGAAACGCTTGTTTCTGAAATGTCAGGAAATCATACATTCTTGGCCCTAGACATTAGCAACGAGCAAGATGTTCAAACCACTGCACAAAAAATTAAAGACATATTTCCAACATTGGACAGTGTCATACATCTAGCTGCGCTTTATGATCCCAGCCGTGTGGACCAAATCGATATTACAAAGACCCGTCAATTGGTCGACGTGAACATGATGGGCACCTTTAATATTGTACACGCTGTTTTACCTATTCTGGAAACACAGGGGTTCGGCCAAATTGCGCTTTGTGGGTCGGTTGCAGGATATCGCGGATTACCGAATGGCCAACCATATAGCGCGACCAAAGCCGCGATCATAAATCTTGCGGAAACACTTTACCTCGAACATCCAAATTTGGATGTAAAGTTGATTAATCCTGGATTTGTTCGCACGCCATTAACTGACAAAAACGATTTTGCCATGCCTATGATGATCGAACCCGAACAGGCGGCTGTCGCGATCGCAGACGGCTTGACGCGGCGCGGTTTTGAAATTCATTTTCCAAAAGCGTTCACCCGCGCGATCAAACTTTTACGGCTTTTGCCCTATCCACTTTATTTTGCAATTGCAAAACGGTTCTCGGCGGGCGAAAAAAAATGAAAATCGCAATATTGGGCAGCACAGGAACAATCGGAAACGCGTTGGTGCATCAATATCGGCGCAACCATCCAGACGCAGAAATCCATACGTTTTCGCGATCTTCAAAACCGGATTTCCCCCATCACCATACCATCGATTACCACGACGAAACATCCATTCGCGATGCAGCGCAGAATGCATTTTCAAACGCACCTTTCGATGTGGTCGTGGTCGCGACAGGTATATTGCATGATGACACAAACCTTTGGCCCGAAAAATCTTTGCGGGATTTATCGATGGAAAAATTCCAAAGGTTGTTTGCCGCAAACACAATTTTTCCCGCAATAGCCGCCAAGCATTTTTTGCCTATTCTTCATCGCGATAAAGACGTTAGGTTCGCCGCTTTGTCCGCGCGCGTCGGAAGCATTTCGGACAACCAATTGGGGGGCTGGTATGCCTATCGCGCATCTAAAGCGGCGTTGAATATGATCATCAAAAACTGTGCGATTGAAACCGCACGGCGCCACAAACGTGCAATTATCGTGGGTCTGCATCCCGGCACAGTCAACGGCGCCTTATCAAAACCTTTTCAATCGAACGTACAAGACGGCAAACTATTTGATCCTACCTTTGCCGCGCAGTCTTTAATAAATGTTCTAAATCGTTTGACACCCGCGCATTCTGGAAAATGCTTCGCTTGGGATGGTCAAGAAATCCCAGCATAGCAGGCCCCATTTATGACCACGCTACGTCTTATACTTGGCGACCAACTCAGCCCCAACATTAGCGCCCTAAACGGGTGTGATTTGGAAAAAGATTTGGTTTTGATGTGCGAAGTCATGGACGAAGCCACCTATGTCAAACATCACAAAAAAAAGATAGCCTTCCTATTTTCCGCGATGCGCCATTTCGCTGATGCACTTCGGGAACAGGGATACAAAGTACAATATGTTACGTTAACCGATCCCGCGAATTCACAGTCATTTCAAACCGAAGTCGCACGGGCAATCGCCACGCATTCGATCACCAAAGTTGTGGCGACACACCCAAATGAATTTCGTGTGCTCGAAGATATGCAAACGTGGCAAGATCGTTTTGGTATTCCCGTCGACTTACGCCCAGACACACGGTTTTTATGCACGCCGGATGAATTCGGCGATTGGGCAAAGGGGCGAAAACAACTTCGCATGGAATATTTTTACCGCGATATGCGGCGAAAGTATAACATCTTGATGGACGGTGATGCCCCAATCGGCGGGCAATGGAATTTTGACGCGGACAACCGCAAGCCTCCCCAAAATGGCTTGGATATACCCGCCCCCTTTTCGCAATTGCCAGACGACATCACATCCGACGTTATCGACATGGTCGGATCCAAATTCGCAAATCATTTCGGCGATCTGATGCCATTTCATTATGCGGTCACACGCGAAGGCGCCATAAAAGCATTAGATCATTTCATAATCCATCGCCTTGCCAATTTTGGTGATTACCAGGATGCGATGTTGACCGGTGAACCGTGGATGTATCATTCACACATTAGCTTTTATTTGAATTGTGGCCTATTGGATCCTCTGGAATGCGCGCAGGCCGCAGAACAGGCCTATCATCATGATGTCGCGCCATTGAACGCAGTAGAAGGTTTTATTCGCCAAATTATTGGATGGCGTGAATATATTCGCGGCATTTATTGGATTAAAATGCCCGAATACGCACATGAAAATTATTTGAACGCACAGAACAAATTGCCAGAATTTTTCTGGACAGGCGACACGAAAATGAATTGCCTCAGGCAGTGCGTTTTAGAAACCAAACAAAACGCATATGCACATCATATCCAACGCTTGATGGTTCTTGGGAACTTTGCCTTAATTGCAGGGATTGATCCTAAATATGTCAATGAATGGTTTTTGATCGTTTACGCCGATGCGTATGAATGGGTCGAATTGCCAAATGTATCAGGCATGATTTTATTTTCTGATGGTGGCTACCTTGCGTCAAAACCATATGCGGCAAGCGGTGCCTATATAAATAAAATGTCTGATTATTGCAAAAATTGTAGCTATAAGGTCAGCGCAAAAAACGGACCCACGGCATGCCCGTTTAACTATTTGTATTGGGATTTTTTCTTCAAAAATCAAAATAAACTGCGCGGCAATCCACGGTTAAACCATACCTATTCGACACTTTCGAAAATGGATGACGCGAAAAAAGCCGCGATCACCGATGACGTTCATCGTTTCTGGAAATCCGTGGTCATATATGAATGATATCGCCGCGACTTAGATAAAGCGCGAAAACAATACGGCAAACACCGTCTCGGGCACGACGGCGACAAATATACCAACGCCCACGTGACCGAGTGCCAATTCTGTCAAACCCAAGGTCGCCAAGGATGCCATCATCGCAGTCATGGAAATTGAAATCATGCGCCTGTGATGTGGCATATCAATATCGCGCATGGTATAGATCATTCCACCTAGCCCCACAAACAAAACAGCAGCACGTCGCGCCATAACGGCGGCTTCGATCGAAGGTGTCATTCCAAATACCTGGGCGAAAATGGACGGCACGATGAGCAATCCCAAACACAGGCCCCAACACAAAATAGTCGTCGCAAGACACAGCATCCGAAATGTCATAATTCCCTCGCACACCTCAGGTTTCGGCCACAAGGCTATAGCGTGCTTTTCAATCTGAAAAGGGGTTTTGGACGATGTGTCGAATTTCCTTTGCGTTTATTGTTCCATATCATTTTTCTGTAAAATCCGGTTAAAATGAAACCCAAACGCCGCCTGCTTCGTGGCTATCGGCGGCAGCGTTGACAAAATGTACGCCGCGCACACCTGTTTCAATTGAGGGAACCGCCAATAAATCATCGGGTAATTCTGTTCCATCTTGCTGTGCCGCAATCGCAATCGCGAATTCGCGATACAAATTTCCCCATGCGTCGCTTAGGGATTCACCGTGACCACGCGGCAAAGTAATCATACGTTCAGCACCCGCCAAAACACCCGCACCATGCCCGCGCACAATTGTTTGTTCGGGTGCGTTTAAGGGCGTGTATTTAAGGTGCTCCGGAAATTCTTGATCCCATTGAAGACCGCCCTGTTCGCCATAAACTCGCAATCTTAGGCCGCAATAATTTCCTGGTGCCGCTTGGGTCACCCACATCATGCCGGGTGCTCCATTTTCCATCCGCAAGCCGATGAACGCCGTGTCCTCCATTGCTTTTTCAGCACCGCAAATATGGAAATCCGCACGCAATTTAACCGCCCTTTGTCCGGTGGCAAATTCCACCAATTGAAGCGCATGCGTTCCGATATCACCAGTGGCCGAGGTGCGACCAACTTTGGCCGGGTCGCGGCGCCAAGCGATGGTTTTATTATCGGGATCATCTGGCTCGGTTCCCCAATCTTGGGCATATTCGACCAAGACTTGGCGCACGTTTCCAATCGCGCCGTTTGCAATCATGTCGCGCACTTGGCGCACCATGGGGTGAAACACATATGGATGCGTGACCCCGAAAAACACACCGCTTACTTTTGCCTTGTGTTGTAACGCCTCGGCATCTTGGTTCGTCAAGGTTAGTGGTTTGTCACAAATGACATTTATGCCTGCATCCATAAAGGCCATGGCCATTGGATAATGCATCCAATTCGGCGTACATATGGAAACCGCATCAATCCCATCGAGGCGCGCAGCTTCGGCCCGGGCCATATCGTGGTAATCGGAATAAATTCGATCCGGTGGCAAAAACCAATCGCGGCCATAAACCTGAGCACGATCAGGATCGGACGACAATGCACCCGCAACCAAATCCCATCTGTTCGACAAACGCACACCTGTCCAATGCCACTGCCCGACCAATGCCGATCCGCCACCACCGACGATGCCCAAACGCAAACGGCGTGTCGCCGCAGGATATGATTGTGTTCCACTTAATCCCATCTCGCCCTCATAACTTTGTCAAACCACGATAGGTGACAGGCTAATCAAAACCGCGCCTGATCGCTAGCCTTTCATAACGCCAAACCCAATTGTGTTTCATCCCGTGCCAAAACACATATACTTTGAATGGAATCAATTAATTGGCGCCGCTACTGGGGATCACGTCATGACACACATCAAACATAAAATAATCTGCGCACCTGAACCGCGGCATTTGAATTTAATCTTTTCCAGCGATAAATTGGCGTTCTTGCGAAACACATATGATTTGATTGAAATTCAAGCTGACGCTTTAAACCAGATGGATCATCGTGAATTACACGATGTGCGCTATATTATTGGCCAACCGCCAATTTCCGATCAAACGCTTGGCGCGCTTTCGTCTCTAAAGGCAATTTTCAATGTTGAGAGTAATTTGATCAACAACATGTCCTATGCGACCCTGTTTGAACGCGGCATCCACGTATTAACCACAGGTGCGGTCTTTGCCCAACCTGTTGCCGAAATCGCATTGGGATTTGCACTTGATCTAGCGCGTGGAATTTCTGGCAACAATGCGGACTTCGCAACAAATTCCGAACTTTGGGGGGGCGATGGCAATCGTAGCGCGCGGTTGTTAAACGGATCGCAGGTTGGGATTATCGGATTTGGTGATTTAGGGCGCAGTTTGCGGACCGTTTTGTCGGGCTTTGGATGCAAAATAAAAGTTTTCGATCCATGGATGGCACCTTCGATCATACACAAACATGATGTTCAACCCGCAGGATTAGACGAGGTTTTACAAAGCTCTGATTTTATTTTCGTAATGGCGGCCGTGACTTCCGAAAATAAAAAATTCCTGGGTGCGGATGCGTTTGCGAAAATGCGCAAAGGTGCGCATTTTATTTTGATGAGCCGCGCAGATGTGGTTGATTTTGATGCGATGTTAAACGCGGTATCGGATGGACATATTACGGTTGCAACGGATGTGTGGCCCCAAGAACCTTTACCCATTGGTCATCGCGCACGCACGATGCCGGGGATTTTGAAATCGGCCCACCGTGCAGGTGCGATGGATCAAGTGTTTCAAGGCATGGGTGACATGGTTTTAGAAGACCTAGCCTTGCTAGATCGGGATTTGCCACCCCAATGTTGCAAACGTGCTGAGCGTGAAACAGCCGCCAAGTTTCAATCAAAACCTGTCGATAAAAATTGACGGACCCGTAACCGCGAACCGAAAACCCGTAACCCCAACGTTATCTGTTGCCGAAATG
>JAYPUL010000037.1:0-25266 GCA_038134005.1 Paracoccaceae bacterium | reverse complement strand
ACGCCAAACCCCGCGGACAAACACGCATAGGCAATACCCGAACCCATGGTCCCGCCCCCAACGACCGCGACCTTTTTCACATCGACCGGGTCCGCGGTCAATGCGGCCGGTGCCTTTGCGCCACGTTCAGAAAAAAACATGTGACGCAAAGCGCGGGATTGGCTTTGCCCCCGCAATTCCAAAAACGCGGCACGTTCAATGGGCAAAGCATCGTGAAATTCAACCTCTAAACCCGATTTCATCACCTCAACCGCTTTGACAGGCGCGATTTGGCCGCGGGCTTTTTTGGCAAGGCCTGCCAAAATCTGGGTCTCAACCGCGTCGTCCCATGCGGGCGCGGGCAATTCCCATGTGGGCACACGGCACCCCAAATCTTCGGTATTGATCATAAAGGCGGTGTCAAAGACGTCTTCGTCAACATCGTTGACCAACCCGATCTCAAACGCCTTTTGGGCGGAAATCGCGCGCCCCGATGTAATCAAATCAAGCGCGGCGGAAAGGCCGACCAAGCGCGGCAAACGTTGCGTGCCGCCCGCACCGGGGATCACGCCCAATGTCACCTCGGGCATACCGATTTGGGCCTTTGGATGCATGATCCGCATTCGGCACGCCATCGCGATTTCCGCGCCACCGCCCAACGCCACGCCATTGATGGCGGCAACCCAAGGAACATAGCTTTCGTCGATCGCATTTAGCACGTCTGGCAAATGGGGTTCTTGCGCGGGCTGATCGAATTCGCGGGCATCGGCACCCGCCGCGAAGGCACGGCCCAAGCCCGTCACAATCACCCGATCAAGATGCAGTTTTTCGGCCTGACGCACCGCATCCAACAATCCCTGACGCATCGCGTGACCAATGGCATTGACCGGCGGATTGTTCAGTTCAACGATACCTAGATTGTTTTCATGGCGAAATGTAACTGACATGGTGTCTCCTGTCGGGGATCTAGCGTTGGATTAGGTTTGCTGTCGCGATAATTTTCAAAAGATCTTGGTGCGATGTGTCCAAACTGCGTTTGCTGGTATCCAAGACATAATCGGATTTGGCATAGGCGGATTCACGGCTGGCCAAGATTTTTTCCAACTGTGCCATTGCTTGGGGCTGACCCGCCATAGGACGGGTATCCCCTTGGGCCATGACGCGGTGCATATGTTCGCTGGGGGTTGCTTTGACCCAGATGCTATTGAAATGGGTCAGGATCACGTCAAAGGATGCGGTTTCACCAACAACACCACCCGCCGCCGCAACGATGACCGATGCATGGGTGTCTTTGATTTGGTTCAACGCATCCGCTTCGAATTGGCGGTATCCTTCGGGACCATACAACGCCATGATTTCGGCAATCGGCATGCCGCCGATATCCTGGATCACCTGGTTCAATTCGATAAAGGGGATGCCCAAGGTTTCGGCGGCCAATTTGCCCAAGGTCGATTTGCCCGCGCCACGCAAGCCGATCAAACAAATACGCGATGCTTTGGCATCGGGCGCATCCTGTTCGGCCAAAATACGTTGAATCCGTTCACGGGTTTGCCGATCGGCGGCGCGATAGCGGTCGACCACGTCTTTGACCGGGGTGAACCATGGATCTTCGGGCCAAAGCAGCCATTCGATGCCAATATCCAAAGCTGTTGCCACACGCGATAGCAAGACGATGGAAATATTACCCTGACCTGCTTCCATCTGGGCGATATAGCGGGGGGATACGTTTGCGATTTCGGACAATTCACGGCGCGACAAAGATTTGGCGGTGCGCGCGCGGCGCACCCGTAAACCGACCTGTTCCATCAACGCATTTGCGATATGATCGGTGTCGTCAAACTTATCTGTCATCGCATCCATCCTTAGTCCCAATCAGGTCCAATCAACGGCGTCACGATATCGACTATCTCGCGCGGTGGTTGGCGTTTTTTGAACGCATCCGCCACAATGAACACGCTGACCGAACGGAACGAAAAGCAAAATTTGCCATCCTGTTCCCCGTCCACGCGAAACGCGATCGAGGTATCACCCAAACGAACGGGCCAGACATAGCATTTCAACCGATGCCGTGGCGTGACGGGTGCGGAAAAACACATTTCCAACCGCACGAAAGGGGTGCCGACATTACGGTCGATTTCCATTTGGAACCACCCGTCGCCCAAATGCTGTTCCCACCAACCATTGATCGCCTCAAGCGCCATAGCGGGCAATTTTCCCGTATAGACTATTTTTGCGGGGTCACAATCGCCCCACGAAACGCGGATTTCGTGTTCGTATGCTGTGTCTGGTCGTTGGGTCATCAATAGGTCTCGACGTGATATCGTCCTTCTTCTCGCATCATGTCACGAAGTGCAACCCACTGTTGCCCGATGCTTTCGGCAATATTGGTAAAGGCTTTTTCGACGCCTTCCTCCATCCCGCGCAGACCACAGATATAAACATAGGTATGTGGGTCGCTTAGCAATTCGGCAACGCGATCTTCGTCTTTCATCATGCGGTCTTGGACATATTCTTTGTCACCTTCGCGCGAAAAGACCAGATGTTGTTCCAAAATCTCGCTTGGCACTTTTTTCAAAGGGCCAAAATAGGGCAAGCTGTCGGCGGTACGGGCCCCAAAGAACATCACCATGCCGCCCGATTTTGCACCCAAGGTCCGTTGACGACGCATCGTGAACGACCGCATCGGCGCAGACCCCGTGCCCGTACAAATCATCAACAAACGCGCATCTGGATCATCTGGCAACAAGAATGTCGATCCGAACGGACCCGTCACGCGGACTTCGTCGCCGACGTTCAAATCACACACATAGTTTGAACACAGGCCGTTTTCTTCCCGTTTGATGGTCAGCGAAACGTTGTTATAGCCGGCGCGTTCCCCATCACGTGGGGACGAAATGGAATAAAGACGGGGCAAATGTGGGTTGCCCTTTTCATCGACGCCCGGGGGGATAATGCCAATGGATTGACCTTCTAGGTATGGGAAAGGCTGGGCGCCAAAATCAAGGATGATATGACGCACATCGTGGCCTTCATCTTTGGTCAGGCGGAAATTACCGGTCACTTTTGCAATCGCGGGCTTGCCAAGATTATATAGGTTAATCGCGGGTTTTGCCGCCGATTTCGGTGCAACCGCTTTGCCGCCCGCGCCTTTGTGTGCATCCGCAATCAGGGCGGCAATGGCGTCATCCGCGCTTTCGCCTGTGTCGCTTGCGGCTTGGTCGAATTCTTGCTGTTCGGGCAATTCCATCCATTCGAATTGTTCATCCATCGAATAGGGCGTTTCCACGATGCGCCATTCGTCGATCGACCCTGTTGGACATACAGGGATACAATCCAAACAGAAATTGCAGGCATCCGCATTCACGACAACATTGTCATCGTTGTGTTCGATCGCCCCAACCGGGCAGGTCATTTCACATGTATAACACCGGATACAGATTTCTGGATCAATCAAGTGTTGTTTGACAGGAGCGTTCATTCTGCGCCTCGATTCACAATAGTTCCTGGAACTGACCACATTTCGAAAATTTGCCAACACGTGCCTTTGCAGTCATGACATTTCAAACAATTTTCGCGTACTTTTGCCAGCGCGCCGTTATGTTTTGCGGTTACGATTGTTCTATCGATATTCATAAATACCTCCCCTGTTGATGGCACAGGCCACGTAAGCGCGGCCTGTGCTGTCGACCTTTAGGCCATATGCAGTTTCACGTATTCGAAATCGCCGGGTTTATTATCGATGCCAACTTTTGGCGCCGAAATCCAACCCGCGAACTTGCCCGGTTCATAGCAAGGCACCATAAGCGATTGGATATAGGCACCGTCTTCTTTGTTAGGCAACCAACCGTCAACATTCTTGGCCCATTCTTCGCCAGAAATGATTTTTCCCGAAGGATCCGCTTTGATCGCAGAGAAGACGCCGATTTGACGGTGGAACGCTTCGTCCGGAAGGAACAATTGGAAATCAATGCCCATCTTTTCGATGATCTTGTTCCAACGGCCAACACCACCCGCCGCGTCACGGACGTAATCGTCACGCAGACGCATGTTGATTGCGGTCAATGCAGGAACTTCTTCGGATACGATTTTGCCGCCAACCAAGTTTTTGACGATATATGTGTCGTTCTTTAGCTGGTGATCATCGTCGATACGATGTTCCATATAGCGGCCTTTGATGCCTGCGTTAAACGCGTTTGCCGCGTTTGTGGACACCTCTTGACCGAATAGATCCAAAGACAATGAATAATGCAGGTTAAGCTTTTTCTGAATGGTCGGCAGGTCGATCACACCCAAATCACGGATGCGGCCAATCGCGTATGGATCGGTAATGCCCGCTTCTTTCATCGCTTCACAGGTGCGTTGGATCACACGACCGACGCCAGTTTCACCCACAAACATGTGGTGCGCTTCTTCGGTCAACATGAAACGACAGGTGCGTGACAATGGGTCAAAACCAGATTGCGCCAAGGATTCAAGCTGCATCTTGCCGTCGCGATCGGTGAAATATGTGAACATGAAGAAGGACAACCAATCGGGTGTTTCTTCGTTGAAGGCGCCCAACATACGTGGCGCTTCTTCTGAGCCGGACGAACGGCGCAACAAATCATCCGCTTCTTCGCGGCCATCTTTGCCGAAATACTTTTGCAGCAGATACACCATCGCCCATAGGTGACGGCCCTCTTCGACGTTCACCTGGAACAGGTTGCGCATGTCGTAAAGCGATGGCGCGGTCAGGCCCAAGAAACGTTGTTGTTCAACGGATCCTGGTTCGGTGTCGCCTTGGATCACGATCAAACGCTTTAGCATGTTGCGGTATTCGCCGGGGACCTCTTGCCATGCGGGTTGACCTGCATGTTCACCACATGGGATCACACGGCCTTCGGCTTGGGGGGCCAAAAGAACGCCCCAACGGTATTCTGGCATTTTGACATAGTCAAATTTTGCCCAACCTTTTGGATCCACAGAAACCGCAGTGCGCAAATACACCATGGATTCTTGGAAATTCTGGGGGATCAAACGGTTCCACCAATCCAAATAACCGGGGTGCCATTTTTCCAGCGCCTTTAGCACCTTTTTATCTGAGCTTAGCCCAACGTTGTTGGGGATTTGCGTGTCGTAACTTACGTTGATTAAGTCTAGCATGTTCTTCCTCCTAACGCGGCTTAAACGCGTTCCATATTATATTCGCCACGGACACCTGATCCGTAACGTTGCAATGCACCGTTCGCACCAACAGCATTTGGACGGTTAAAGATCCAGTTTTGCCAAGCGGTCAAGCGGCCAAAAATTCGGGTTTCCATTGTTTCAGGACCAGCAAAGCGTAGGTTCGCTTCCATGCCTGTCATCGCATCGGGTGAGAAACTTGCACGTTCTTCTAGGAAAATGCGCACTTCGTCTTCCCAATCGATGTCATCAAGGATCATGGTGACCAATCCGTTTTCGTCGGCCTCAGACGCCTCCATCGGGGTGCCGATTTGGTCTTTCAATGTGGCCACGCGATCGGCTTCGCCCAAGAAACGTGTTTCCAAACGTGTCAGGCCGTTGCCCATTGGATAGGTGCCAAAGTTGTCGTTTGACAAAGTGATGGTTGCGATTGGACGATTGTCGCCGTCAAATTCGTCTTCCATCATATAGCTGCGATCAACTGCCCACAACAATTCCGCCAAAACGCCAGCATAGCATGAACCGTGTTCAACCAACGCGACCAATGACCGCGATGTCACATCAACACGTTTCAAGGTGCGTTTCCAATATTGACGTACTTCGTTGGCCAACCAATGATCGGCGTTGGCCGCCAATAATGCTTCGTGTGCCAACAACAGTTCTGGGTCACCTTGGGTTTGGAACGCCCAAAGACCCAATTCCATTTCATTCAAACGCAGGTGCAAAATTGCATCTTCGAATTCGCGTGCGAGGCGCAGCATATAGGCTTGGTCGCCTTGCGCTTGGAACGCGGCCATATCGGCAGGCGCATCTTCTGATGGGCCTTTCAATGTGATGGTGGCGGACCGGGCATCGCGGTCAATCGCGACTTCGACCAAGGAATAGGTCACGTTGCCATTTTCGTCGATGCTGCGGTCCAAGTCACCCAATGTGATGCCTTGGGGCGCGTCACCTTTTGTCAATTCGGCGGCAAACTGCGCCGCGCGTTCTTCGACCGCGTCATCAAATTTGGAATTTGCGATCACTTCGTCAACCAAACGCCAATCTTGGGCGCGCTTGCCTTTTACACCTTCCTCGATTGAACAAAAAATATCAGCCAAATCGCGGCGCACTTTGCGTTTGTCGGTGACGCGGGTCAAACCACCAGTGCCCGGCAGAACGGCCAACAAAGGGACCTCTGGCAAGGACACAGACGACTGGGCGTCATCGGTCAACATGATATAGTTACAGGCCAAAGCCAATTCGTATCCACCACCCGCACAGGCCCCTTTGACGGCGGCTATGTATTTTTGGCCAGACTCTTCTTCGGCGGCCTCGAATGCGTTACGGGTTTCATTGGTGAATTTACAAAAGTTCACTTTGTGGCTATGCGCCGCGCCGCCCAACATACGGATATTTGCGCCTGCGCAGAACACTTTTTCCTTGCCGGATTTCATCACGACAACTTTGACCTCTGGGTGTTCAAAGCGCATACGTTGAACGACGTCGTTCAATTCAATGTCAACGCCCAGGTCATAGGAATTCAATTTTAGCTGATAGCCATCAAACAGACCTGCGTTTTCGTCAACATCCATAACCAAGGATGCAACAGGGCCATTATAGTCAACACGCCAGTGGCGGTATTTCGACGGATTTGTGCGGAAATCAATTAGCTTGGTCATTTGGGATGTCCTTCCTTTACTTGTCCCAAACGTACCGCGAATCTGTCCTTCGGTAAACTTATTTTTGGTATAATAGTGCCACTATTGTGTAATATTTGTACTTTTATGTAATATATTGCATCATAAAGCGCACTTCAACGCCATAAACGGTGTGAATCCCGCGGCGCGCCAGATCATCCGCCAAGTCCAGCGATATGGCACATAACCGATCGTGGGCTTTGTCACGCGACATCCGTTTTTTCAAACAGGCATTTGCGATCTGAATCACCAATTGGAAAAACACCTTTTCCGCACTATGATCCGGCGCGGCCATCCAAAGGGGTTCCATCATTTCATGGCATTCCCAATAAAACCCGTTGTCCAAAAAATAGAGGCCGAGTTGAAACGCAAGCGTATCGCCAAAGGTGTCGATGGGCTGTGTGGGATCAAATGCATTCAGGATGGGCGTGAATTGATCTTCGGAATGACGCGGTGATTGCCCCGGCACATAGGCGTGCGATGGGCAATATTGCGCGAAATCGGTCACCGAACCCGAAGCGGATCAAACCGATCCAGATGTTGCGTGAACGCAACCAACGCGGACAACGTTTCAACAGGTTTCTCGGCAAAGGGGGTATGTTTGCAATCGGCCAATTCCACCCGATCCACGGGTGCATAAGATCGATCTTGCACGACATCCAATTGCGCCATGGTGCCATATTGATCCTGAACACCTTGGATCAACAGGGTCGGCACACGGATGTAATCGATCACATCGGTGATATCCCACGCCTTGAAATCAGGATGAAGCCAGCTGTCATTCCAGCCCTTAAACGTTTGCGCAGGATCGCGGTGATATTTACCCATTTTCTGCGGCAAGTCGGTGGTTTCGAACACCACCTTTGCCTGTGCAATTTCGGCAAGCCCCATATCTTCGGTGAAAAAATGGGGTGCCATCAATGCGATGCCGGCCAAGCGCGGATCATTGAAAGACCCTGCATAAATCGCGGCAATGCTGGCGCCATCGCTGTGTCCGACCAAGATGACTTTGGTCGCACCGATGGCGTCAATCACATGGGGCAACACGTCGACCGCTTCGCGGGTCATGTAATCCAACGGACGGGGCAAGGTATCAAGATCAGATTTGCCATAACCCGCGCGCGAATACACAAAGACGCCACATCCTGTGGCGGCCGCCAAACGTTCGGGAAAATCACGCCATAATGCGACGCATCCCAGCCCTTCGTGTAAAAGGACCAAAGTGGCCGCCTCGTGTGGGGGGCGGCCAAAGCTTGTGCATTCTAATGATTGGCCGCCGACCGTGATAAACCCGTCGGTGCCCCAGATATAATCAATCGACATTTCGCAATTTGAACCGTTGAATTTTGCCTGTCGCGGTTTTTGGCAAATCGGTGACGATATCCACTTTGCGGGGATATTTCCATTTTCCAATGCGCTCTTTGACAAAATCTTTTAATTCACCGACGCAATCCGCACTTTGGCCGTCTTTTAAAACAACAAAAGCCCGCGGTTTTTCCAAATCATTTTCATCACGATAGGGCACAACTGCGGCCTCAAGAACGCTGGGATGTTCGACCAAAGCTTGTTCAACTTCGAACGGTGATAACCAAATGCCGGACACTTTGAACATGTCATCCGTGCGGCCACAATACACCAAACGGCCGTTTTCCAACTTTTCGTATTTGTCGCCTGTGCGTGTCCAATATCCCTGGAACGTCGCTTTGGATTTTTCGCGACGGTTCCAATAGCTTTCGGCCGACGATGGACCGTTGACCAACAATTCGCCGATGCCACCAACGCCAACTTCTTCGTCATTTTCATCAACAACCCGAAGCGCATATCCAGGAACCGCTTTGCCGGAGGTTCCGTATTGAATATCGCCCGGCGCGTTTGACAAAAAGATGTGCAACATCTCGGTCGATCCAACGCCATCCACGATTTCACACCCAAAGGTGCGTTGCCATTTTTCGCCCACTTCGCGTGGTAATGCTTCGCCGGCAGATGTGCACAAACGCAAACTGGTGTCATGTGCGATATTGGCCTGTTCCGCATGGGCCATCATGGCCGCGAACAAGGTTGGAACACCGCAGAAAATCGAAGGCTTATGGTTTGCAAAAATCGCAAACGTATCGGCGGGCGTTGGACGAGAAGCCCATAAAATTGTGGTCGCACCAACCGACATTGGAAAGCTCATGCCGTTGCCAAGGCCATAGGCAAAGAACAATTTCGCGGCCGAATAAACGACATCGTCTTCGCGGATTTCAAGAACCTGCGCACCAAAGCAATCTGAGGTCGCCTTGAGGTTTTCGTGCAAATGGCGCACGCCTTTGGGCAAACCGGTGGATCCAGATGAATAAAGCCAAAACGCCAATTCATCCGATTTTGCATCAACCGCCGCCTGTTCGGGGGCGCCCGCGATGAAATCGTCAAAGCTTTGCGCCCCTTCGGGCGCGCCGCCCACGACAATAACTTTGGTCACATCGGTCAAATCGCCCAGGATTGGTGCAATCACATCCCACAAGGGCGCAGACACCATCAACGTTGTTGCACGGCTATCGGCAATGATACCACGATACACATCACCCGACAAAAGCGTGTTCAACGGCACAGGGACAACACCCGCCTTGATCGCGCCCCAAAAAGCAATCGGAAATTCCAATTCGTCCAAAACGACCATGGCCATGCGTTCTTCGCGACGGATGCCTACGCGGGTCAGTGCGCCCGCGAATTGCGCGGTACGGGATGCCAATTCACCATAGGTCATCGTGCGTTTTTTGCCGTCGGCTTCGATAAAAACGGTTTTATCCGCGCGCCCGTCAGCAATGTGACGATCTACGAAATATAATGCTGCGTTGTGAGACATAGACATGGCCTCCCTTCCGTGTCTGGGAATTCAAATGTTCCTATGGATTGCCGGTAAATTCGATCGCACCGTCCGGTAGGAAATAGAGGATATAGGCATCGCCATCGGTCACCGTGGGGTGATGCGATGACTGTGGGGGATACACGTACCACCCCTTTGATTTACCATCGAACAGCGGATCACCCGCGATCGGCATGATGGCCCCAATTTCGCCTGTTGTATGAATGTGATGTGGGCCTTTGACATCCTTCATACGAACGACGTCGACGCTAAAATGGCGGGCATCTTGACCGGGTTTTAGCGCCCGACCATACCGGATGCCCCCCGCTTCGCGGGCCATCAACCACCCTTGGGTTTCGCCCAAGGTACACAGGTCAACCAATTCACCAAAGGCGGTCGTTTGGGCACCAAATTCGGCATTCAAACGGGTTTCAAGATCCACGTCCAGGGGCGCGTCGGCGATAAAATCTGCGATCTTTCCAACAAGAGCTTTGAACTTGGCTTCGGACATGGGCAACCTTCGGAGCAGTTGATTCAAATTACATTGAAACCTACATACACCAATTTTTGCATCATTATGCAATTATTTTAACTTGATATTAATTTGATGCACTATTGTGCAGTTTTTATGCGTTTCATGACGGATTCAAGCGCCTGATTTGGGTGATCGCGATCAATTTCGACAACATCACACCGAATGTGGATCGGTGACATCGTGCAATCTGTGGCTTGAATCAGGGCACGCACCGCCGCATCTGTGCACCACCCCGAAGCGGAAGGAGTGGCGTTATCCACACCAAAACCGTTCGGAATAAGCGACAAGATCAAACCGCGGTTTCCCTGATCATCAGGTGGCAAGACCTGCATCGCTTGTAATGCGTAACTTAGGATCGTGTTCAACCCCATGACATTGACCGCCATGGCATGGTTAAAGACGGGGATAAACACTTTGCCTTCGGGGTTGATGATTGGTGCATCGATATCAACGTGAACCGCATTCACAACGATACGGGCCGCTCGCCCGAACCGCGACATTGCCGATGTAATACATGCAGCGACGACCGTGTCATCGCGCACATCACAGTGTTGCGAATATCCCCCAAATTCGGCGGCAATTTCGGCCGCGCGACGCCCATCCAGATCAAAGATAGACACATCTGCGCCCTGATCCGCCAAGGCCCGTGCGATAAGGGCGCCCACACCATGGGCACCCCCGAATACTATTGCACCTACACCGTCAATTTCCACACGGTCACCTTGGGCCTTGCCCGTTTAGATGATTGGAATAAACATCAACGTAATGATCGGGAACGCAACCAACAAAAGCACACGCAACAAATCAGACGCGACAAAATACAAAACTGCCTTGTATGTTTCTGTGATCGGCGTTTGACGATCCATCGAGTTGATCACGAACAGGTTCATCCCAACCGGCGGCGTGATCAAACCAACTTCGACAACGATCAAGACCAAAATACCAAACCAAATTGCGGTTTGTTCGTCATTGACGCGGTTCAACACACCTTTTGAAACGCCCCGAATGTCCAGCGATTTGATTTGTTCACGGGTCAATTCGGCACCATCGGCCAAAGCGGCTTTGATGCTGGTCAACATATCGGCGGGAATATCCACGCCCGCGGCCAGTGCTTGTTGCGCTTTTGCGGCATGTAGTTGCGCCATCGACACCATGCCAAAATCTAATTCCTGCATCACAGGCCAGAAAATTGGAATGGTCAGCAAGATCATCGACAAACTGTCCATGAAGCAGCCCAGCAATAGATAAAACACCAAGATAATCGCCAAGACCATCCAGGGGCTAAATCCTTGCTCGACGACATAGGCCGCGATTTCCTGTGGCACCTGAGACAGCGCCAAAAACCCGTTATAGAACGCAGCACCCAACACGATGAAAAAGATCATCGCCGTCGCTTTTGAGGTCACTTCAAAGCTTTCGAACAGGGCGGATTTGTTCAAACCCCCATTGAAATAGGCGATAATCCCCGTCCCTAATGCACCAACGGCCGCACCTTCGGTTGGGGTGAAAATGCCACCATAAATACCGCCGACAACAGCGACAAACACGATCAACACGGGCCAAATCGCAAAAAGATCCATCAAGCGTTGTCCATAGGGAACGCGGGGGCGCACGCCAGCTGTATCAGGGTTAACGCGCACGTATATTGAAATCACCGCGACATAACCCAGCGCCGCAAGAATTCCGGGAATAAAGGCCGCGACAAATAGTTTCGCGATATTTTGTTCAGTCAAAATGGCATAGATCACCAACACAACCGATGGCGGGATCAAAATGCCCAATGTGCCACCCGCCGCAAGCGTTGCGGTGGAAAAGCCCCCCGAATATCCATAGCGACGCATTTCGGGCAATGCCACGCGGCTCATCGTGGCGGCGGTTGCAAGTGAGCTGCCGCAGATTGCACCGAACCCGGCACAGGCACCAACCGATGCCATGGCCACACCGCCCTTGCGGTGGCCCAACCAACCCTCGGCCGCTTTGAACAACGCTTGGCTCATACCGCCCAGCGTCGCGAAATGTCCCATCAAAAGGAACATCGGAATGATCGACAATGAATAGCTGGAAAACGTTGTGAACACTTCGCCCTTCATTTTTGCCAATGCAATATCAGGTCCGCCTTGGATCAACGATAGTCCAACAAACCCTGTGGCAAACATCGCCAATCCAATTGGAACGCGCGCAAAAATTAGGAAAAGCAGGGCCGGAAATGAATATAGGCCGATTTCAAAGCTGCTCAATGGTCTGCCCCCTCGTCGATGATCGTCACGGTGCCTGTGACAACATGCATTACCCGCGCAAAGGCAACATAGACGCCAACGATGGCTGCGGATGCCGCGCCAATCAAGCTAAAGCCATAGGCCCACCACACGGGGAATTGTAATAAAAACGTTGTTTGGCCACGATCCATTTTGTCCCACATCCCTTGGTTCAATTGCACTGCAATCGCCACCAAAACGCCAGCAAACAAAATTTCGATGACCGCTTTCAAAATCGCCTGTTTGCGATCGGATAACCCATTCGTGAAAATATCCACGTTCGCATGGGCACCGGAAATCTGTGTCAAAGGAAGAAAGGCAAAAATCGAAAACGCAATGCCGGCTTCGACCAATTCATAATCACCGTTCACAGGACCAAGCCCCATATCAATCAAGCTTTGTGCGGTTCCGCCCAAGATCATCTGTGCAAAGCCTGTGTGCAGCAAGCTGTTCAAGGTCCGCCCCAAGATTGACGTGACAATCAACAGGATAAGTATGGTCAAGACCAAGCCACCCAGTAAGGCCATAACTTTCGAAAATGAAAGGAAAAAACGGTGCATGGTATTTCCTCAAATCAATACAATTAGGCCGCGGAGTTTCCGCGGCCTAACGGTTTATTTTATTTACTTAGCAGAATATTCCGCCATCAAAGCACGGGCTTCGTCGATCAAGGCTTGACCGTCAATGCCTTTGCCTTTCATGTCCGCGATCCAATCCGCATAGATTGGTTCGACCAGGTCACGCCATGGCCCAGTGTCGGTCACGGTGATGATGTTGTTGCCCAATTCTTCCGCAACTGCGCGCGCTTGCCAGTCAGCATCTTGCTGTGTTGAACCCGCAAAGATCGAGAACATCAAACCTGAGTGGTTGTCGATCATCTCTTGGATATCGGCAGGCAGGCTTTCATATTTCGCTTTGTTCATCGCCAAGAAGAAGGTCAATGTGTATAGCGCAGGACCTTCGAATTGTGTGTGGTTTGATACCAGTTCAGGCACTTTCAACGCTGCGGTCACTTCCCATGGGATTGTTGTGCCGTCGATCACGCCTTTTGACAACGCTTCACCAACCGCAGGAACAGGCATCCCAACGGGTGTTGCGCCAACGCGTTCCAACAATTGGTTCACCAAACGTGAACCACCGCGGATTTTCATGCCTTCTAGGTCAGATGGCTTTTCAACTGGATCAGCAGTGTGGAACATGCCAGGGCCGTGAACCCATGTGCCCAGAATTTTCAAATCTTTTGTTTCGGCGTCTTTCATGTGACGCTCATGCATTTTCCAGAACGCATAGGATGCCGCATCCGCGTCTTCGACCATGAAGGGCAATTCGAAAACTTCGGTCGTTGGGTAACGGCCAGGGGTATACCCCACAACAACCCAACCAATGTCGACGATACCGTCTTGGACGTGGTCGATCAATTCAGGCGGTGTGCCACCCAAAGACATGGTTGCATAACGTTCGATTTTGATTCGACCGTTTGAGTTGCGCTCAAGATTGTTCGCCCAAACGTCCAAAATCTCAACAGGGACGTTTGCGCCCGCTGGCAAGAAATGTTCTAATTTCAATGTAACTTCTTGGGCAAATGCAGCTGTTGCTGTCATTGCCGCGAGCGCGACGCCACCTAGGAAACCTAGGGCTGTTCTTCTTGTGGTCATCGTTTTCCTCCCTTTGACCTATGGTATATTTACCAAGTATTCTCAAATATGAGTATAAATGGCAATTATATGTATGGCTACTATTTTTTCATCCCACATTTGGCTTGCTGCAAAATATTGCTAAAAGCCTGAATTTGGCCTGAAAAACAACGGCACCTAGGCATAGTCATATCTGCAAATTCACCTTTCACCAATCAAAATTTCGCGGCGTGCGTGTCCAGCACCGATTGAAACGCACGGTAACAGGATTGGAACAAACCATGATGTGCCCCACATGATACGGCCACATGATTGGATCGCAAAACGGTCCGACGCCACATGTGCAAGGCCAACAAACGGGCGGCCGTGCGGGTCAGGTCATCGTCCAAAACCAAGGATTGAACCGCCCGCAAGAGCGATAATGATTGCGTTAGCTCATCCGCATCAATGGATTGCGCCATACGGCTTTGGACCCATGTGGGCAAATCTGAAACCATCACACGTGAACAAATGGCATCTGCGTTGCGGTCATCTGACCCCAGCTGGAATACCACTGCGTCCAAAACCAAAAGGCTTCGCGGCGTAGAATGACGCGTCGCCCAATCTTGGGCATCGCGGGGCGTTTCAAAGGATAAAACCGTCACGTCATGTGGTGCCGGGGCGGGCGCGGCGTAAACATGGTGCGCGACCGCAAGCGTTTGGTCTTTTGCCAAAGCGGTTAAATCATAGGCCGAATGGCGGCCCGATTTCGTGGCTTCAATCCAACCATCGCGCCGCAACCGATGAATCGCAACACGAATGGTATCGGGCGAAATGCCAAGAACCCCCAAAGTCGCCGTTAAATCGCGATTTTGCAGCGGACCAAGGTTGGTTTGCAACCGATCCCCAATCAGGGAAACAATCACCGACCAAACCTTTAACCCACCCTGCCCATGCAGACTTTGCGCGATGGACGCCAAGCTATGGGAGATATTGTTCATTTACAGCGCAACCATTGTAAGCAATTCATAATCCGCGATCACCTCGTCATCCTGATTGGTCAAACGCACAGCCCAACGCACTTCGCCATATTCAGGATTACGCGGTGATTTTTGCATCACGGTCAAGGCAACTTTTAAATGATCACCGGCAACAACAGGTTTCTTGAACCGAAGATTGTCCAACCCTGTGTTGGCCAAAACAGGGCCTTCATTTGGTTCAACAAAAAGGCCAGCTGCAAAAGACACCAACAAATACCCATGCGCCACGCGATCGGGAAAGAATGGGTTGCGCTTTGCGGCGTCGGCATCCATGTGGGCGTAAAACGTATCGCCTGTGAAATGGGCAAAGTGTTCAATATCCTCTAGCGTGATTTCGCGGGATTTCGAAAACAACGTATCACCAAGCGCCAAGTCGTTAAATTGACGTTGGAACGGATGGGTGTCATGTTCACGCTGCGCGGCGCCTTGTATCCAAGTTTGGGTAATGGATTGCAAGATCTGTGGGCTACCTTGGATCGCGGTCCGCTGCATGTAATGTTTGACACCGCGAATGCCGCCCAATTCTTCGCCACCGCCTGCGCGCCCTGGACCGCCATGCACCATATGCGGCATGGGCGATCCGTGGCCTGTTGATTCCTTGGCGCTGTCACGATTGTTGAAATACAAACGGCCATGATAGGCGCCAATCGCCTGCGTCAATTCCAATGCGGCATCAGGATCGTGGGTAAAGACCGATGCGACCAAGCTGCCTTGGCCCATGTTTGCAATCTGTGCCGCGCACTCAAGTGTGTCATAGGGCAAAATCGTGCTAACGGGGCCAAAGGCTTCGGTGCTGTGAATAATATCGGCCGTTTCCGGTGCGTCACAGCGCAACAAAACAGGGGCAACAAAAGCACCATTTTCGACACCGTCGCCCACCGGGGTAAACCCGTCTTGGCCACCAAACACAATGTTGGCCTGTGTCGACAATTGTTCAATTTTCGCCAAAACATCGGCCTTTTGTTCCAACGACACCAATGCGCCCATACGGACGCCGTCGACCATTGGATCACCGACAACCACCTTGGACAAACGGTCGCTTAATGCCGTTTGAACCGCGTCGACCATGTTGCTTGGCACCAAGATACGGCGCACAGCGGTACATTTTTGCCCCGCTTTCACCGTCATTTCGCGTGCGACCTCTTTGATGAAAAGATCAAATTCGGGCGTATCCACACCGGCATCTGACCCAAGGATCGACGCGTTCAAGCTGTCTTGTTCTGCGGTATAGCTCACGCCATTTTGCGTAATCGCGGGGTGCGTTTTAAAGATTAACGACGTTGCGGCCGACCCTGTGAATGTCACCGTGTCCTGACATCCCAATAGGTCCAAGGTATTGCCCAATGATCCTGTGACCAACTGAACCGCACCTTTGGGCAAAAGACCGCTTTGATCCATCAAGCGCACGCAATGTTCGGTCACATAACATGTCGCGGTTGCCGGCTTTACAATCGAGGGAACCCCCGCCAACAACGCAGGGGCCAGTTTTTCCAACATCCCCCAGACCGGAAAATTGAACGCGTTCACATGAACCGCAACGCCTTGTTTAGCGGTATAAACATGTTGGCCCAAAAAGGCGCCCGTTTTGCCAAACTGTTCCAGATCACCATCAACGATGATTTTCGTATTGGGCAATTCGCGCCGGCCTTTTGCCGAATACACAAACATCGTGCCAATCCCGCCATCGACGTCGATCATGTGATCCGACAATGTCGCCCCTGTCGCAAACGACAGATCATACAAAGATTGCTTATGTTCATTGAGGTAGAGCGCAAGTGATTTCAACATTTTCGCGCGCTGATGGAATGTCATCGCTGCCAATCCGCGCCCGCCGTGGGTTTTGGCGAAATCAACCATACCCGCAAAATCCAAAGTGTCGTTGCCAGCGGTTGCAAAATCTGCGCCTGTGACCGCATGACGAATGAGCCGAGCAGACCAGTTGGCCGCGACCCAGCCACCTTTTACAAAACTTGAAACGTTGATCATCAATACATCCTCATGTGTCGGTTTGAATTAATAATTGACCGAACGGTAGGTTTATGCAAGTGTTTTTAAAAATCGCGGGAAAACACATGGAAAACGCATCTGATACTTTGATTGTAACGACCCATGAAACATGGGTTGAGCTGACATTGAACCGGCCTGATCGCCTAAATAGCTTTAATGACGACATGCATCGCGCGTTATTTTCCGCGCTGACCGATGCACGTGATTCGGGCAAACGCGCGGTTTTGTTGACGGGCGCGGGACGCGGGTTTTGCGCGGGCCAAGACTTGGGCGATCGCGATCCGTCCAAGATGACCGAAGCCCCCGATTTGTCGAAAACCTTGACGACGTTTTACAATCCTTTGGTGCGATTGATCAAATCTTTGGAATGCCCGGTGATCTGTGCGGTTAATGGTGTCGCCGCGGGCGCGGGGGCCAACCTCGCGTTGGCCTGTGATATCGTGATCGCATCCGACAAGGCCAAGTTCATTCAATCCTTTGCCAAGGTCGGTTTGGTCCCGGATAGCGGCGGCACATGGACATTGCGCCATTTGATCGGCGAAGCCCGCGCCAAAGCATTGGCCTTGACCGCCGAACCCGTCACCGCGACGCAGGCGGCCGATTGGGGTATGATCTGGAAAGCATTGCCAGAGGATGAATATTTGGACCATGCCCGCGCCTTGGCCGCGCAATTTGGATCTGCACCAACCATAGGTTTGGCGATGACCAAAGCCACAATCCAAGCCGCCGCTACAAACACATTGGACGAACAATTGGACCTAGAAGCCGCAAGCCAAAAAATCTGTGGTCAGACGCCCGATTACGCCGAAGGCGTCAGCGCCTTTTTGCAAAAGCGCGCGCCAAATTTTACAGGAAAGCGGTCATGACCCAATCTATTGCCGAACGATCCGCAACCGCGTTGATGGAAAACGACCATGCCTCGAAATGGTTTGGATTTGAAATCGTTGCCGTGTCCGAAGGTGCTGCAACCTTGGCCATGACCGTGCGCCAAGATCATTGTAACGGACACGGAACGTTGCACGGCGGCGTGAGCTTTGCCTTGGCCGATAGCGCGTTCGCCTTTGCCTGCAACAGCCGCAATCAAGCGACCGTCGCGCAAAGCAATAGCATCCTTTACCTGGCACCCGGCCGTATCGGCGATCGCATGACAGCGACCGCCCGCGAAGTGTCTTTAAAAGGGCGCACAGGATTATATGACGTCACCGTCACCAACCAAGATGGCACAGTGATCGCCGAATTTCGCGGCCAATCACGCGCCATTGGCGAACCCTTATTTGATGCGGAAGGACCACAGGAATGAAAGATCTTACCCCCCCGAAATCTTCCCTAGACCCGATTGAAATCGCCAGCCGTGATGAAATCAGCGCGTTACAATTACAACGGTTAAAATGGTCTTTGGCGCACGCATATAACAATGTTCCGTTTTACAAAGCGTCCTTTGATGCGGCGGGTGTGCATCCTGATGATTTAAAATCATTGTCCGATCTGGCGAAATTTCCGTTCACTGTAAAATCGGATTTGCGCGACAATTACCCGTTCGGAATGTTCGCTGTCCCCAAAACCGATATCATGCGCATTCACGCGTCATCAGGAACGACAGGGAAACCAACCGTCGTGGGATATACAAAAAATGACATCGACATGTGGGCCAATATGGTTGCACGATCGATGCGTGCGTCGGGCGTGCGCCCCACGGATACGGTGCATGTTGCCTATGGATATGGCTTGTTCACGGGCGGTCTTGGCGCACATTATGGTGCCGAAAAATTGGGCTGTACGGTTATCCCGGTTTCTGGGGGCATGACAGAACGCCAAGTCACCTTGATCGAAGATTTCGAACCCCAAGCGATCATGGTCACCCCGTCCTATATGTTGAACATATTAGAGCAATACAAACGGCTGGGCAAAGATCCCCGCGCGTCGTCATTGAACGTTGGGATCTTTGGCGCCGAACCGTGGACCAATGCAATGCGCGGCGAAATCGAACAGGCGTTTGATATGCACGCCGTTGACATCTATGGCCTGTCCGAAGTCATGGGCCCGGGTGTTGCCAACGAATGCGTCGAAACCAAAGATGGGTTGCACATTTGGGAAGATCACTTTTACCCCGAAATCATCAACCCCGAAACGGGCGAACCCGTGGCGGATGGTGAAATGGGGGAATTGGTCTTTACCACACTCACCAAAGAAGGCATGCCCATCATCCGATATCGCACCCGCGATTTAACACGTCTTTTACCGGGAACCGCACGGTCTATGCGTCGGATGGAAAAGGTAACCGGCCGTTCCGATGACATGATGATCCTGCGGGGCGTTAACGTCTTCCCCACCCAAATCGAAGAACAATTGATGCGCGTCGACGGGCTTACGCCGCATTTCCAAATCGAATTGGTGAAAGAGGGCGCAATGGATGCCATGCGCGTGCATGTCGAACCCGAACCCGCCCGCGTCTCGGACGGCCCCGCGATGGCGCAAAAGTTATCTGGGTTGATCAAAGATATCGTCGGCGTTACCGCCACCGTCATTCCCCATGAACCGGGTCACGTCGCACGGTCCGAAGGCAAAGCAAAACGCGTTGTAGATAACAGAAAGTAGGCAAAGGCGTGGCACGTACAATCGCAAAAGATCACGATCAAAAACGCCAGATGATTTTGACATCGTCGGCGCGCTTATTTGCCGTCGAAGGCTATGGCCGCGCAACCATGTCCCAAATCGCTGGCGCCTGTGGCGTGTCAAAGGCCAATATTTATCATTATTACGACGGCAAAGAAGCGTTGTTGTTCGACATACTTGATACGCATTTATGCGCGCTGCGCGACGATATTTGCGGTTTGACCTTTGCGTCCGATGATCCCAAAGATCAGCTTTTTGAAATCATCTCTGCATTGCTTTTATCCTATCAAGGATCAGACGCCGCACATCGGGTTCAGATAAATGCATTGTCCGTCTTACCCCAAGATCAACAACGCATTTTGCGGCAATACCAACGCGATTTGGTCACCTTTGTGCAAACCCGTATTACCGCAATCCTTGGCGCGCCAAAGTCTGAAAACCCCGCCTATTTGCGCGACATCACCATGTCTTTGTTTGCCATGGTGAATTGGCATTTTCTATGGGATGGCGCGGCCGACGCCGATCGCAGACGCAGTTATGCAGCCACCATTTGCCAATTAATCTGCCAAGGCTCTTAGATCCAAAGATGAATTATGTTACATAAAAACGTGTTTTGATAATTTTTTGTAACATTTTATTTGGCAGGTCTTGGCCCCTGTGGTATAAAATGCGCAACAGACCAGGAGACATGTGATGTATGCACAGATGGTGAAATCCGAACCGCGCGACGAAAGTGTTGAAAGCAAAGCCTTTCAAGCCCGCATTGACGCAGGCGAAAAAATTGAACCGCGCGATTGGATGCCTGAGGGGTATCGCAAAACCTTGATCCGTCAGATCGGCCAACACGCGCATTCCGAAATCGTTGGGCAATTGCCCGAAGGCAATTGGATCACCCGCGCCCCGACGCTTGAACGCAAGGCGATCCTTTTGGCCAAGGTTCAGGACGAAGCGGGCCATGGTCTTTACCTTTATTGTGCCGCCGAAACATTGGGCGTGTCGCGCGATGAGTTGACTGAAATGTTGCTGGACGGGCGGATGAAATATTCGTCGATCTTTTCCTATCCCACGTTGACATGGGCCGATATGGGTGCTGTTGGCTGGTTGGTCGATGGCGCCGCCATTATGAACCAAGTGCCATTACAACGCACATCCTTTGGCCCCTATGCCCGCGCGATGATCCGCATCTGTAAAGAAGAAAGTTTCCATCAACGTCAGGGCTTTGACGTGATGATGAAGATGGCCAAAGGTACACCCGCGCAAAAGAAAATGGCCCAAGACGCGTTGAACCGGTTTTGGTATCCATCCTTGATGATGTTTGGCCCGTCCGACAAAGACAGCGTGCATTCCGCACAATCCATGGCATGGCGCATCAAAATGAACACCAATGATGAATTGCGCCAAAAATTTGTGGACCAAACCGTACCACAGGCCGAATTCCTTGGGTTAACGGTTCCTGACCCTGACCTAAAATGGAACGAAGACCGCGGCCATTATGATTATTCAGAACCCGATTGGTCAGAATTTTATGACGTGTTGAAAGGGAACGGCCCCTGTTCGGTGGATCGGATCGAAACACGTAAAAAAGCATGGGATGATGGTGCATGGGTTCGCGATGCATTGATGGCGCATGCAGAAAAACAAAAATCAAAGGTTGCCGCAGAATGAGCGATACAAAATCACAACAATGGCCACTGTGGGAAATTTTTATCCGTGGTCAACACGGCGCAAGCCATCGACACGTCGGCAGCTTGCACGCACCTGACGCAGAACTTGCCATCAAACATGCGCGCGATGTTTATACCCGTCGCAAAGAAGGCGTGAGCATTTGGGCCGTCCCAACGACGGCGATTGCGGCGTCTAACCCGGATCAAAAGGGGCAACTCTATGATCCGTCTGACAACAAACCCTATCGTCACCCTACGTTTTTTGACATTCCAAAAGAAATCGGCGGCATGTGATGACCGACGCGGTATTCGAATATCTGTTACGTTTGGGCGACAACAGTTTGATTTTGGGGCATCGCCTGTCTGAATGGTGCGGGACCTCGCCGATTTTAGAAGAAGACATTGCCATTTCAAACACGGCGCTGGACTTTATCGGCCAAACCCAACTTTGGCTTGGGCTTGCGGCCGAGCGTGCAAATGACGGGCGCAGCGCGGATGATTTGGCGATGCTGCGTGATGCATGGGATTTTCGAAACATATTGTTGGTGGAACAACCCAACGGCAATTTCGGCGATACGATGATGCGCCAATACCTGTTTGATGCGTGGCATGTGTTGATATTGCACGGTCTATGTCAATCAGCAGACACCGAAATATCGGCCATCGCACAAAAGGTCGTAAAAGAGGTGCAATACCACATAGAGCGTTCCCGGGATTTGGTGATCCGACTGGGCGACGGAACGGCCGAAAGCCATGCAAAGATGCAGGCCGCCCTGGATCGGTTATGGCCGTTTGTCGGCGAAATGTTTCATGTGGATACGGTGGAACGCGATTTGATTGATCGCGGTATCATCCCCAATGTGGCGGATTTGCGCGGGTCCTTTGACGCACATGTCAATGACACGTTGGCCCAAGCAACCTTGGTTAAACCCGCAAGTGATTTTGCCCATCTAGGTGGCAAATCGGGCGTGCGCCACAGCGAACATTTGGGGCATCTTTTGACGCAAATGCAATGGCTGCAACGCGCGTATCCTGGGGCCACGTGGTAACGGATGACAACCGCAGACGACATTTGGTCATGGCTGGCCGATATTCCCGACCCTGAAATCCCCGTGATTAGCTTGGTCGATTTGGGTGTCGTGCGCGGTGTCGATTTTGTCGATGGCACATGGATCATTCGTTTGACGCCGACCTATACCGGATGCCCCGCCACGCGCGTCATTGCCATGTCGGTCGAAGCCGCAATGATCGATCGCGGCATTACAAATTTTGCGATCAAAAACCAAATTGCGCCCCCATGGACCACAGATTGGATCAGCGCAGAAGCCCATGGTAAATTGCGTGACTACGGGATTGCGCCGCCGACACCGGCCGGCGGACCCGCGTCATGCCCGCAATGCGGGGCGACCGATCTGCAACAGGTAAGCCGCCATGGGTCAACCCCGTGCAAAGCGCAATGGCGGTGCATGACCTGTCTTGAACCCTTTGATTATTTCAAATGCATCTAAAAAGGATCAACAATGGCCAAATTCATTGACCTCACCGTGACTGCCATTGAAAACACAACCGCCGACGCGGTGGTGGTTAGCCTGCGTCCAACCGACGGGTCAGTTCTTTCTTTTGTGCAAGGGCAATACCTGACCTTTAAGGCAACGATAGACGGGCAAGAGGTGCGCCGATCTTATTCAATTTGTTCCCCGGTTGGCCAAGACATCGTGCAAGTGGGCATCAAACGTGTACAGGGCGGGGCGTTTTCGAATTGGGCCAACGGGGGTCTAATCGTCGGCGATACGATTAAGGCGTTATCACCCATGGGGCATTTTCATACGCCCCTGTCGCCAGATCAATCGCATTCCTATTTGGGCTTTGCCATCGGATCCGGGATCACGCCGGTATTGTCAATCATCCGCACGACCTTGGCCACAGAGCCAAATTCATCCTTTTCCTTGGTCTATGCCAATCGGTCCATCCAATCGATCATGTTCAAAGACGAACTAGAAGATTTGAAAAACCGCTTTATGAACCGCCTCAGCGTGACGCATATTTTGAAATCTGGACAAGAAGACGTTGAATTGTTTTCAGGCCGTTTGGATCAGGAAAAATTAACCGATCTTTTTACAAAATGGCTTTATGTGCCTAATTTTAAAACTGCCTTCATTTGTGGACCAGAAGACGCGATGAAAACCATCGCGTCGACATTGGACAGCTTTGGGATGGCACCTGAAAATATCAAATATGAACTTTTCGGCACAGCGCGCCCCCGCCAAGCGGCACAACCAATTTCGGATCAGGCGTCGGCAGAGGTACACGTAAAAGTCACACTAGACGGCACATCCCGCGAAATCGCTGGCGCCTCTGGCACATCCCTTTTGGACGCAGCCCTAAACGCCGGGATCGAAGCGCCCTATGCCTGTAAGGCGGGCGTTTGTTCGACATGTCGTTGTAAGGTTACCGTGGGCGCGGCCGAAATGCGCGTCAATCATGCGCTAGAAGATTACGAAGTCGCCCAAGGGTATGTTTTGTCGTGCCAAGCCTATCCAACATCGGATCAGATCCACTTTGAATACGATGAATGCCCCGTTTAGCGCGGTTTATCCATGTCATAGAGGGCGGCATAGGCGCTGGGTTGCCAATCGTCGAGATCCGCTTTGACATATGTGGCTTGGTCTAACCAGGCCGGGTTTATGTCAACACCCCACCCAGGCGCATCGGAAATGGTCACATGTCCATCGGTGACGGTAAAGGGATCTTGAACAAACAAATTCCGTTGCCACGGGTAATAATCATCACCTTCAATTGAATATTCTAAATATTTCCCCGCGTTCGGGATCGCTTTCATCACATGCATAGAACAAAGCGTCACCAAGGAAAGGTTCGCCGAATGAAGCGTGCATGGAATGTCGTGAGCTGCGGCCATGTTCGCAACATCAAGCGTTCGCGAAATGCCCCCCATATACATGATATCCGGTTGAATTATATCCACGGCACGGATGTCGATCATCCGTTTCCAGGTCGCAATGTCCCAATCTTGTTCGCCGCCCGAGACATCAATGTCTAACGCGTGGGTCACAGTTCGCGTCGCGTCTAAATCCCAAAAAGGAACAGGTTCTTCGTAATGGGTCACCCCGTGGTCTTGTAACATGTGGCCAATCGCAATAGCGCGTTCAACGCCAAACGCCGAATTCGCATCAACCAATAGATCGGCTTGCCCCCGAAGATGGGATGACACGGTTTGAATTATATCTTCTGTCCGGCCGGGCCATTCGTCGATATCGTTTCCACATTCTGCGCCGATGCGAAATTTTACCGCATCAAACCCGTAAGTATCGCATAATCGCGCAAGCCGTGAGGCTTCGTCCGCCGGTGAAATGTCACGTTTCATCGAACTCGCATAGGCCCTCAAACGTCCCGGCGTCCCACCGATTAACGATACAACCGGCTTGTTCGCACGCCGGCCCGCCAAATCCCACAAGGCCGTATCCAACCCACCAATCGCGCGCGCGCGGTAAGATCCGGGAAATTTTTGTTCCCGTCGTTGAATCAAATCAACAAGGCGCGCAATATTCTGGGAATCATGGTCCAAGGCCCAAGGCACAATTTGACGGTGAAACACCTGCGCTGTGATGTCCGCATTATAGGGGGCCGTCTGGCCCCAACCGATCATGCCATCGTCATCCGTCACCCGAACAAAGCACACGAATTCATTGGAAAACGTTTCAAGACCAACAATTTTTGGCACGATAGACCTATATAATCACCACGATTAAGCAAACATGCTAAAATGATTGCCATCACACAAGCAAAAACGACGCGACTCTACACGAAAGGGCGCTTGGTATTCCGAAATTGAGGGGAAATTTGGTTGCGGGAGCA
>JAYPUL010000036.1:9773-25381 GCA_038134005.1 Paracoccaceae bacterium | reverse complement strand
CAATTGTGCCGATGTTGCAGTGCGGTTTGCTGCGGTCAAACTTTTCCTTTGCCATGCGTAGACGCCTCTTGATTAGGGGGCAATTTTGCCCAAATTGATACTGAGCGGGCATGTATTGCGAATTGATTGAAAAATCAACCCACTCTTGTAATTTCAAATGAATTTTTGGATCACAGGTTATTGTGCGGCATCGCCATCCTTTTGAGGGCGCGTTTTGTTAAGCGAAATAATGTCAAACAGCGGAACTTTGACCTTTGGATCAAACCACCCCTGTTCTGCGTTTTGCTTGCGCAGCCAATCTTCGATTTGGAACGCGGCGCTTTTTGCGATACTGGCGATTTGTTGTTCACGTGTTTGGCCGATACCTGACCCCAATATGTTGGCCTTATTCGTATTCTCCAAAATCAATAATTGAACGGGATTTTCATTCAATCGCTTTTGCGCCGCATCATCCCAAACAGACACGTTTACAACCAATGCTGTTTGCGGGCTGAAAATCAACGGAATTCCAATTCGCCCTAATGTATAAGCATCAATGCGTGTAATCACATGGTACCGTTTATCACCATCATATTTGGACAACCGGTCCCCGATCGCAGCCTGGACAGCATCCGAAATTTTCTTGGGATCCCCGGTGCGCGACAATGGACCTTTTACCATTTTGTCACCCATGACAATATTATGCCCAAGCGCAAAATCACCAATAGGCTGAACTGCGGTTTCAATGATGGGCGGCGCACATGCTGCGACAAGCGCGAATAGAATTAGTGATTTCAAAAACTTCATCGGATCCCCCGTTTGTCTTTGGATACATTTTTTACAAGAGCGGGGAAACCATTATTTCAGTTAGGTTGTAATTGACGCAGTTCAGCCGCAGATGTAACATTTTTTACATGGAATGCTTTATACCAGCAAAGGTTGAATTTGCGTCAAAACCATTGGGCGTTTGGGGTTCACTTCAGGCGGCACGCAAGAACATTTTGTCGATTATTCCGGAAATCGCTACGCGCCAACCCATTGTGTCGGGCAAGGTCGGGGTGCGTTGGCACATGGTGATGGACCCAAAAGCATTGCGGCATATTTTGCGCGATAATTTGGACAATTACCCCAAATCGATTGTGACAAAAGAACTACTAAAACCGGCCATTGGCGAATCCCTTTTCATCGCAGAAGGTGCACATTGGAAATGGCAACGGCGCGCGGCAACGCCAGTTTTTACGCACCGCAACATCGCCAATCTTGGTCCCATCATGTCTGCCGCGGCCAAGAAATGCGTAGAACGGATTGAAGCGCGGAAATATGATGCGATCGATCTTTATTCCGAAATGGTGGACACGACCTTTGACGTTATTTCAGACGTCACCTTTTCCAACAGTGACGGTTTTGATCGAGATGCATTGTTGCATATGTTTGATACCTATTTGGCGACGACCGCAAAATTGTCATTGCTCGACATCATCGGTGCCCCCGCATGGATCCCCCGCCCCAGTCGCGCCTTCGCAGGATCAGATATCCGAAGAATTCGCGCCATTGCTGATCACGCGATAGCATCCCATCGCGGCAACCAAGACGGACAACATCCCGATCTATTGGATCTTTTATTGGCAGGTGAAGACCCCGAAACCAAACGGCGCATGACGACATCCGAAGTTCGGGACAATTTGTTGGCATTTATTGTAGCAGGTCATGAAACGACCGCTTTGACATTGTCGTGGGCAATTTATTTGTTGGCGCACCATCCAGATATTCAAAACCGCGCACGCGCAGAGGCTCAGGCTATCATTTCGGGCGATGGCGCAACCGAAAAAGACCTAAACAATTTACCATTGGTTCGCGCGATCATCGATGAAACATTGCGACTTTACCCGCCGGCCGCATTTGTTTCGCGTACTGCTCAGGGGCCGGATCGATTGTGTGACCGTGATGTTGTCGCGGGGGATACGGTTATTTTGCCCTTTTATGCACTACACCGGTCGCATCTATATTGGTCAGAACCTGACCTGTTCAAACCGAAACGTTTCTTACACCCTTCGACGGTCGAGCGGTTCACCTATTTACCATTTGGCGATGGACCCCGGATTTGCATTGGTGCATCCTTTGCACTTCAAGAGGCCGTGATCATTTTGGCGACATTACTGGCAAAATTTCGCTTTGATCCAATTCCCGGAAAATCCCCCAAACCTGTCATGATCTTAACGCTGCGCCCCGAGGGCGGCGTGTGGACACAGATCACCACAGTTTAAACGATGATTTCTTTGGGGGGTTACAACTTCGACCCAAATCCATTATCTGAGCAGTTAGGGTAGTATGTGGATGGCATGAAACCGTGCCAAAGTTAAAGGTAAGGACCGATGCGGTCAATTAGCGTGTTAATTGCTATGTTAGGCGCGTTTACGCTTTACTGTATCGTGATGATACTGAAAATTTCGTCTGGCCAAATCTCAGCGGATCAAACGTTTTTAGACTTTCTTCCAAATAGCTATAAGATCAAATTCATTATCAGCCAAAATACCACAGAATTGATGATGGCCTTAAGCGGCGTTTTGTTGGTGTGCGTCGCCGTTCTGGTTGTCTATTTTTTAAATAAACGAAACCGAAATGCCGAAATTTCACGACGCGAAAAAGAAGCACATCGACAAATGTCAAAATACCAATCAAATTTTCAACAGCGCCTTTAAGACACTTCTAATAAGAAAAAGTAATGTTCAAACCTTTTCGCATATTAATAATTTTGACCTTGGCCGGCTCTGCCGTCAGCTATATCAAAATGCAAACGTTTTTGGTTGCCTTCGACCTTGATGCAATCATCGATGGTGGGCAAAACCCATTCGACCAGGTCATCGCCCCGACCGCAACCAAACCCACGTTTTCGCAAGTTGAAAATAACATTGATTGGCATAATTTCGGTATTGGAGCGTTGTTGATTTTAGCGACGATTGGTGGGGTCTTTTTTATATTGCGCCGCGATGCGCGCATGTCGACATCACGCCATTCCGTCAAAATGCCATCCCCCGAAAGCACAGACTATGCGGCGGCTTTCCAGGCGCGATTAAACGCAAAAAATAGCGGGCATAATAACGACGCAAGGCCGGATTAAGCCCCAAATCAACCAGACACAATGTACCTTTTCACGCGGCTATGACACCTGCCATTGCGGTACCCGATTTTGGCTTGTGTTGACGTGTTGATTCATACGGAAAAAGCGAATTGGTTGATCATGAACAGGTTGCCCATCATCACCCTACGCCAAGCGTGACGGGCGAAGTGATCGGTTTCCACCCCATTTATGGCTATGTCGGTTATTTTCCAACATCATCCCCCAAACTATGTTTGAAAATATAAGATCCCCAATGGGCACATTATCAATGGGAAATTCATTGGGTTTACGCTGTGCCCAGCGCATCAGAAAAGCGCAAATACAAAAACGGCCCTGGTTTCCCAAGGCCGTTTCGAAATTCACGCGATAGCGTGGGCGATGATTACATCATGCCGCCCATGCCACCCATGCCGCCCATGTCAGGCATACCGCCACCGGCGCCTTCTTTGGCTGGCTTGTCTGCAACCATTGCTTCGGTTGTGATCAACAGACCTGCAACCGATGCCGCGTCTTCCAACGCTGTACGGGTTACTTTTGCTGGGTCAATCACGCCGAATTTGAACATGTCACCATATTCTTCGGTTTGCGCGTTGAAGCCAAAGTTTTTGTCGGCGCTTTCGCGCACTTTGCCCGCAACAACCGCGCCGTCAACACCCGCGTTTTCCGCGATTTGACGAAGGGGTGCTTCGATCGCGCGGCGAACAATTGCGATACCTGCGTTTTGGTCTGCGTTTGCGCCTGTCAAACCGTCCAAAGATTTACCCGCTTGGACCAATGCAACGCCACCACCAACGATAACGCCTTCTTGAACCGCTGCGCGTGTCGCGTTTAACGCGTCATCAACGCGGTCTTTACGCTCTTTCACTTCGACTTCTGTCATGCCGCCAACGCGGATAACCGCAACGCCGCCTGCCAATTTCGCTACGCGCTCTTGTAGTTTTTCACGGTCGTAATCAGAAGATGTTTCTTCGATTTGGCCGCGGATTTGTGCAACGCGTGCTTCGATTTCGGCTTTGTTGCCTGCACCGTCAACGATTGTTGTTTCGTCTTTGGTGATTTGGATTTTCTTGGAAGACCCTAGCATATCCATTGTGACGTTTTCCAATTTCATGCCCAGATCTTCTGAGATGACTTGGCCGCCGGTCAGGATTGCGATGTCTTGCAACATGGCTTTGCGACGGTCGCCGAAACCAGGTGCTTTGACCGCTGCGATTTTCAAACCGCCGCGCAGTTTGTTAACAACCAAAGTTGCCAATGCTTCGCCTTCAACATCTTCTGCGATGATCAACAATGGCTTTTGTGATTGGATCACAGATTCCAGCAATGGAACCATTGGTTGAAGTGAAGATAGTTTTTTCTCGTGAAGAAGGATCATACAGTCTTCTAGTTCTGCTGTCATTTTGTCAGGGTTTGTGACAAAATATGGTGACAGGTAACCACGGTCGAATTGCATACCTTCAACAACGGTTGTTTCTGTTTCCAGACCTTTGTTTTCTTCGACGGTGATAACGCCTTCGTTACCAACTTTTTGCATCGCGTCTGCGATTTGACGGCCGATTTCTGCTTCGCCGTTGGCTGAGATTGTGCCAACTTGCGCAACTTCGTCGCTGTCTGCAACAGGGCGAGACATCGCGCGGATCGCTTCGACAACTTTTGCTGTCGCTGTGTCGATACCACGTTTCAGGTCCATTGGGTTCATGCCAGCGGCAACCGCTTTCATGCCTTCTTTAACGATGGCTTGTGCAAGGATAGTCGCGGTTGTTGTACCGTCGCCCGCTTCGTCGTTTGTACGGCTTGCGACTTCTTTGACCATCTGTGCGCCCATGTTTTCGAACTTATCTTCTAGTTCGATCTCTTTCGCAACAGAAACACCGTCTTTGGTGATGCGTGGTGCACCGAATGATTTGTCCAAAACAACGTTACGGCCTTTTGGGCCCAGCGTTACTTTTACCGCGTCTGCAAGGATGTTCACACCCTTCAACATGCGGTTACGTGCATCAGAATTAAATTTGACGTCTTTAGCAGCCATTGTGCTTAACCTCGAATAGTAGAATTTCGTTTACGGCGATTAGGACAGAATGCCCATGATATCGCTTTCTTTCATCATCAACAGCTCTTGGCCATCGACGGTAACTTCTGTGCCAGACCATTTGCCGAACAGAACTTTGTCACCTTCTTTAACAGCCATAGCGATCAATTCGCCACTGTCTTTGCGGGCGCCGTCACCACAAGCAACGACAACGCCTTCTGCTGGTTTTTCTTTTGCGCTATCTGGAATGATCAGACCACCAGCGGTTTTTTCGTCGCTCTCAACGCGGCGAACAAGCACACGATCATGAAGCGGTTTCAATGCCATCTCTGAGGCTCCTTGCAATATGTTACGTTTCAACGGGGATCTCCCCGTTAGCACTCACTCTATCTGAGTGCTAATGCGGCATAGTTAGGCAAACAAAAGGCCCGAGTCAACACCCGGGCCCATAATTTTTGCGCAAAAATTTTAACTTAAGCGGTGATCAATCCGCGGCCCTGTAACAATGCCTCAACGCCGGGCAAACGTCCGCGGAATCGTTTGTATAAAATTTCCGGATCAACCGATCCACCACGTGACAAAATATTGTCTTCAAGGGATTTGGCCGTCGTGGGGTCAAATGGATCACCCGCGTCTTCAAACGCGGCGAATGCATCGGCATCCATGACTTCGGACCACATATAACTGTAATATGCGCTTGCGTAATACCCACCCGAAAACACATGTTGAAAATGCGGTGTCGCATGGCGCATTTTGATCGCATGTGGCATTCCAAGGGTTTCCAAAATATTCGCCTGAGTATGGGCAATATCGCCATTTAACGGGCCCTGATGGAATCCCAAATCGACCAAAGCGCTTGCAACATATTCGACCGTTTGGAACCCCATGTTGAAATTGGCCGCATTGATCAAACGATCCATAAGGTCTTTTGGCATTGCGTGGCCGGTTTCACAATGTGTCGCGTATTTTTCCAAAACCTCGGGCACCATGAACCAGTGTTCGTAAAGCTGGCTGGGCAATTCAACAAAGTCGCGTGGCACGTTCGTGCCAGACACCGCATCATAGGTGACATTCGATAACATTTGATGCAAGGCATGGCCAAATTCATGGAACAATGTGCGCGCATCATCCGCCGATAACAACGCGGGATCATCTTTGGCAAAGTTACAGACATTGACCACAATAGCCGCACGATTTTTTGGAAATTTGGATTGCGATTGGATCGCGGAACACCACGCCCCTGACCGTTTTGAACCACGGGCGAAATAATCGCCAATAAATAACGCGATGTGTTTGCCGTTTCGCGTCACATCCCACGCCCGACAATCGGGATGGTAAAGCGCCACATCAACGGGTTTAAATTCCAAACCAAACAACCGATTTGCACAGTCAAAAGCGGCCTCGATCATGCGATCCAGTTGAAAATATGATTTCACTTCGCTTTCGTCCAAATCGTGCTCGGCCTGACGGCGCTTTTCGGCATAGTAATGCCAATCCCAAGCCTCAAGTGGGCCATTGATGCCGTCATCTTGCATCATTTGGGTTAATATTTTCTCATCTGCCAAAGCTTGCGCCTTGGCCGGTTCCCAAACATCCATCAACAGCTTGCGCACGTTATCGGACGTCTTGGCCATTTCTGTTTGCAACTTATATTCGGAAAAGTTTGCATACCCGAGAAGAACAGCCATTTCGTGACGCAAGTCGATCGTTTCCGCAGCCAATGAGAAATTCTTTTCTGCACCGCGGCTTTCCCACGCCTGTTGGGCGCGTTGCCGCAAATCGCGACGCGGCGAAAATTGCATAAACGGAACATAAAGCGACCGCGACGTTGTAATGATGGGATGCTCAAGCCCTTTTTCGCGACCCGCAGCTTTTGCCGCGCGTACCAAAAAGTCGGGCAGCCCCACCAAATCATCGTCGGTCAATTCCATGTACCACGACCGTTCATCGGCCAACACATTTTGGGAAAACTCAGTTCCCAAAATTGAAAGCCTTTGCTTAATGTCTTTCATTCGGTCTTCGGCGACACCGGTCAATGATGCGCCCGATCGGATCCATGCTTGGTGCTCTAATGTCAAAACGCGATGTTGTTCCTCTGTCAAATTCAATGCATCGCGGCTTTGAAACAGCTTATCAATCCGTTTGAATAAATTTTTATTTGCATAGATTTTTGAATTTAAATCCGCCAATTTTGGCGAAAATTCCCGCGCGATGGCTTCGCGTTTTTCATTTGTATTGGCACCATTGACGGCATAAAACGCGGTCAAGACGCGTTCCAAAATCGTTCCGCCATCGAACCTGGGCTCGATCGTGTTTTCGAAGGTCGGCGCATCAGCATTGTTCGCAATCTTTTCGATATGCGCCAGTTCTTCTTGAATGCCGGCCTCAAAGGCAGGCATAAATTCATCGTCTGAAATTTTATCAAACGCAGGCACATTATAAGGCGTGTTCCATGCACTATAAAAAATATTGGTCATCTTAAATCCTAATCTTTGTGCCCACACACGGGGCAATCGTGTCGCTGTTTGATGGTGAATTTACGAATTTCACCGTAAAGCGCGTCATAGATTAACATCTCACCTATCAACGCTTGGCCTTCGCCAATAATCAATTTCAATGCTTCGCCTGCCATCATAGCGCCGACAACACCAGTCAAGGGTGCAAAAACGCCTGCTTGTGCACAGCTGGGCGCCATGCCTTCGGCAGGTTTTTGGGGAAAGACACATTGATAACATGGTCCATGTGTTGCGGGATGGAACACCGAAATCTGGCCTTCCCATTGGCTAAGTGCGCCCGAAACCAAAGGTTTTCCTAATGCCGCAGCAGATTCATTTGCAAGGTATCGCGTTTCGAAATTATCCGATCCCTCTAAGATCACATCAAAATCTGAAAAAAGATCATGCGCAATATCAGCGGTCAGTCGACGATGAAACGGCAGAACAGTGATAAAGGGGTTTTGAGCAGTCATAATTTTTTGGGCCGAAAATACCTTGGGCGTCCCAATAGCGGCATCGTGATGAATGACCTGCCTTTGCAAATTCGCATTCTCAACAATGTCGTCGTCGATAACGCCAATCGTGCCAACGCCCGCCGCCGCCAAATATTGCAACGCGGGCGCACCCAAACCGCCGGCACCAATCACCAAAACACGCGCGTTTTTCAAACGCTTTTGGCCCACGCCGCCGATTTCACGCAAAACGATGTGACGCGCATAGCGTTCCAATTCAGTGTCTGAAAACGTCCCTGATTGACCGATCGCGGGACCCGACGATTGATTTGCCTTGCGCTTTAATTGGCGTAAAAATACGCCATACGCGGCTATTAGAACGACAGCCCCGCCAAGCGCACCCCAAACGCGGATGTCCCCCCCCGATGTCGCCATAAGGATCGGCGCATCAACAGGCAAAATAAAATGGGCCACCAAAATTGCACCATAGGCAATGGCCAAAACGGTCATGATTACGCCGCGCGGAATTTTGAAAAAAATCGTTGTGCTAACGCCAATTATGATTGACAGGACAAGCGCCATTCTAAGATGTACCTGTTGATCCAAAACCGCCCGCACCGCGTCTGGTTTCATCTAATGTGTCAATCATTTCAAACTGTGCTTGAACAACGGGCGCGACAATCATCTGTGCAATACGATCACCATGCGCAATGTGAAATGGCGCATCGCCCAAATTCATCAAAATGACCCCAAGAGGTCCACGGTAATCGCTATCGATTGTGCCGGGTGTATTTGGCAATGTAATGCCATTTTTCAACGCCAAGCCTGAACGCGGACGAATTTGGACTTCGTACCCTTGCGGGATTTCCAATCGCAACCCTGTGGGGATCAAAACCCGCCCGCCGGGCATAAGTGTCACGCCCATCTCACGATCAGCATCCGGAAAATTTGCGCGCAAATCCGCGCCCGCCGCGCCATCGGTTTCATATCGCGGCAATGCGATTTTCTGATCGGCGCTTTCTGTCCAACATAGTTTGACAAGTACCATTTTATTTTCCCTTGGTCATGGCTTTGGCGATCCGATCCGCCAACATTTTGGCCGTTTGTTCTTTGGACATCCGTGGCCAATCTTCAGGACCGAAAGGCGTGATCAAGGTAACCTGATTTTCACGCCCGCCCATGATACCCGTCTGTGGAGATACGTCATTTGCAACGATCCAGTCGCACCCTTTACGCAACCGTTTTGCCGTCGCATTCGCAACGACATCATCGGTTTCCGCGGCAAATCCGACAACCAAATTTGGTCTATTATCCGTCATCTTTGAAATGGTTGCCAAAATATCAGGGTTTTCGGACAGGCTAAGTTCTGGAAGCGAGCCTTTAACCTTTTTTATTTTTGAACCCGATGCAGAGGTGACCCGCCAATCCGCAACAGCAGCAGCAAAAATCGCGACGTCAACGGGCATTGCATCGCGGGTCGCGGCCAACATTTGATCCGCTGTCTCAACTGCGCGCACATCAACGCCCGATGGCGGCGCGATATCCGCAGGCCCCGTGACAAACACGACCTCGGCCCCAAGATCGCGCAGTGCAGCGGCGATGGCCGTACCCTGAGCGCCTGACGACCGATTTGCGATATAGCGCACAGGATCTATGGGTTCGTGTGTTGGACCAGATGTCACCAAAACACGGCGTCCAGATAATGGACCCTCGACAAATACACGCGCAATCGCCGCAATAATTTCTGACGGTTCTGCCATGCGACCAGGTCCAAATTCGCCACATGCCATGTCACCGTCATTTGGACCGACAAACAGAATTCCATCGTCCTTTAATGTTTGAATATTGCGCTGTGTCGCGGGATGTTCCCACATGCGTACATTCATCGCGGGCGCAATTAACACAGGCGTATCCGTCGCCAACAAGAGGGTTGAGGCCAAATCGTTCGCTTGGCCTGTAACCATTTTTGCCATCAGATCTGCGGTTGCAGGGGCAACCACGATCAAATCTGCGCTACGTGATAATTGGATGTGCCCCATTTCGGCTTCGGTTGTGAGGTCGAATAAATCGTCATGAACCGCACGGCCGGCTAAGGCAGACACGCTCATCGGGGTGACAAATTCTTTGGCGGATTTTGTCATTATGGGTGTGACGGTTGCACCTTGTTCGCGCAATCGACGAATGAGGTCCAATGATTTATACGCGGCAATCCCGCCAGAAATAATAAGCAAAATTTGCTTGCCGTTTAACATTTTGACCCCTCAGAGTGGTTTGCCCAACTTTATTGTGATTGCCAAGCATGACGCAAGGGGCGAATTCGATCACTTTTTGTCAAACACAGCACAGGGATCATCGCGATCAACAGGCGGCGAATACTGAATTTCATCAAAAGCGCCCTCGGGATTTATACCATTTTCCCCCTGCCCTAGAACATAGATGTCCGCATTTGCATGGGTCATATATTGGGGCATCCCCCAATCGCGGCGGGCATGTCCATTGCCCGTTATCACCACAATAGGCGGTCCATAATTGGTTAATGCTTGCAGAGCGCGCCGCGCAAGCATCGCATCACGAAGCCGTTGGATATCAACCATTGCCGGCAAGACCATCGATGGCAAGGCATCACAATGCGCCGCCAATTGATAGGCTTCGCGCGCCGATTGCTGTTCCGGGTCCAATGGCTTGGTCAACCCAAAGACGTCCGCGTCATCGCCAAATGCGGGAATAATCCCTGCTTCAAACGCGGCCCGCGCTTGCGCTCGCGGCACCCCCGCCCCCAATATTGCCACCCCACCAAGTGCATCAAAAATCGGTGCATAAAGGTCAAAATCCGGCCAGCCTGAGTCGTCCCATCGTGTTACAGTGCGAATAGTTTGAAGGTCGCGTTTTTGCGATTGCGAAATCGCGTGTTCTTGGTCCGCATCCAACATTTCAAAGACCGCCGCTTTCGGCTTTAAGCGTTCGATCCATTGCGCTTGGACGCGGTGATGTGCCGGATTGTCATGTTGTTCGCCCAAAATATATATTTCCGCCGCGGACCCCGATGTGGCCCACAGAGCGAACAAACCCATGACAACAAAAATATATGACATTCGCTTAGGATGGCGTGGCATCGCGGTGAATTCAACACAGATTTAGCATGTTAACACTTAATTGAGCCTTGGAAAAAGAATGCCTTTCAAGCTATCACTTGGCTGACGAACTAATTTTTCGACGAAGGACAAAAATGGAACTGGGCGCAGCAGAATGGACAGCGATCCTTTTGTCAATAAAGGTGGCGCTTTGGGCGACAGTGATATCTTTGCCGTTTGCAATTATAATCGCCTATGTTCTGGCACGTAAGACATTTTTCGGACATGGGGTTTTAAACGCGATCGTACACACACCCTTGGTGTTACCACCCGTCGTTACAGGGTATGTTTTATTGATCCTTTTTGGCCGTACTGGGCCGATCGGTAAAATTTTGAACGACCTTTTTGGATTTGTATTCGCATTTCAATGGACAGGTGCCGTTTTGGCGGCTGCGGTTATGGCGTTTCCGTTGATGGTCCGCGCAATTCGTTTGGCGATCGAAGCCGTCGATCCAAAGTTGGAGCAAGCCGCACAAACATTAGGGGCACGTCCCTTATCCGTTTTTGTCACAATTACGCTTCCCTTGATCGTCCCGGGAATTTTGGCAGGTATCGTTTTGGCCTTTGCAAAAGCAATTGGTGAATTTGGCGCGACAATTACGTTCGTGTCGAACATCCCGAGCCGAACACAAACGATCCCATCGGCCATATATTCTGCTTTGCAGGTTCCCGGACAAGAAAGGACCGCTTTCGTGTTGGCTCTGGCCTCAGCCGCGATCGCAATTGGCGCACTTTTCGTGTCCGAAATTTTGGCGCGTCGCGTTAACAAAAGGAACGCGGGCGCATGACTATTTCCGTTTACATCAAACATGACTGGGACACGTTCACATTAGATGCAAGCTTTTCTACGCCCGCAGGAATAACTGCCCTATTTGGACGCTCTGGATCAGGTAAAACATCGATCATAAACGCGGTGGCCGGTTTGTTCACACCGCAATCGGCGAAGATAAATGTCGGCGAACTTTGTGTTTTTGATACCCAAAAAAATATCAATATTGCGCCACATCACCGCGGTATCGGATATGTTTTTCAAAATGCACGTCTGTTCCCACATATGAGCGTTATGAAAAATCTGGCATATGCGTCGCGCCATGGTCGCGCAGGCGCAGCACCCACCGATTTTGACGCTATCATAGATATGTTGGACATACGTCCCATATTACATCGCAATCCCGCCGCGTTGTCAGGTGGGGAACAACAACGCGTGGCGATTGCACGTGCGTTGTTATCATCCCCACGTGTATTGTTGATGGACGAACCCTTGTCGGCATTGGACGAACCCCGAAAAGCCGAAATATTGCCATACCTGGAACGGATGCGCGACACGGTTAAGATACCAATCCTTTACGTCAGTCATTCAATGGCAGAAGTCGCACGATTGGCAAATCATCTGGTTATTTTGGATAAGGGACGTATCACGGCAGAAGGTCCGACACAGACCATCTTATCCGATCCAGGCATGGTACCATTTATCGGCGTCCGTAGCGCGGGCGCGTCTATTGACGCAACCATCGCAGAACATGAACACGATGGGCTTACACGATTACTATCTTCGGGCGGCACGTTGTTTTTACCGCGTATCCACGGAAATATTGGGCAACCGGTTCGCGTGCGTATTTTGGCACAAGACGTCACGATTGCGTTGACGCGACCAACCGACATATCGGCATTAAATATTCTTGAATGTCAGGTAAGTGGAATTCGAAGTGGCGATGGACCCGGCGCAATCGTATCTTTGCAAACGGGAAACGATGTGATTTTATCACGGGTCACAAAACGATCCGTCCAACTTTTAAACCTGACCGCCGGCACAAGATGTTTTGCGGTGATCAAAACCGTTTCCGTGAGCCCAACAGAAGTTGGGTAATCACGTTCAATTTTCGATGTGATAGACACCTTCCGGCAAATGAATTGACGCGGCTAGATCTTGGAGTTGATACAAGGACAGAGTCACCTTTTGCATCTGTTCGCTTCTGGGGTCAAATTGTTCGATCGTCACACAGTCATCAAAGCTTGTGATGACGACGTCTTCTTTTAGTGTGGCGACATTTTCATCCAGAACGGTGATGATTGTGCAATCAAATTCATGCTCGATGGTAAACATATCTTTTCACCCTCATCTTGTTGTTATACCTTGAGGGTACCACATAATTTACAAATTGCTTATTCAAATTAAGGAAACAGCTGTGAAAATTCGATCACCCCTTGTCGCAGTTCTTTTCATCCTTGCGGCCTGTGGTGGTGGGACAACAACACCACAGCAAAAAACAACGCCCCGCACCCAAGTGCCATCAACAAACCAATTCATGGCAAATCCCGAAGCTGAATTTAAACGCGTGGCGGACCGTGTTGCTCCCCATGCGGAACGGGCGTGCCGCAGATCAAATACCAAACGATGCGACTTTACCGTTTTGGTCGACAACCGATATCCTGATGTAGTGAACGCGTATCAAACCCAAGATCGGTCAGGCAAACCCTTTATTGTCTTTTCAACCGGCTTATTGAATACCGCGCAGAACCAAGATGAATTGGCGTTCGTTCTAGGCCACGAATTGGCGCACCACCTTGCAGGTCATATTTCGCGCCAAACCGCATCAAGCCAGATTGGTGCCGTTCTTGGCGGCGGCTTGGCCATTCTATTGGGTGGGTCCGGCGACACGGTGGACGCGGTTTCGCGCGTCGGCGCAACCGTTGGCGCACGCGCGTATTCCAAATCACATGAATTAGAGGCCGACAAATTGGGCACATTGATTGCGATGGATGCGGGCTATGATCCCGTTCGGGGTGCTGCATTTTTCACCCGCATCCCCGATCCCGGCGACAGGTTTTTGGGCAGCCACCCACCAAATGCCGCGCGCATCGAAACCGTTCGGAAAACGGCCGCACAGTCGCGCCGATAATGCAACGATACATTTAGGCGGATTATATGACCCTAGCTAAAATGTTGGCTTTTGGGCAACGAGACACATGTTATTCGCGGGCATTTCTAGAATATGGCGCATCTCTAACCAATTTTCTTGGATCCAATCAATGACATCGAAATCATCTTTGTATCCGATATCGGGGTTCTCAGACACCAAGGCATTGTGAAACGCAATATCACCGTCGCTTGTTAAATCACCCCCCCGCATGAAAGGGCCATAAACAATCAAAATCCCGCCCGCGGACAATGCATTTGCGGCTTCGTGCAGAATGGTTTTGACCGTGCTTTCGGGGATTAAATGAAACAAATTTACAATAACGATCGCATCAAAATTACAGAGATCTTGCGACCATCCAGAACGTCCCGCATCCAAAACGATTGGATCCGCCACATTCGTCAAATCACCGCAATAGGCCCGAATTGACGCGCAACGTTCAGGATCCAAATCCGATGGCTGAAATGTCATGTCTTTTAGGTGGTGCGCAAAGTGAGATGTATGTTGACCAGTTCCACTTGCGATTTCTAAGACGCGGGCGGTTGATTTCACGACATCGGTTAAAACAGATAAAATCGCATCTTTGTTACGGTCAGCTGACGGAGCAAACATTTTTCCATCGTCACCACGGTTCAATCGCGTCGTTCCTTCAGGCGTTGAAGTCATTATGATCATTCCGTTGATTGCGTTTATAAAATAAAAAATGCCCCCCGAAATCGGGGGGCATTTTGTTCAGGTACCATTAGGATGGAATTGAACCTTCGATCCCTTCAACATAGAAGTTCAAGCCGGCCAATGTGCCGTCGTCAGCAACTTCGCCGTCGGCCAACCAAACAGAACCGTCTTGTTTGTTGATTGGGCCTGTGAAGGGGTGATACGCACCCGATGCGATCGCGTCACGAAGCGCTTCTGCTTCTGCTTTTGCATCTGCTGGTACGGCGTCCGAGATTTCACCAATGCCAACCATGCCTTGCGCAATACCGTCCCAAGTGTTGACAGATGACCAGCTGCCATCCATCGCCGCTTGGACACGGGCAACATAATAAGGCGCCCAGTTGTCGATGATCGACGAAATGCGTGGCATTGGGCCATATTCTGCCATGTCAGCCGCTTGACCGAATGTATATACGTTGCCGGCCTCTTTCGCCGCAGCATGTGGCGCAGTTGAATCGGTGTGTTGTAAGACAACGTCACAACCTTGATCAATCAATGCTTTTGCTGCGTCTGCTTCTTTGGCTGGGTTCAACCATTCAAAGATCCAGATGATTTTGAATTCGACATTCGGGTTCACTTTGCGTGCGTGAATAAAGGCAGAGTTGATGCCACGAACAACTTCGGGAATTGGAACAGACGCGATATAGCCAACTTTGTTTGTTTTGGTGACGCGACCCGCCAAAGTACCCTGGATTGCGCGGCCTTCATAGAAGCGTGCAGAATAAACAGATACGTTGTCTGATTGCTTGTACCCTGTCGCGTGTTCGAATTT
>JAYPUL010000036.1:0-9673 GCA_038134005.1 Paracoccaceae bacterium | reverse complement strand
TATGGGCAAGCCCAAGTGTATTACGCCTATGATGAGGCGTGAAAAATCCGTCCCAGTGACGCAGGTGCCCGTCCGCCAGACAAGAACACCAACACCAAGATAGTAGCGATATATGGCGACATAGACAAATATTCGACAGGTATATCAAGCCCCATTGCTTGAATATTGATTTGAAGTGCTGTTACCCCGCCAAAAAGATATGCACCAATCAACAATCTCCACGGCTTCCAACTTGCGAAAACCACAATTGCCAAGGCAATCCATCCCGTTCCCGCAGTGATATTATCGACCCATTGCGGAACCCGTGCCAAACTGATGTAAGCGCCCCCCAAACCTGCACATGCGCCACCAAATGCAATAGCAAGCAATCGCACACGATGCACGTTATATCCCAATGCGTGTGCTGCGTCGTGGTTTTCACCAACAGCACGCAGAATCATACCGGCCCGTGTCCGCGTCAAAAACACAAAAACACCTGCAACCACGATCAAGCTAACATAAACAATTGCGTCGTGACGAAATAATATCGGCCCCAATATCGGAACGTCGGCCAACAACGGGATCGGCATTTTTATCACGGGGACTTGATTGTTCGCCTGATATCCTTGCCCCACTAACGCCGACAAGCCAACGCCAAATAAAGTCAACGCTAGACCCGTCGCAACTTGGTTCGTTAATAAATACTGGGTCAATATCCCAAAAATCATCGATACGACCGCGCCACCGATCGCGGCGCCAACAAATCCGAAGGTTGCGGATTCCGTTTCATGTGCCGTGATAAATCCGATGACCGCACCCGTAATCATCATCCCTTCAACGCCAAGATTTAAAACACCTGCACGTTCAACAACCAATTCGCCAATTGCGGCCAACAAAATAGGTGTCGACGCAACCATAATTGCGCTGGCCAAAAGGATTGGATTGATATCCATCTTATGCCCCTTTCTTTACGACAAAGCGTAGGCGATAGTTTGTCAAAACATCAACAGACAATAAGGAAAACAATAACATACCTTGGAAGATTTGAATTGTCGCGGATGGAATATTCATCGCTGCTTCGGCCGCGTTGCCACCAACATATGTCAAGGCCATCAAAAACCCGGCAAACAAAATTCCCACCGGATGTAAGCGCCCCAAGAATGCGACGATAATCGCAGTGAACCCGTAAAACGACGGAAAGCTGCCCAAAATTTGCCCTGCTGGGCCCGCGACTTCGAACAAACCGGCCATTCCCGCCAGCCCCCCCGAAATCACAAAACAAATCACGATCAAACGATTTGCATTGACGCCCGCGAACCCCGCGGCACGTGGGCTTTCCCCTGTCAAACGAACAAAAAACCCAAATTGATGCTTTGCCAAAACCACATAGGTTACAACAACAGCAAAAAGCGCTGTCAGAACGCCCCAATGAATTCCCGTTCCTGCGAACAATTCCAAATTAGCTGCGGACGCATATTGGTTTAAATTACGACTTCCAGGGAAGCCATGGCCATCTGGGTTGCGCATTAAGCCGATCGAAAATGCTTTGATCAATACCTCGGCAACATAGACCAGCATCAAAGACACCAAAATTTCATTGGTTCTAAAATATACGCGCAACAAAGCGGGGATCATCGCCCAAACAACCCCACCCAAAAAACCGACAATGATCATCATCGGGAAAATAAACCATCGCCCTTCGGTCGGATAAAATGCCAATGCAACACCCGCACCACAAATTGCGCCGATAATATATTGTCCCTCGGCACCAATGTTCCATATCCCGGCCTTAAAACCATATGAAAGACCAATCGCAATCAAAACCAGTGGTGCGGCCTTTTTGAACACTTCTGGACGATAGTAAAACGCAAATTCACCTAATATCGGATCCCAGAATATCGTTTTGATCGCCAATAATGGGTCTTTGCCTATCAACGCAAACAAAAGACCACCCAAAATCATGGTCAAGACGACCGCCAAGACAGGCGTCGCATATGTCCAAAAGGCCGACGGCTCTTTGCGCTTTTCCAATTGGATCATTGCGCGCCCTTTCTTTCATCTTTGCAAAAATACTCATCTGCCGCGCAGCGGCAAAGACCTACATTATCCATGTGCCACAACCACGTCATGAGCGCCCCCCATCATCAACCCGATCTGATCGACGCTTAACCCTTGCATAGGCCGAATTTCACTTAGTCGACCTTCGTTAAGGGCCGCAAAATTATCGCTTATCTCGATCAGTTCGTCCAAATCTTGGCTAATCACGATGATTGTTGCACCACCAGCGGCCAAATCCAACAAAGCTTGGCGAATGGATGCGGCCGCCGCTGCATCGACGCCCCATGTGGGTTGATTAACAATCAACACGGTCGGCGCTTGTAATACTTCGCGGCCAATCACAAATTTCTGCAAATTTCCGCCGGATAATGAACGCGCCGCATTCTGTGCACTCGGCGTACGTACATCGAATTGATTAATGACATCCTTCGCAAAATCATGCGCTTTAGCCCAGGATAAAAACCCCGACTTGACCATGCCCTTTCGCGTCGCCGCGGTCATCATCGCATTTTCAACCAAACTCATATTGGGCGCTGCAGCATGACCTAATCGTTCCTCGGGCGCCGCCAAAACACCCAACATGCGGCGTTCGTTAGGCCCCAAATGACCGACATCTTCCCCATGTAATTTGACCATGTCCGGACGGGTCACTTTTTCGCCTGACAGCGCCGATAACAATTCGTCTTGACCATTGCCCGCGACACCACCAATACCCAACACCTCCCCGCGACGAACGGTGAAATTTACATCACAAAGAGACGTCCCAAAGGCATCTGCGGCCGCAAGAGACAGAGATGTGACATTCAGAATGACCTCGCCAACGTCACGATCAGACCGGGTTGGCGTTGCAAAACTAGCGCCGACCATCATTTCGGCTAATTCTCGCGCGGTTTTTTCGTGGGGCGTGCAGGTTTCAACCTTTTTCCCATGGCGCAAGATTGTCGCTGTGTCACAGATGGTTCGAATTTCATCCAACTTATGTGAAATATAAAGGATCGACGTGCCTTCAGATTTCAATTTTCGCAAAGTTTCAAATAAGATTTGAACTTCTTGAGGCGTCAAAACCGACGTCGGTTCATCCATTATCAAAAGCTTTGGATTTTGTAACAAGCATCGAATGATTTCAACACGTTGACGTTCACCAGCGGAAAGACCACCCACGGTCTTACGCGGATCAAGAGGCAAGCCATAGTTTTGCGACACCTGACGAATTTGGTCTGATAAATCGCGCTGGCTTGGCGGATTTTCCATACCCAATGCAATATTTTCAGCAACGGTGAGAGCATCAAATAACGAAAAATGTTGAAACACCATTGCGACGCCGAATGCACGTGCCTGCCGGGGATCGGACGGGGTGAAGGGGTTTCCATTCATTTTCATGTGACCTTGGTCTGGTTTGACCAGACCATAGATCATTTTAACCAAGGTCGATTTTCCTGCGCCGTTTTCACCCAACAACGCATGTACTTCACCAACACCTATGTCGAATGAAACGTTATCATTTGCAACAACACCCGGATAAGCCTTGGTCAGACCATCTATTGTCAACAAAGTGTTGGTCATACCACCCGCTCCTTTTTGTTCGTCTTGGCGCTTTGCATCTCTAATAGGGAAGTTGACACCGAAATGGCAATCTCAAATGGATGTTTCCCAAATTCAGGGCGCCCGATTGGACATGTAATCGCGCTAATTGATGTGGGCGAATGCCCCAAATCGGCAAGTCTGCGACGAAAACGCGCCCATTTGGTTTTAGACCCGATAAGTCCCGCGAATTGGAAACCATGCTGCAACACACGATCACACAACGCCAAATCAAGCGCATGGGAATATGTCAAAATTAGGTGCATCGCATTTGACGGTGCGAAACCGACATAGCGTTCGGGTGATTGCCCGTATAAGATATCGATCCCCTCAGGCAAGTCTTTGGGAAAGCGATCGCGGCCGGTATCCACCCACGTTATATTAAAACCCGGAAGCGGCCCCAAAACCTGAACCAGGGCGCGGCCCACATGACCGGCGCCCCAAATCCAAAGCGGGATGCCCAAACGTGCGGCAGGTTCAATCATGTAACCATCTAGCCATTGTGGATTTGGCACTTCTCCCCGCGCTCTGGCGCGATCCAAAACCCGATCAACACCGATCGATTTGATATCCGGCCGCGCCGCAATCGCCCGCGAAAAAACACCATGCATTTCGGTCGGCATGGATGCGGTGTCAAAAACTTCGCTGACTAAGCGCACGACACCGCCACAACATTGGCCTAACTCGGGTCCCAATGGATGCACTCCGGTCCATGATTGGGGCCGATCCAGTTTTAATCGCGCCTCTTTTAACGCCTGAAATTCTAAAGCGCCGCCCCCGATTGTGCCCGCTTGGCCATCCCGCCAGACCCACATGTGTGCGCCAACTTCACGTGGACTGGATCCTATTATTTCAGCAATAACGACGCGCGCAACTGATCCGTGTTGGGCCACTAAATCAACAAGCTGTTTTAGATCAAACGCCATTTCGCACCCTTTCCACAGCAGAAAGAACACGTTCAGGTGTCGCGGGTGCATCCAAATGATGATACGCTGGGCCACAGCTGGACACAGCGTGATTGATCGCCATGAGAGCCGAAATTCCCAACATGAATGGCGGTTCACCGACAGCCTTTGATCGGTATATCGTCATCATTGGATTTTCTTTACCCCAAAGATCGACGTTGAATATATCTGGTCGATCGGCGATGGCAGGTATTTTATAAGTAGACGGGGCATGCGTTCTTAAACGGCCCCTGTCGTCCCAGACCAATTCTTCTGATGTCAACCAACCGCATCCTTGAACATAAGCCCCCTGAATTTGCCCAATATCCAAAGCGGGGTTCAACGACGCACCCGTATCATGCAGAATATCTGTGCGCAGAATTCGATTTTCCCCGGTTAAGGTGTCAATTGCAACCTCAGTCACCGAGGCACCATACGCAAAATAGAAAAATGGGCGCCCTTGGCCGCGGATACGGTCCCAGGCGACATCCGGCGTTTTATAAAACCCAGTAGCCGATAGGCTCACACGCCCCTCGTAACACAATTGTGCCGCCTTTTTAAATGTTAGAACACGGCGCCCAATGTGGACTTCGTTATTGACGAATTGAACATCTTCAACATCTTTCCCAAATTGATTTGCCAAAAATTCGGACATGCGGCGTTTGATTTTCGCACAGGCATCTTTGACGGCCATACCATTCAAATCGCTGCCAGAACTGGCCGCAGTGGCCGATGTGTTGGGAACTTTTGCTGTGTCAGTGGCCGTGATTTTGATCACATCCATGCTTGTGCCAAATTTATGTGCCGCGACTTGGGCGACCTTTTGGAACAACCCCTGCCCCATTTCGGTGCCGCCATGGTTTAAATGTATCGATCCATCTTGGTATACATGCACCAAAGCACCCGCTTGGTTGAGATGGGTCAAGGTGAACGAAATGCCAAATTTGACTGGTGCAAAAGCAATACCGCGTTTGATAATTGCGTTATTTGCGTTCCATTCCTCAACAGCTTTTCGACGCGCCGTATAGTTTGCACGCGATAACAAATCGTCAGTCAATTCATGCAGATTGAAATCATCAACTTGCATGCCATAGTGCGTGGTTTGATGCATCGCTTTGGGTTCGGACGCCGCGACATAATAATTGCGTTTACGAATTTCAGCGGGATCTTGGCCAAGCGAATGGGCGATGTGATCCATGACCCGTTCCATACCGATCATCCCCTGCGGCCCACCAAATCCACGAAACGCAGTGGCGCTTTGTGTATTGGTTTTCAAACGATGACTTACGATCCTCATATGGGGTACGAAATAGGCATTATCAGCATGCAACATCGCGCGATCGGCCACCGGGAGCGTTAAATCCTGCGCCCAGCCCGCACGGGTGTAATGAACAAAATCAACGGCCGTTAGGCGTCCATCGCCATCAAAGCCAGCGGTATATGTGATGCGAAATTCGTGGCGTTTCCCCGTGATCATCATGTCGTCATCACGATCATATCGCATCTTACATGGCCGACCGGTCAGCTTTGCCCCAACCGCACATGCAACGGCCAAAGCATTTCCTTGGCTTTCTTTGCCACCAAATCCGCCCCCCATCCGACGCGTTTCAACACGGACTGCATGCATACCGACGCCAAGCGCGTCGGCGACTTTATGTTGGATTTCCGTTGGGTGCTGCGTCGAGGAATGGATCAACATCCCGTCATCCTCTTGGGGAATGGCCAACGCGGCCTGGGATTCCAGGTAAAAATGTTCTTGCCCACCAATTTCAAATTGCCCTGAAACTTGGTGCATCGCTTTTGGCAAAGCATAATCAACATCGCCGCGGGAATAAACGCGCGGTCCATCTTCGAACCGACTATTATGGGCAAGCGCATCGTCGATGGTTAAAATCGCGGGATGCACAATATAATCAACCTTGGCCAAACGCGCCGCGCGACGCGCCGCGTCATGTGATGTCGCCAGCACCAAAAACAAAGGTTGGCCAACATAATGAACACGCCCGTCAGACAGTAAAGGTTCATCGTGGGCCGAGGGCGAGACATCATTTGCAAATGGCAAATCCGTTGCAGTGATAACAGAAACCACACCATCGGCGGATCGCACAGGTTCAAGATCAACCGATGTGATTTGCCCGCATGCCATGGTCGATAATCCGAACGCAAGATGCAAACAATTCCCGGGAACAGGAATGTCATCGACATATCGCGCGCGACCAGTAACATGTAGAAAGGCGGCATCATGGGGCAGCGGTTTTGAAATCGTCATAATGACACCTCATGTACCTGCGTAACAATACCACCCGAAATGTCATGGAAATAGCGGATCAACATATTTCGCGCTGCATTTTGTCGGTACGCAGCGCTTGCGCGCATGTCGGACAACGGCGCAAAATCTTTATCCCATTCCGCAGTACATGTCGAAACTGTGTCAATGTTCCAGGCTTGTCCAATTAACGCATGCTCTACATGTGTGGCGCGTTTCGGAATGCCTGCCATGCCACCAAAAGCGATGACCGCTGATGTGATTTTTCCTTCATGAACGCCGATATTAAAACACCCCAAAACAGCCGAAATATCTTGGTCAAAGCGTTTTGATAATTTATAGCACCGCAGCGTATTTTCGGCTTTTGGGATCCGGATCGCTTCGACGAATTCTGATGGCTGTAAATCTTGATTGCCATAATCGATAAAATATTCCTCAAGCGGAAGAATTCGGCGCGCATCGCCACATCGCAGAACCAGTTGGGTCCCCAACGCGATCAAAGCCGGCGGTCCATCACCAATGGGTGACCCATTTGCGATATTTCCACCGATTGTTGCAGCCATTCGAATTTGTGTGGACGCATAGCGCCTTAAAAGATCTGCAAACGCGGGAATTTCTTGGCATGCCCAAATCCGAAGAGATTCAATCGTGACCATCGCGCCAATATGCCAATAATCTTCACAGGCGTTGATTTCAGCCAAATCATGCGCTTGGTTCAAAAAAGCAACGTGACCAAGGTCGCGGAAATGTTTGGTGACCCAAAGACCAATATCAGTAGCACCAGCAATAATTCGCGTATCAGGCCGTTCAATCAAAAGAGACGCGAGCGCATCACTTGACCCTGGCTGTGCCACGGTCCGTTCTTTGCCCGCGCAGGCGACAAGCGCCTGACGGTCGGCTTCGACCCAGTCAGGAATTGGCATGTTTTGCGCAACTTGTGCGGCATCAAATATGGGCTGATATCCTGTACACCGGCATAGATTTCCCGCCAACGTCGTGTCGTGATCGCAATCCCCGTTGATAACTGCTGCCGTCATAGACGTGATAAATCCAGGTGTGCAAAACCCACATTGCGACCCATGCAAATCAACCATTGCGTTTTGAATAGGTGAAGGCGCATCAATAGGCGCAATCCCTTCCACGGTTCGAACGGCTTTACCGGCCAGCTGGGGCAAAAATAAGATGCACGCGTTTAATGCGCGAACATTGTCTTGGTCCAAAACGACGACCGTGCATGCGCCACAATCCCCTTCGTTGCAACCTTCTTTGGTTCCGCAAAGACCGCGCGTTTCACGCAAAAAATTCAATAAAGTTGTTGTTGGATGCACATTGCATAGATCAACGTTCTCTCCGTTCAGAAGAAACGAGATGTTCATGTGATTAACCCGCCGCGGTACCGTTGCCATTTTATGTTCGTCCTCGATGCGGCGTAGAAAACGAACGGCTATTCCCTGTTTGATCAAATTAAAGCAATGAAATGGCCACTTGGCAAGAAAAAACCGATTTCGGCGCCTCACGAGTTGTTCTAAGGTGATGTCATGACCACCAATGCCCGATTCATTCACCTACGTGTTCACACGGAATATTCCCTGTTAGAGGGCGCAATTCGTTTGAAAAAATTGCCGTCGATGTGTGCGAATATGGACATGCCGGCCGTTGCCGTCACCGACACAAATAACCTTTTTTCTGCATTGGAATTTTCGGTTACCGCAAGTGGCGCAGGGATCCAACCGATCATTGGATGTCAAGTTGATCTGACTTATGCCACCCCAGAATTAGGCGCCGCAGCGATTCCGCCGGCACCGATCGTTTTGTTGGCGCAAAACGAAACAGGTTACGAAAACCTGATGAAACTGAACACCTGTCTTTACGTTGACAAAAACGGCGAACTTCCGCAGGTCAGCATGGATCAGTTGGCGGAAAACGCGGCAGGGCTTATTTGTCTGACCGGTGGGCCCGATGGCCCGATTGGACGATTGCTGCAAACAAATCAACGCGCTGCAGCAGACGCGCTTGTTGCGCGGTTTAGCGATCTTTTTGGCGATCGTCTTTATATCGAATTGCAACGCCACCCCATCGAAAACGGCCTTCCCGAGGCAGAACGCCTTACGGAGCGCGGCTTTATTGAAATCGCCTATGCAAAAAACATCCCCCTTGTTGCGACAAATGACGCGTATTTCCCCAAATCAGACATGTACGAAGCGCATGACGCGCTCATTTGTATTGCTCAAGGTGCTTATGTTGATCAACAAGATCCACGCCGTCGATTAACAAATCAACATTATTTAAAATCGCCGCAAGAAATGATTACGCTTTTCGCAGATCTGCCTGAAGCGATTGAAAATACTGTCGAAATTGCGCAACGCTGTGCATTTATGGCCTATCGCCGCAAACCGATCCTGCCGAAATTTGCCGATGATGAGGTCGTAGAATTGCGCCGTCAGGCCGAACAAGGCCTGCGTGACCGATTGGCCGTGATCCCACACGCCGCCACAGTCAAAGAATACGAAGAACGGTTGGAATTTGAATTGAACATCATTGAAGGCATGGGGTTTCCCGGCTATTTCTTGATTGTTGCGGATTTCATCAAATGGGCCAAAGACCATGACATTCCCGTCGGCCCGGGCCGTGGATCTGGTGCGGGGTCATTGGTTGCCTATGCGCTGACCATCACCGACCTTGATCCTTTGCGCTATAGCTTACTTTTTGAACGGTTTTTGAACCCTGAACGGGTATCGATGCCCGACTTTGACATCGATTTCTGTATGGATCGTCGTGAAGAGGTAATCCAATACGTTCAACAAAAATATGGTCGCGATAAGGTTGCCCAGATCATCACCTTTGG
>JAYPUL010000035.1:14134-25491 GCA_038134005.1 Paracoccaceae bacterium | reverse complement strand
TCGGCGTCCATCAAAAACTAAACGCCCAAAAATTCATAAGATTGATGCGAGACAGTGTAAAAATTCACGGCTAGTGTGATGATATGACCGATTCTATCTTAATTTCTTGGACAATTAACGCGGCACATAAAACTCTGGAAACTTTTTCAGACCTTGATCGGGCAGATATGGGCTTTTCTCGCAGTTCATTCGTACGCACATTGATTGCAGAAGCCAAACGTGAATTGGATACAAAAGAAATTAAAAAAGCGAACGCTGCGGTGTGAATATTGATTCAAAGTACCTCAAAAGGTTTTATCGCCCCCGTCTAATTAACGATTCAATCTTCGGGGTCAACTAGCCTTCCATTTTATAAGTGATAGCGTAAAATGCTACTGTCTATGCACGTTGAATTTAACAAGAGTGACACGTCGAGCATACTGATTACATTTTCATCTGCATAAATAACAATTTTAAATCGAACAAAGAAGTCGAAGTAAGCCCCACTCAGCGCGGATAGCGAACCATAAACACTTTAAACACGGCATCTGCTTGGACCATTTTGGCTGGCTCTATTAAGACTGTAATAGTAAATACAATCATCATACCTAGCGCGATCCAAACCATAATTCGTTTGTTAGTTTGATAAGCGAAATTATAAAGACTTAACTCGTTCAAAATATGCTTCCGCTATGCGTTTGTATCGGGTGATAATCACAATAATACCTTTTTTGTTGTAGACAGCCCAACGACCTTGATTGATCTCACGGATCATCACTACATCTCCTAGTTAACACCCAGACAGTAAATTGCAGGAACAGAAGCAACGACACAAAATATGATCGCGCGAGCTAGTGCTACAACCTCTTTTTTTGCTTGTCTATAGATCTCAGAGTGGCCCTCTGCTTGATTTCACAATCGAGTGTGTTGCGTTAAAATTTTATGCAAAGGTGCGCAAATAATCTCGTCGTTAATTAACTTTCTCTTTCTCTAAGTCTTGTGTCTTAAATACTTTTCTATTTACAGTGGCATGCTGAAACAAAAATGAGTAAAATTATAAAATATTGTTATAAATAAATTTTATTTAATTGGAGCATTTTTTGCTGCGATTTTTTTAAACAAGGGAGATAGACATGTACTTAAACAACATTGCTGGTTCAGTGATCAGTTTCGAAAATCGGGTCGCTTGCGTACCCACTAAAGTTCAAGTGGATTTTTTAAAAACAATATAGCCATGCAACAATTATTTGCTCTAATTATGGCGATATCAACAGATTAGAACCACGAGAACACAAAAAGGATGATTAATTTGCTATTCGGTTTAGAAAGAGACCTTTATCCCCTTCTTGCGGAATGTAACCATTGTAAAAAAGTTTTACCATCAAAAACTTCTCTTTGTCCTCAATGTGGAAAACGTGATCCTACAGGTTATGAGGCTAAGCGCGAATTCGATTTTGTGAAAATCCTAGGCATTTACTTAAAAAAGTTTTTTTATTGCGTGGCTACTTTCACAGCCCTTTTTCTGCTCTTAACAAGCGTAATTAAATACTAATGGATCCTCCTTATTAAAGCTTTGTACAAAAATGTGTTACTAAATAAAAAATAAAAATTTACGCCTAGCTAAAGTCTTTGCCACTTTATAAAAAAAGACCACTTCAACCCTAAAGCTCAAAATAAAACCTCAAATATAATCATTTTAAAACCAAATCAGGCTACGGTGCCATCGGGTTTCAATAATACTTCAGTGTCATTTTTTAGCCACACCGTTTATCATTTTATCACTACATTATATATATTTAGCTAATTTTCGACTAATCTAACAACACAAAAATATAACATGAGGCAGGAAAATGAACACCTACGCAGCATACGATTTGCTGTCTTTTAGCCGTTTTGATCAACGTTCAAAAGGCAAGCTAAGTTCTAAGTTCTCGTTAATCGCAATGTTTTTGCTCATCGTGGACTTGATATGGTCAGAAGCGCATCTAAGGAGGTAGTTATGTCTGGACAAAATTTCTATACAACTATCTTTTGGCGATCTATACAAATTGGTATTTTGTTTATCATAGTATCACTCGTTTTGTTGGCATTGGTCGTTATACTTTAACAATTGTGCTAATTCGTTTGGGCATTCCTGCTCAGTCGTCCTAGATATCGATAACGACCTTATGCTTAAAATCTTGCGGCTTGATTGGTTATCCAATTTGGCTGCCCTATGGATAATATCCGTACGATAAATAAACTTTATAGCGTTGCTCCGCGTGTCGTCTTGAGCAGCTAGATTGTTTTTTTTGCACGTTTAATGTGTTATAGTTAACAAAAAATATAAAAATGAGGGCAGACATAAATCCCTTTTCGACAAATATGATGCTGCAACAATATCGTCGCTTGAAGCGACTACGCAGCAAGGTCGGTAAACAAAAAATAATTTACTCAGCAATTTTATTAGAAGGTGCCGCTATGCTATATTCAAAGTTTACTTTGGCCTAGTTATTAAATCGAATGCTTTGACCTCATCAACCGCCGAACATAATTTGGTTTTCAACTTTGTTAATCCATTAAGTGTATATGGTGTCATTTTTGTGTTAGCATTTTCCAAACAGCAAGGAACACTTTCATGCCAGAGATCAGACGAACTATTATGAATACCTTTAAAGATGCGCAGGATTGCCAAATGTTTGTCATGATCCTTAAGCAAAAATGGTCAGAGTTTGACGCTAAGTTAAAGGATAAATTTACCGTCGAGATCGCGACTGACGTGAGTGATCCATGTAAGCAAACTGCTGTATGGACGGCTCAGGAAGTAGACGATTTTAAGATAGTTGATGAATGGACGAAGTCTGAGGTACTGCCTTACAGAGACAAATTTTCGCCAAAATCTTTTACTTTCACATGCGAATTAGATGCTAGGTTTGAATTTGGTGGTGATTAACTTACTGCGGCCTAGCGATAAGATCGTCTGCTCCGACCTTTTCAATTGCTGAACGTGCTTTTGTTTCTAGCTTTGCAAAGCCATTGAGTGTTCGGGGATCGGAAGCAGTCTGGTTGAGGGACATGCTGCGGTTGCATTGTTTTTGTCTGTGCGACGCTTCATGAACACTCCATTACAAAGGTTTAATTAGATTTATTTGGCTTTAAATGGTTTAATTTTGATACCCCAGATCGGTGCTCGTCACACCGCATCATGCTAAGGGTCTTCCTTTTTGAGCGATTAGGGAGGCCCTTTTCTATTTGAATATGAACTATCAATTACAAAGTCTTAATTAGATTTTTTTGGGATCATCGCGTTTAGTGTGGTCACATCCTTAGTTATTGGCTACGACAAGATGTTTGAGCCTTTCAGTGGTAATTCCTTCTCTCTATATCCCCGCTGGAAGGCTCAAAACTTACCTCAGAACAGCGTTTACATAGACTAAAAAACTAAAAATGAAGTTCATGCGCTTTAGGATTTGATAATTGACGCCCACTGCGCGTGTGCGTAGCATCGTAATATAATTTTAAAGGGGTATTCAAATGACAGAACTTAAAGGTGGCTGCTTATGTGGATCCGTTCGCTTTACTTGCAAATCTGATCCAATTGCATCCTACGCCTGTCACTGCCGATTTTGTCAACGTAGTTTGGGAACTGCATATCGTGCTGCAATGTCCTTCAACCTAGCTGATGTTCAATTTAACGGTGGCGAGTTAAAAAAATACACCTACAAAAGCAAAGAGCATGGTAGAGAATTGTACATTCATTTTTGTCCAACATGCTCAACCCAAGTTACTGCAACAACTGAACGCTTCCCTGAACGAAGGGTGATGATGATAGGAACGCTAGACGATCCAAGCCAAATAAATGTGAACACACATATGTTTGCTGATGAAAGTTTTCACTGGGTGTCCGCACATGATGACGACATCATTTATGCAAAACATCGGCTGAATGAAGACGGTTCAGCTGCTGAACCAATCTAAACACAGTATTATAACAACAAAGTTGAAAGGTTGATCCAATGTCAAAAGTTGTGTGTATCGTGACCTACAAAGAGATCATTGATGAAGAAAAGTTAGCTGCCTACGCGGCGATCGCACCAGCTACCGTACAAAAATATGGTGGTCACTTTTTGGCGCGTGGTTATCCAGTGGCACTGAGAGAAAGCGGGCAACAAGAGCGTACTGTTGTCGGCGTATGGGAAAGCCTCGACGTCGCTTTGCAGTGGTATGAAAGCCCAGAATATCAGGAATGTTTAGATGTTTTAGGGGACGGTGCAGTACGCGATATTAAGTTCCTTGATCACATCTAATAGATAAGGGAGCACTCTTGACTTAGTGAACTAGTCGTCGCTTCCTAAGCCAACCCACGCATTTACACACAAGTCGCACACGCACGCACGTGCGTTGCACAAATGGGCGGGCTGCGTCAAGATTTAACCATTAAACGGCTGGCACTTAATGAATAGCACCTGCGTTTTCCGACAATTCACGGATAAAACACAATGTCGCGCGCGGTCGCGTACGCGTTGCATGATGTGGTATGTAGCGTCAATACCTGTGGGGAGGATTGTGGGAGCAAATAACTCCTGAAAACTCTAAGATTTTGATATCTATTATATTTTTCGGGAATAATGGCAGCCCGTAGGGGAATCGAACCCCTCTTTCCAGGTTGAAAACCTGGCGTCCTAACCGATAGACGAACGGGCCAGCTGCTCTCGTGAAGCGGTGTTTATGCAAAGCGCGCGACTTGCGCAAGAGGAAAAATAAAGATTTTTGAAAAATAATTTGTCGCGCTTAATTTCTTATGCGGATGCGAATGCTGCATCCTCAAGGCGCAGTTGAACAGACTTGCGACCTTGCCATATATTCACGTCTAATTTGCCCGCAAGATGCACTAAACGGCCCTGGTGCGCCTCTAGGGCGGGGCCAATATCGGTGTCATATGCGCCAAAGCAAATTGCGTCCAACGACGTGCCCATGCCGTCGCCAAAGCGTAACTTAAGGTGTGACTCGCCGACTCGCTTGGCAAAGCTGATTTTCATATCTGCAAAGACATAGCGTGGCCCTGCGGCCCCCGCACCAAACGGACCCGCCGCATCAATTTGATCGCATAGATCAACGGTGGCGGCGCTGGGCATCAAAAGACCGTCCAGTTTTAGATCGGCCGCGCCCATCTTATCCGCGCCCTGTTTGGCCATCATTTCACTAAGGCGGGCCATCGCGGGTTCCAATTGGTCACGTGCCACGGTGAGGCCGGCCGCCATTTTATGACCGCCGCCTTTGATCAACAGGCCGTCCATTGCCAAACGTTGGATCTGGGCACCCAAATCAATGCCTGTAACGGAACGACCTGATCCTTTGCCTTCGTCACCATCCAGCCCGATGACGATCGCGGGGCGGTTTGTGGCTTCTTTCAAACGTGACGCAACGATGCCGACGACGCCCGGGTGCCATCCTTCGCCTGCGGCCCAAACCAGTGGCGCATCCAATCCGCGTGCCTCGGCTTGTTCCATCGCTGCGGCGCGGACCTGTGCTTCGATGTCGCGGCGTTCTTTGTTGAGCATGTCCAAGCGTTCGGCCAAGGCCGCCGCTTCGTGGGGATCGCGCGCGCACAACAACCGTGCACCCAGATCGGCGGCGCCAATGCGTCCACCTGCGTTGATGCGCGGGCCCAACACAAACCCAAGGTGATAGGCGGTGGGCGTGGTGTCCACCCGTGCCACATCGGACAGGGTGACCAACCCGATGCGGTCGCGCCGCGCCATGACCTTTAATCCCTGACGCACGAACGCGCGGTTTACCCCGATCAAGGGCGCCACATCGGCAACAGTGGCCAAAGCGACCAAATCCAAATACCCGATCAAATCGGGGCCTTGTTGGCCGCGGTCGCGCAAAACACGGCCTGCTTCAACCAGGGTCAGGAACACGACCGCAGCGGCACACAGGTGGGCAAGATCGCCTGTTTCATCCTGACGGTTGGGGTTTACCACGGCCAGACAGGCGGGCAGGGTTTCGCCGCCCAAATGGTGGTCTAGAATAATCACATCTGCGCCGGTCGCCGCGGCAATGGCGTCATGGCTGAGCGTGCCACAATCGACGGTGATAATCAGGTCATGCCGTGATGCCAGATCGGCCATCGCAGTGGGATTTGGCCCATACCCTTCGTCAATGCGATCGGGGATATAAAGCGTGCATTCAATGCCCGCAGCACGGTACCAGTTGATTAGCAATGCCGCTGAACATGCCCCATCCACATCATAATCAGCAAAGATTGCAACCCGTTCACGCCGCAGCGCTGCGTCGACAATGCGTGCGGCCGCGGGGGCCATATCGCGTAACAGCCTTGGATTGGGCAGCAAATCGCGCAACTGGGGCTCTAGGTAATGTGTGGCATCTTCGGCCCCAATACCCAAACGCGCCAAGACCGCGCAGAGAGCGCTGGGCAGGGTGGTTTCCTGTTGCATGGCCTCGGCTTGGCGACGCGTGGCATCGTCGGGGCCGATCCAACGCCGACCCGTCAGGGATGTCTCTATGCCAAGAAAGGCCACCTGAACAATCAGTTGCGCGGATTACGGTACACCATGCGACGTACCGATCCGGTTTTTGAACGCATCAACAACGTTTCGGTGGTGATATAACCAACCTCGCGTTTGATGCCGGGCAACAATGATCCGCCTGTCACGCCGGTGGCTGCGAAAATCACGTCTTGGGTCACCATTTCATCGCGGGTATAGATGCGATCGAAATCGGTGATGCCTGCTTTGACAGCGCGTGCTTTTTCGTCGTCATTGCGGAACACAAGGCGGCCATAGATTTGTCCGCCCATACATTTCAATGCGGCTGCGGCCAAAACGCCCTCTGGCGCGCCGCCGGTGCCCATATACATGTCAATGCCTGTGACGGCAGGTTCGGCGCAATGCATGACACCCGCAACATCACCATCGGTGATCAAACGGATGGACGCGCCTGTGCTGCGGACTTCGTCGATCATCGCCTGATGGCGGGGACGTTCCAAAATGCACACGGTGATATCGCGGCAATCACAGCCTTTGGCCGCGGCCAATGCCTGAACCCGTTCGGCGGGCGACATGTCTAGTGTGACGGTATCAACCGCATAGCCCGGGCCAATCGCCAGTTTTTCCATATAAGTGTCGGGCGCGTGCAGCATTGATCCGCGCGGGCCCATCGCGATCACGGTCAAGGCGTTTGGCATGTCTTTCGCCGTCAATGTCGTGCCTTCCAACGGGTCCAATGCAATGTCCACACCCGGACCTGTGCCTGTGCCGACCTCTTCACCGATGTAAAGCATCGGCGCTTCGTCACGTTCGCCTTCGCCGATCACAACGACGCCGGCAATGTCCAATTTGTTCAACTGTTCGCGCATCGCGTTTACCGCGGCTAGGTCGGCGGCTTTTTCGTCGCCACGACCCACCAAATCAGCCGATGCAATGGCCGCTGCCTCAGAGACACGGGCCAAGCCCAAGGACAACATGCGGTCGTTAAAGTCGATTTTTGCGGGGCTCATAGTTGGTTCCTTATACAGATTCGATGCGCAATGCGACGGGATCGCCGATTACGACGCCTGTTTGCGGCAATTCATTGATGGCGCGCAACATGTTTGCGTTATCAGTTTCGTGTGTAATGATCAAAACTGGCGCATTTTCGTCAGTGTGATCATATTGTCGCATTTCGCGGATCGAAATTTCGCTTTGCCCCAACACAGTCGCCACCTTTGCCAGTGATCCGGGCAGGTCGCGCAGTTTTAACCGCAGGTAATAGGGCGTTGCCGCATCTGACACCACCGAGGTGACGGGCTTCAAATCTTTGGCTGGAATGCCAAAGGTCGGCAACCGTGTACCGCGCGCAATATCGGCGATATCGGACAACACCGCGCTGGCGGTTGGACCTTCGCCCGCACCTGCGCCACGCAGGACGATTTGACCGACTTCGTCGCCCTCAAGCACCACCATATTTGTGCCGCCTTCTAATTGGGCGATGGGAGAGGTGGATTTGACCAAACACGGCGACATGCGTTGTTCCAACCCATTTTCGGTCATACGCGCCACGCCCAACAATTTGATGCGATACCCCAAATCGGCGGCCTGATGAATGTCGTCGATGGAAATGTTTTGAATGCCTTGCATTTCGACACCGTCAAAATTGACCTGCGTACCGAACGCAATTGCGGACAGAATGGCCAATTTGTGCCCCGCATCAATGCCGCCGACGTCCAGATTTGGGTCGGCCTCTAGGTAACCTAAATCCGCCGCCTCTTGGAACACTTGGTCATAGCTTAGGCCGGCTGACTGCATGCGCGTTAAGATGTAATTACAGGTGCCGTTCATGACGCCCACAACACGGTTGATTGTGTTGCCTGCCAACCCTTCGGTTAGGGATTTGATCACCGGAATACCGCCCGCGACAGCGGCTTCGTAGCGCAAAACGCAATTTGCTGCTTCGGCCGCTTCGGCCAATTCTTGGCCAAAATGGGCCAACATTGCTTTGTTCGCGGTGATCACATCTTTGCCCGCCGCGATGGCGGCGCGGGTTGCATCCAAGGCTTTGCCGTCATGGCCGCCAATTAATTCGATAAAGACGTCGACATCGTCGCGCGTGGCCAATGCAACAGCATCGTCTTCCCAGGCATAGCCAGACAAATCGACGCCACGATCTTTGGTCTTTGATTGGGCCGATACGGCCGTGATCATGATGGGGCGTCCCGTGCGCATGGCCAACATATCAGCTTTTTGCTGAATGATTTTAACTACGCCAACGCCGACTGTGCCCAGTCCAGCGATACCCAATCTAAGAGGGTGGGTCATCTGGGACTCCTTATTACATGATGATGTAAGCGATGTAGCGGCTTAGACGCAGGCGTGCAACGGTGCAAACAAGTTTTTGGGCAAAATAATAGGTTTCTATTGGGGGTTTTATTTGAACGTTTGTTCAGTTATGCAGGGGGTATGGCACGCAAGACGGGATCACATTCTGAAACGACAGGGCCGCGCGTGCGCGCGGTCGCGGAACACTTATTCGCGAAACATGGGTTTGCGGCCGTGTCCATGCGCCAGATCGCGTCCGAAGTGGGTGTTCAGGCGGGGGCCTTGTATAATTATACGCCTGACAAACAAACATTGCTGTTTTCATTAATGCATGACCACATGGTCGAATTGATTGCCGCGTGGGATGCGACGGCGGTGATGTCGACCCCTACGGCGTCTGTCGCTGCGCTTACGCGGTTTCACATCGCCTATCATCTTGCGCGCCGTGACGCGGTGTTTATCGCCTATATGGAGCTGCGCAATCTGTCGCCCGAAAATTTCGCAGCGATCGAAGGTCTGCGCAGAGCGTATGAGCAGCGATTGGAACAGATTATCCGCGACGGTGTGGCGGAGGGGGCGTTTGTTGTGGCGGACACCCGCATCGCAACCTTGGCCATCATTGGTATGTTGACCGAGGTCACAACTTGGTTCCGTGACGGAGGCCGATTGGACGTTGACGGCGTCGCTGATTTATACGTCGCGATGGTGGGCCGAGTTCTGGGGATCGGAGAAGACCGCGGATCTGTGTCCTAGGTCCGCCGCTGTGGTCGGGGCGGACCTGGTTTTGCCAAAAAATACCGACGTAATACCGACGTGTTACAGATCGATATTTTTTGCGATTTAATGGTCCGCTTTGATAAAGGTCCCATTGCGCAATTCGGTGACCGCTTGGATCAATTCTTCGCGGGTGTTCATCACGATCGGACCGTGCCAAGCAACCGGTTCTTGGATTGGCGCGCCGGAAATTAAAAGGAACCGAATACCTTCTGGCCCTGCTTGGACGGTGACCTCATCACCGGTGCCAAACTTAACCAAAGTGCGGTTTCCCGACAGATCGCGGATGTTATATTCTTCGCCTGCGACCTCTTTTTCCAAAAGCACGCCAAAGGGTTTTGATGCATCGGCAAAGGCGCCGGCGCCTTCAAAGACATAGGCAAAGGCTTTGCGGTATGTGTCGACTTTAAAAGTCTTTTTTACACCAGCGGGAACATAGATGTCCAAGTATTGCGGGTCGGCGGCGATGTCGTCGACGGGTCCTGTTTGGCCCCAGAACGACCCAACGATGACCTTGACCGTTGTGCCATCATCATCGGTGATCACAGGGATATCTTTGGATTTCACGTCCTGATACCGCGGCGCCGTCATTTTCAAAGATGATGGCAGGTTTGCCCATAATTGAAACCCGTGCATTTGGCCGTTTTCGTTGCCCTGTGGCATTTCCTGATGCATGATGCCCGAACCTGCGGTCATCCATTGCACATCGCCCGCGCCCAAAGCACCTGTGTTGCCAAGGCTATCTCCATGATGCACCGTTCCCGACAAGACATATGTAATGGTTTCGATGCCCCGATGTGGGTGCCATGGAAATCCCTTTTTGTAATCCTGTGGGCGTTCATTTCTGAAATCATCAAACAACAGAAACGGATCCAATTCGCTTGGATCGGCAAAGCCAAAGGCGCGGTGTAGGTGGACGCCGGCGCCCTCCATCGTGGGGGTGGCGTGGCGTTGTTCTAGAATTGGACGTATCGACATGTGTGGTCCTCCATTTCTGATGTATTTAAGGTGCGGATTGTCATTGCGCAATGTTGCACTCTGTTCGAATTCGGACAGAAGATGCGCGTTTTCGCACAATGCACATTTTTTGTGCAGTTTATAAACTTTTCCCCATTTCAATCTACGACTTTAGTGCAATTAAGACGACGGGTTGCGACAATTTGTACTTGGTTGAATCGGAAGGTTGACGGCGAATGTGATATGTTCGTCGATGGTATTTTATTTCCTGAATTCAATTTGTTGTGCCTTGGGATGTGTTCGGAATACTCGGAGGTAAGAATGTTGACTGTCCAAGAACCAAGTTTTCGGCAAAGTGTTGATTTGATGTTTAACCGTGCTGTGCGGTTGATGGATCTTCCCCCCGGTTTAGAGGAAAAAATACGTGTCTGTAATGCGACATACACCGTGCGGTTTGGGGTGCGTTTGCGGGGTGAATTGAAAACCTTTACCGGGTATCGATCGGTACATTCCGAACATATGGAACCTGTAAAGGGCGGGATCCGTTTTGCGGAAAGCGTGAACCAAGACGAAGTTGAAGCGTTGGCCGCCTTGATGACATATAAATGTGCATTGGTTGAAGCGCCGTTCGGTGGATCCAAAGGTGGATTGCGGATCAATCCATTGGACTATAGCGAACAAGAGCTTGAATTGATCACACGTCGCTTTGCATACGAGTTGATCAAACGGGATTTGATCCACCCAAGCCAAAACGTGCCGGCACCAGATATGGGCACAGGCGAACGGGAAATGGCGTGGATTGCGGATCAATATGCGCGCATGAACACCACCGATATCAACGCACGTGCC
>JAYPUL010000035.1:0-14034 GCA_038134005.1 Paracoccaceae bacterium | reverse complement strand
GTGGATTGCGGATCAATATGCGCGCATGAACACCACCGATATCAACGCACGTGCCTGTGTGACAGGTAAGCCATTGAACGCAGGCGGTATTGCGGGGCGTGTCGAGGCAACCGGGCGTGGCGTGCATTACGCGTTACAGGAATTTTTCCGTGAACCTTTGGACATCGCAAAGGCAAACCTATGTGGCACTTTGGACGGGAAACGCGTTATTGTGCAGGGCTTGGGTAACGTGGGGTATCACGCTGCTAAGTTCCTATCCGAAGAGGATGGATGCAAGGTCATCGCCGTGATCGAACGCGACGGTGCGATTGTGAACGATGCGAGCATCAATATCGAAGATTTGTCCCAATGGATCAAGGAAAATCAACGCGTGCGCGGGTATCCAAAGGGTACATATGTCGAAAATGGCGCGGTGGTTTTGGAACACGACTGTGACATTCTGGTACCGGCGGCGATGGAAGGTATGATCCACCTTGGGAACGCCGATCGGATAAATGCAAAGTTGATCATCGAGGCGGCCAATGGTCCGAGCACCGCGGGTGCCGACGAAATTTTGCGTCAACGGGGCTGTGTCATTATTCCTGACATGTATGCAAGCGCCGGTGGTGTGACGGTGTCTTATTTTGAATGGGTCAAAAACCTTAGCCACATCCGCTTTGGCCGCATGCAGCGTCACCAAGAAGAGGCGCGGTATCAAATGATCGTGGACGAATTGGAAAACCTATCCCAGGCATTGGCTAATAAATGGACACTGGCACCCGGTTTCAAACAAAAATACCTGCGCGGTGCGGGGGAATTGGAATTGGTGCGTTCAGGTCTAGATGACACAATGCGTTCGGCCTATCAGAAGATGCGTGAAACATGGCACGAACGTGGTGATGTCGAAGATCTACGGACGGCGGCCTATCTGGTGGCGATCGGTAATGTCGCCAGCAGCTATCGGTCTAAGGGGCTATAAAAAGAAAGGGGCGCATCAAGCGCCCCTTTTTTTAACGACGACGATCGCGTCGTGAATTCATCGGTTGAAATGCGACGCCAACGTGGGCTTCGCAATATGGTTTACCCGATTGTGAGGGCAGGCCACAGAACCAGAAATCATCTGTCGCGGGGTCGCCGACCGGCCATTTGCATGTCTTTTCGGTCAATTCCAAAAGCGTCAATTTTTTCGCTTTTTTCTCAATCTCGCTAACGCGCGCAAGCGCCTCAGGGCTAATTTCATTCGCGGATGGCTGTGGTGGCAAGGGTTGCCCGGCCGGAACAATTTGACGGCGTAACGGGGTTACATTGCTTGGCCGATCTGCGGGTTCTTCGGCTTTGACGGCCGGTGACGGTTTTGGTGTTGCCTTGGGTTCGGGCTTTGGTGCTGGCTTTGCCTTAACTTCGGCTTTTGGCGCCGCCGTTGTCGTTGTCGAGCGATTTGAAAGGCCAAGGCGATGCACTTTGCCGATAACTGCGTTTCGGGTCACCCCGCCCAATTCTTTCGCGATTTGGCTTGCGGATTGGCCTTCGCCCCACATTTTTTTCAACAGTTCAACACGTTCGTCCGTCCACGACATCGCAGCATCCTATATGAAAAAGCGGCCCTTTTGATGACCGCCTCGTATTCTGATCAAGGTTTCATTCTACAGATTGGCAACCGAGTTACAAGCGTTTGCGCGCAAACTTTCGCCGAAATGTGGTCTAAACCTGTAAAACTCTGTCCAAACTATAGCCCCGTGCCGTCACGACCGGGGAAGAGTTGTTGTAAAAGGCCAGCGGACATCAAATAAATGGACGTCACAACCAACCCCCAATGTGCCCAGCTTTCAGGGTGAAAATCGACCCATGCGGCCCAGCCTGCAAAAAAAGTCCATGCCAATGCCAATGGTAATGACAAAGTCCGCCAACGCTTTGTGCGCACCGGATGGATAAATTTGATGGGCAAAAACATCGCGATTGCAAGAACTGTTACCAATCCCAAAATGATCCAGAAATTGGGTTGAATTGCAAATAAGACGATGACCAGCATATTCCAGCATCCGGGAAAGCCATGAAAACTATAATCTTTTGTTTTCATGTTGCCGTCACAAAAATACATTGCTGAGGCAAATGTAATTATGATGATCGCAATCCATCCTGTCCAACCTGGCAATAGCCCAGATTTAAACAGGGCAAAGGCCGGGATGAACACATAGGTCAGGTAATCAATAATCAGATCCAACAACACGCCGTCAAAGCGCGGTGCATTGTTTTTCACATCATACTTGCGCGCCAATGGACCATCGATACCGTCAACAAAAAAAGCGACGACCAACCACAAAAACATCATCGACCATTGTTCATCTGCGGCTGCCAACATAGCCAACATTGCAAACACCGCGCCGGTGGCGGTGAAAAAATGAACAAAAAGGGCGCGTGTATTTTCTAACATGTGGGTCTAATGGACGATCTGCCCTATGTTTGCAAGCTTAACCTGCCGCATGGTTACCTTTGGCTTATGCTTAGGCGGACGATCACCGCCATGGCAATAATTTCGCAGCCTGCAAAAAAGAAATAGGGCAAAGTTGCGCTGCCACCACCGATGACAAAGATCGTGGTAATCGCAACCGCGACAAGGTTGGGTATTTTCATCTTTTCCGGACTGACCCAGATATTTAGAATGACCATCAAAATTGGAATTTCCAACAAAACCGCGAAAATCAACAATAGGCTTTGTGTGATTTCAAAACCCGTTTCACCGGTCAAAATCATTTCCAATGTGCCTGGCACCATAAATCCAACGATGTCTGCAAAGGCGATATTAAACAACACAATGACCCACAAAAGCGCAATTCTCATGTCTTTCATCATGTCCTACTCCAATAAACTTGTGATAACGGGATAAATGTGGGGGCAGGGGACATGTATTACAAGGTTATTTTGCTTTGGGGTGGGTCGCCTGATAGACTTCTAACAATCGTGCGGTGTCAACGCCTGTATACGCTTGGGTTGTTGATAGGCTGGCGTGGCCCAACAATTCCTGAATGGATCTAAGATCACCACCGGCTGACAACAAATGCGTTGCAAAGCTATGGCGCATGGCGTGGGGGGTTACAGACGACGGCAAGCCCAATTGCATGCGAACAGATTGCATGAGTTTTTGAATTTGGCGCGGTGAAAGTCGTTTGCCTTGTGCACCATAAAACAAAGGGCCATCGTCGAAGATATCATAGGGGCATTGGCGAACATAGGTGTCCACTGCTGCTTTTGCGATATCGATGACAGGCACCAACCGCATTTTTTGCCCTTTGCCAACAATGCGCAGGCTATTTGCCAACGGATAATCGCATCCATTTAAACCCAGCGCTTCGGAAATACGCAAACCACAGCCGTAAAGTAACGTCACAACCGCCGTATCGCGCGCATTGATCCATGTGGTGGTCGATTGAGTGTCAATCAAATCAATAACGTTTTTGGCCGCATCAATGTTCAAGGGCCGTGGTAATTTTTGGGTGAATTTGGGCGATCTTGTTGACAAAACGATCGTCGGATCAAACCCATCGCGTTTTGCAAACCATTTATAGAACGATTTGACCGACGACAGCTTGCGCGCCAACGACCGTGCGCCTAATCCTTCGCTGCGCATATGTGCCATCCACGCACGCATGTCGGTGATTGTGATACGCTTTAACGGTGCAATGCCGGTCGCATCGCCATGGTATTGGGTCATAAATCCAACAAATTCAATCAAATCTGATTGGTATGCGTTGATTGTGTTTGGGCTTGAATCTTCGAGCGCCGCTTTAACCTCTAACCATTCGGCGATGGCCGATGTGACGGCCGGTGAAATCATTGCGCCAACCAGCGTTGTAATAGTCGTTCAAAAACGCCTGCGAAAAAGGATAACAAATCGGTGCCTTGATGAGGGCCAAAATGATCAGGATCCACCGAGCCAAGGCATAACATCGCCGGCAAACGTCCGTCTCCGACGTTTAATTTGATGCACGCTTCGGTCCGTAGATCACGCGCGACGTCACCGTAAATTTGTTCTGCGCCGCGCGGTAAGCGTCGGGTCGCGATTGGGGTTCGTGTGCTAAGACCTTGCGACAGGTAAAGATCCACAAAATCGGGTATGGCAACGGTGATGATGTCGGACAAATCGGCCAATTCGCGCGCGGCTGCATCATCGATCTTGCGCGTTTCAACGACAATGCGAATGCAGTCAACGCGCAAAATATCGGCAACCTCGTTTTCAAGAATTTCAAGAAAATCATCGAAATCGTTTGGTTCCATCATGGCAAGCACTGCCCGATGAACTTGGTTGGTTCCTGCAAGGTTTTCATAGGCCGCCGCGATCACGGTGCGATGGGTGTCTTCTAGGCGCCCTAATTGTTCTTCGAGGCGCTTCATAGCAACGCCTCGAAGGTCAACAATGTTTGATCCAAGTGCTTGTGTATTGGCTTCGATCAAGGCGCGCATCACGTCCTGATCATCCAAAATCACGGCAGGTTCCGCCAAAATTTTATCGCGCAGTCCGCTGTCCATGATCAAATCTACCTAATCAATGTGTCACTTGGATCAGATGTATCACAGGTTACAGGATTTTTTGACCTGTTTTTTTGATATCTTCCAAAAAGGCCGCAAGACCTTTGTCTGTTAATGGGTGGCTAACCATTGATTTGATCACGGCGGGTGGGGCTGTGATCACGTCCGCGCCGATGCGCGCACAATCTGCGATGTGGTTTGTGGTGCGGATCGAAGCAGCCAGAATTTCAGTTTCGAAACCATAGTTGTCGTAAACAACGCGAATGTCCTCGATCAATTCCAAACCATCTAGGTTGATGTCGTCCAAACGGCCAACGAACGGTGAAATGAATGTTGCGCCGGCTTTTGCCGCCAAGATGGCTTGGTTTAGAGAAAAGCACAATGTCACGTTAACCTTGTGGCCTTCACCTGACAGCACTTTACATGCTTTCAATCCGTCCCAGGTCAGAGGCACTTTAACGGTGATGTTATCTGCAATTTTCACCAATTTACGGCCTTCGGCGATCATCGTATCCGCGTCTGTTGCGGTAACTTCTGCGCTAACAGGGCCAGAAACGATGGAACAGATTTCTTTGGTCACTTCGATGATGTCACGACCTGATTTCATGATCAGCGATGGGTTGGTTGTAACACCGTCAACCATGCCCAAGTCGTTCAATTCTTTGATTTGATCGATTTCTGCGGTGTCGACAAAAAATTTCATGCCTATGATCCTTTGTTGGGTTGGCCTAACTTCATAGATGCTTTACTCCAAGATGAGCGCTTATTAAACCCCTAGATGGAACCGATTGTGCAAGACGTTGAATTTTTTCATGCGGGTGAATTGGTCTCGGTGCTGACGACGCAACCGATTGACCGCCCCTTGGATTACAAATCCCCCGAAGGTGGGTGTTTTCGTGGTGCCTTTGTCGAAGTCCCTTTGGGGCCACGCAAAGTGTTGGGGGTTGTCTGGGGCGCAGGACGCGGTGATTTCGATATCAATAAAATCCGATCCGTGATCCGCGTTTTGGACGTTGCGCCTATGCGTGATGAATTGCGGGTGTTTTTGGAAAAGGCGGCGGATTATACCATTACACCGATGTCTGCGATGCTGCGATTGGCGACGCGTGCGCCTGGGTTAATGGATCCGCCCGCAATGCGTAAGATTTATGTGCGCGGAGCCGTGCCTGAAGGGGCCAAATTGACCGATGCCCGCAAACGGGTTTTGGACGTTTTGGATGAATATGGCGGGGCGCCTTTTACGCTGCGGGAACTATCGGATACGGCGGGTGTGACGTCTTCGGTGGTCAAAGGTCTGGTGAAACTTGGAGCGGTGTTGGAACAAAAAACGCCGCGCGATGCGCCCTTTGCCCGCATGGATCCTGATGCCCGTGGAAAAGATCTAACCGAAGCACAAGAAGATGCCGCGCGCGCCCTGTCGGATATGGTCAATCGTGACGACTATGCGACGGCGTTGCTGCGCGGTGTTACTGGATCGGGCAAGACCGAAGTCTATCTTGAGGCGGTCGCCGCCACATTGGCCAAAGGGCAACAAGTGTTGGTTTTGCTGCCCGAAATCGCGCTTACTGCGGAATTTTTGACCCGTGTTCAGGCGCGCTTTGGCGTGTTGCCCGCGGAATGGCATTCCGGCGTCACAATGACCGATCGACGCCGCATTTGGAAAATGGTCGGTCAGGGGGGCGCCCAGGTGGTAATTGGTGCACGCTCTGCGTTGTTTTTACCGTTTCAAAATCTTGGCCTTATTGTCGTCGATGAAGAACACGATAAATCATACAAGCAAACAGATGGTGTGATGTATAACGCCCGCGACATGGCCGTATTGCGCGCATCGTTATCGGGGGCCAAGGTTGTTTTGGCGTCTGCAACGCCATCCTTGGAAACTTGGGTCAACGCGCAGGCAGGTAAATATGACTTGGTCGAATTGGATGACCGGTATGGCGTGTCGGTTATGCCCGACATGCATACGATCGACATGCGGGGCGAAAAATTGCCATCGGGTCGATGGGTGTCGGATCATCTGGTTCAGTTGATAAACCAACGGATCGCACGGGGTGAACAGGCGATGTTGTTCATCAACCGCCGTGGCTATGCGCCGATTACTTTGTGTCGTGCGTGCGGGCAACAGATCGGCTGTGATGCGTGTGATGCGCGGATGGTCGAACATCGGTTTTTGAACCGTTTGATGTGTCACCAATGCGGCGAAACGAAACCCGTGCCGACCCAATGCCCCCATTGCGCAGCCGAGGATCGCCTTGCCCCTGTGGGCCCCGGTGTTGAACGGCTGGCCGAAGAAGCGGCGGCCCTGTTTCCTGATGCACGTATTAGCGTGTTATCGTCGGACATGTTTGGATCGGCGCGCACGCTCAAGGATGAAATTCGTGCAATCGCCCAGGGTGGGGCCGACATCATTATCGGCACGCAATTGGTGGCCAAGGGGCATAATTTCCCGCTCTTAACTCTTGTCGGGGTGATCGACGCGGATTTGGGGTTGCAGGGGTCCGATTTGCGCGCGGCGGAACATACGTTCCAACTCATGCGGCAAGTTGCAGGTCGCGCTGGGCGTGCCGAAAAACGGGGGGCGGCCTATTTGCAGACCTATCAACCGGAACATCCAGTGATCCGCGCAATTTTGGCGGGCGACGAAGACGGGTTTTGGCAGGCCGAAGCCAGCGGTCGACAGGCCGCAGGTGTGCCGCCCTTTGGACGCATGGCCGGCATCATCATTAGCGCACCAGACCCTGACACAGCATTCCAGCTGGGTCAACATTTGGCCCGCAATGATGCCCCATTACGCCAAATTAATGCCCAGGTTTTTGGCCCTGCGCCCGCACCCATCGCCCGTGTGCGCGGACGTCATCGCGTACGGATGCTGATCAAGGCCGACAAAGCCGCCCCTTTGCAACGCGCGATTGGTCAATGGACCAAAGATCTTACGTTAAAAGGTGATCTGCGATTGATCATCGATATCGATCCACAGAGTTTTTTGTAAGTCGGTCAATGTGTTCCCTTGATCATATGGTGCTTTTAAACCGTCTGAAAACGTGATTATTGGGTTTAACGCAAAATTTGGACACCCCTATGTCACGTATTATTTCACTCGAGAATGCATCACGTTTGCCAACCTGGCGTCAGCCTAAGGCGCTCTTGTTCGTGATGGCCTGCGCTATGCCGATTGCCTTTGCGGTGTGGTCGGCTCTATTGAACAATTTTGTAATCGAAGTTGGAAAATTCAACGGATCAGACAATGGTTGGCTACACACCGTGCGCGAAATTCCAGGGTTCTTGGCAATAGGCGTGATCGCGATCATCATCTTTATCCGTGAACAAACCTTGGGCTTGATATCCCTTATGGTTTTGGGGCTGGCCACGGCTGTGACGGCTTGGTTTCCGTCGATGGGTGGGATTTTGACCGTGACATTGATAAGCTCGATCGGCTTTCATTACTATGAAACGGTCAATCAATCGCTGCAATTGCAATGGCTAACCAAAGACGAAGCGCCGCGCACCTTGGGTAAATTGTTGGCGGTCGGGTCGGCTGCCACGTTAATCGCCTATGTTGCGATTGTGATCAGCTGGCGCATGTTCGATTTGTCGTATAATTTTGTCTACATGGTGTCGGGTGGTATCACGGCCGTTATGGCGGCGGCCGCATATGCGGTTTACCCGAAATTTGAATCACCAAATCCGCAGATTAAAAAATTTATCCTTCGCAAACGCTATTGGCTTTATTACCTTTTGCAATTTATGGCTGGCGCGCGGCGACAGATTTTTATTGTATTTGCGGGTTTTATGATGGTCGAACGCTTTGGGTTTGACGTGCATGAAATCACAACGCTTTATCTGATCAATCTTGTGATCAATATCGTCGCTGCGCCATTTATCGGTCGGGCCGTGGGGCGGTTTGGCGAACGGCTTGCGTTAACCATCGAATACATCGGCTTGGCGATCGTATTTGCCGCCTATGGTGGCATTTATTTATTTGGATGGGGGGTCGTGTTGGCGTCTGTTCTTTATGTCATTGATCATATCTTTTTCGCGATGGCCTTGGCATTAAAAACATATTTCCAAAAAATCGCCGATCCCCAAGACATTGCGCCCACGGCGGCTGTTGCTTTTACAATCAATCATATAGCGGCGGTGTTTTTACCCGCAGGCCTTGGATACCTGTGGTTAATTTCGCCGTTGGCGGTGTTTGTGACGGCGGCGGGCATGGCGCTTGTGTCGCTGACCTTGGCTTTGCTTATTCCGCGTCATCCGCAAAAGGGGCATGAAACGATCTTTGCCCGATAGGGCTTGATCTTGGAGCCAAGGACGCCTATCGCAGTCATAATCGACGGAGACCACGCATGAGCACCTATACCGCACTGACAACATTGACCGGCAAAGACCAAGCCTATGCTTTGGCCGAGGCTTTGGAAAACCTTGATCCCGAACCCACGGGCGTTGGCGTTTTCGAAATCGAAGATGGATCAGGGCTTTGGGAAATCGGCGCATATTTCGTTGATGAACCCGATGATGTCGAATTATCCCTCATGGCGGCGGCCTTTGGCGCAAAGCCATTTGTCGTATCCGAAGTCCCAGAAACCGATTGGGTTGCGCATGTAAAACGCGAATTGTCGCCTGTGGTTGCGGGCCGCTTTTTTGTGTATGGCAGCCATGATGCCGATAAAATTCCCGATGGCAGCGAACCGTTGTTGATCGAGGCCGCCATGGCGTTTGGCACCGGCCATCATGGGACGACGCTGGGGTGCTTACGTGCGTTGGATCGGATTGCCAACGCTGGGTTTGTTGGCAAGAATGTTGTTGATATCGGCTGCGGTACCGCTGTTTTGGCGATGGCCGCCGCGCGCATTTGGCCCGATGACGTAATGGCCAGCGATATTGACGAGGTGGCCGTTGATGTCGCCAACGCAAACGTGGATTGCAATAATTTGACTGGGCGCGTTCGGTGTTTGGTCGCGGCGGGGTTTGAACATGACGACCTGCATGCCGCGGCCCCCTTTGATTTGATTTTCGCCAATATCCTAAAGGGTCCGTTGATCGAATTGGCCCCCGATATGGCCGCACATGCGGCAACGGGTGGCTATGTCATTCTGTCGGGGCTGTTGGTGGAACAGGCTGAAGATGTTCTGGCCGCCTATGACGCGCATGGGTTCGCTTGCGAAACCCGCGAAGACATCGGCGAATGGTCGTGTTTGACGCTGGTTAAACAATAATCACACGCGGGAACAACGGTCAAAGGTCCGCCCGCGTATTTGCCCGCCGATCCCAAATCGGGAAAGATTGCATTTTTTTAGCGATAAAACAAATGACTGTGTCGCCGCCCTACAGCGCGCGCCACCCGATGTCTTTGCGGTAAAAACCCTCGGGCCAATTGACTTGGTCGACCATGGCATAGGCGCGATCACGGGCCTCTTGCAATGTCGCACCCCGCGCGGTGACGTTTAATACCCGACCACCTGTCGCCGTGATTTTGCCATCGGCGAACGTGGTCCCTGCGTGAAAACAAAAATTCATGCTATCTTCGGGCAGGGCATCCAACCCGTTGATCACCGTGCCTTTGGTATAAGATCCGGGATACCCGTTTGACGCCATCACCACCGTGATCGCGTGATCATCGGCCCAATTTGCGTGGACTTGGTCCAAACGACCCTCGGACGCGGCCAGCATCAAATCCAGCGCCTGGGCGCCCAAGCGCATCATCAGCACCTGGCATTCAGGATCACCAAAGCGGCAATTGTATTCAACCAAACGGGGCTGGCCGTTTTCAATCATCAGACCCACGTACAAGACACCTTGATAGGGCGTGCCACGATCGGCCATCGCTTTCATTGTTGGGTAAACGATTTGATCCATCGTCATTTGCGCAATTTCATCGGTCAAAACCGGCGCGGGGGAATAGGCGCCCATGCCGCCTGTGTTGGGGCCGGTGTCGCCGTCGCCGACACGTTTGTGATCTTGGGCGGTGCCGATGGGCAGGGCTTTTTTACCGTCACATAGCACGAAATACGATGCTTCTTCACCGGTCATGAATTCTTCGATCACGACTTCGGCACCCGCACCACCAAACGAACCGCCGAACATGTCATCGATAGCATCAAAGGCGGTATCCAAATCCATCGCAACAATCACACCTTTGCCCGCGGCCAAACCGTCGGCTTTGACCACGATAGGTGCGCCTTGGGTAAGGATATATTCTTTGGCTGCCGCAGCATTGTCAAAACGCGCATACCCAGCGGTGGGCGCACCAGCAATGTCGCAAATTTCTTTGGTAAAGCCCTTGGATGCTTCTAGCCGTGCCGCTTCTTTGGACGGGCCAAAGGTCAAGAAACCGGCTGCGCGCAAATCATCGGCCACACCTGCTGCCAACGGGGCCTCGGGGCCGACAATGACGAAATCAACCGCATTGTCGGTGGCAAAAGAAATAACCGCCGCGCCATCTTCGGGGTTCAGATCGGCACATTCTGCGATTGCGGCAATGCCTGCGTTGCCAGGGGCCACGATCAAGCGATCACATTTCGGATTTTGTTTTACGGCCCATGCCAACGCATGTTCACGCCCGCCACTGCCCAAAATCAGAATATTCATTGCGATGCTCCTCTTGGCCTTTTGTTGGGGGCGTTCTAAGCTAGGATTCGAATTTACACAAGGCAATGACCGCATGTCCGACCTGATTGATGATCCCCGCGTGGGCGCAAATGAACCCGAATATTCCGTATCGGAAATTTCTGGCGCCATTAAACGCGTGATCGAGGGTGAATTTTCCCATGTGCGCATTCGTGGCGAATTGGGGCGGGTGTCATTTCCGCGATCTGGTCACGTTTATTTGGATCTCAAGGATGATAAATCCGTCATTTCCGCCGTGATTTGGAAAGGGGTGATGTCGCGTTTGACCGTCCGCCCCGAAGAAGGGTTAGAGGTCGTTGCCACAGGGCGTATCACGACATTCGGGGGCCAATCGAAATATCAATTGGTGATCGAGGATATGAAACCCGCCGGAATGGGTGCCTTGATGGCGATGTTGGAAAAACGCAAGGCGATGTTACAGGCCGAAGGGTTGTTTGATCCTGCCCGCAAACGCCCCTTGCCATACCTGCCCGAAATCATCGGTGTTGTGACTTCGCCATCGGGGGCGGTCATTCGCGATATTTTGCACCGCTTGCGCGATCGGTTTCCGCGCAAAGTCTTAATCTGGCCCGTCGCCGTTCAGGGCGAAAAATGCGCCGCCGAGGTCACCCGCGCGATTGAGGGGTTCAACGCGATGTCGCCCGGGGGCGCGTTGCCACGCCCCGATGTGTTGATTGTTGCACGGGGCGGCGGATCAATCGAAGACCTTTGGGGCTTTAACGAAGAGATTGTCGCGCGCGCTGCGGCAGCGTCCCAGATCCCGTTGATATCCGCAGTTGGCCATGAAACCGATACCACGTTGATCGATTATGTGTCGGACCAACGCGCCCCCACGCCCACGGCCGCCGCCGAAATGGCGGTTCCGGTGCGTCATGAATTATTGGCTTGGGTCGAAGGACAAGGGGCGCGGCTGAGCCAATCGCTGAGCCAAACGTTAAACATGCGTGGCCAACGCCTGCGCGATGTGGCGCGCGCCTTGCCGCGGGTCGAAACATTGTTGGATGGCCCGCGCCAAAAGCTGGATTATATCGGCGATCGTTTGCCTGCGGGTTTAACCCGATTGGTTCAGCTTAAACGGGTCGCGTTATCGGATGCGGGCGGATCATTGCGCCCCGCGACCTTGCGATCACGTGTTGCAAATGACGCACGTCGGATTGCCGATGTTAGTGTCCGGTTGGACCCCGCATTGCGTCGCAATTTGCAACATCGCAATGACCGATTGGGTCAGGTATCCGCGCGATTACGGGTGGATCCAATTGCCCGTGATGTTGCGCAAAAGCGGAAAGATTTGAATGATTTGACGCGGCGCCTTTCTGGGGCAGGTTCACAACAGATCAAAGCATTGACGGATCAATTGTCCGCCCTTGATCGTTTGCGCGAAACTTTGGGGTACAAAGAAACCTTGAAACGTGGCTATGCGGTTGTGCGATCTGAGGGGAACGTGATTACGACGTCCAAAGCGGCCAATGCCGCGCCCGTTTTGGAAATTGAATTCCACGATGGACGCATGACCACAGGCGCGGGCACAAGTGTTAAAAAAACCATCCCGCCCAAACCGACGCCAGAACAAGGGTCTTTGTTTTAAACTTAACCTTAGGCCCCAACTTCGGGGCCAGCACAGGCCAATGGATCAGGGCTCGGTTTCACTTCAATGGCAACCCGAGGTTCGTCGGGATTAAAAAAATATGCGATAATTTGATCGCCGTCTCGTTCAAATTCCCAACACTGAGGGGGCATTTGGGCATTTTCACCCCAGTCGTTGTAATCAAAACAAATTTTGTCTTGCCATTCGTAATAATCGCCAAACAAACAATGCCCCCGCTCGTCGATCCATTCAACGCGGCGATTGGGCCAATATCGTTCAACGCCATAGGCAATCCCTTCGGAATAAAAATCAAAGGTTTTACCCGTTGTTAGGTCGGAAAATTCCTCAATAGAAATCCGTTCGCCTGCCAGAATGGGATTTGCGAAAAAGCTAAGGATAAGGCCTAGACACATGGTTGAGGTTCGGACCATAGTCGCAGGATAGAGAGTATTATTTTTGAAAGCCATATAAATATGTTTGACGTTATGATTGCTGTGATCGCAAGCGTTTTTGCCAGCGTTTATTGTATTAACTGTATAAAAGCGCCGCACAGTGCATGGCGCAGTTTCATGAAAACGATACCTTTGGGCGTTCTGGGGTTTGGCGCAATATGGCTTGGGTCGCCTTGGATGTTGGCCTTGGGGTTGATTGCGTCTGGCGCTGGTGATTTGGCATTGTCGCGTCCGGGCAGGCCGGCGTTTTTGACGGGGCTTGTGGCTTTTGCAGGGGCGCATGTGTTTTACGTCGCACTGTTTTGGAATGGATTGTCCGCAATTCCGACGATCCCGCTTTGTCTTTTGATCGTATATGGGATGAGTTGCGAATTCTGATTAATCCCGCACACGGGGGCATTGAAATGGCCAGTGCGGATTTATGTCGTCTTTATTATCGCAATGGCGGCAACCGCCTTTGGCACAGGCGATGCGATGGTGATTTTGGGCGCACTTTTGTTCGTTGCATCCGACAGCCTTTTGGGCTGGGGAATGTTTAGATTAGGCGAAGACCATCCAAGTTATATTCCGAACGCATATTGGGTTTGGGTAAGCTATATCGCCGCGCAGGTATTGATTTTCCTGGCCTTCGCTTGAATGGTGCGAAAGGCTTTTATTCTTGTTCAATAAGGATTAAGTGAGATCGCAAGACTAAAGCGGAGCATGAAATGGCGTTTTTCAAAAAGTTAAAGGAAAAATTGTTCAAATCCTCGTCGAAATTGGACGAAGGGTTAGATGCAATCATCGAAGATGGCGGCGTCGAAGAAACAATTGAAACCTCAGATGCGCCGCTTGACCAAGACGATATTGTCACCACTCTTCCAGAGC
>JAYPUL010000034.1:15605-25596 GCA_038134005.1 Paracoccaceae bacterium | reverse complement strand
TTGAGGTCGCTGTGGGGTAATTCCCGTGGAGGTTCAAGTCCTCTCAGCCGCACCAGTTAAGTAAATAATATATTATTAAAACAATAATTTGAGAAATTTTTGCATAATTTATACACCCTTATATCCACCTTTTTATTGACATAGCCTCTCAATCATGAGAGCCGCGCGCGCCTGCGCAGCGACGTTTCCGATGTATACTGGCTCGGCGTTTTGGCGGCGGACATCGTAAATTTTTTGTAATTTTCTATAGTTTTTCATTATATTTAGCTTAATCGTTTGCAAATCTTCTTATAATTGTGTGTTTGCTGGGGAAAATATTTTTATATTTTTGTTACATAAAGTCAAAAAACAACATTCCCCACCAAGGATTAGAGTATATAATTGTTAAATTAACGCCGCTAACTTTTTCGGTCGTGTAGAATGTCGATAAAGCATTTTTGAATGCGGTTTGGCGCCCAATCTTTGCGTGTTAATACACCTATGGTTCGCGGCGCGTCGGGAAGCGAGATAGCCACGCGTGCAACCCGCCCGGCAACCAGATCGTCATGCATCTGCGTTTGTGAAATCATGGCCAGTTTTTGCGATCCGTTTAACAGACCCCTTACCAAAACAGATGATCCCGTTTCAATCATTGCTTTACCGGGATGGTGCGGTTTTGACGCCAAAAAGCGATCAAAGAAATCGCGGGTTGGGGTTCCTGACCGTGCGACGATCCAATCATAGGTCAACACATCGTCACGTGTTACATGTGATAGCTTGGCAAGCGGATGATCAACCGCGCAATAGACGCCCAGACGATCCGTAAAAAGCGGCGTTTGGACGATATCATCAACGGCAAGTGTGTCGCGCAACGCGCCAATAATCAAATCAACGCGACCAAGCCGCAGGTCGCGCAACATGTCATCAAAGGGGCTGTCGATGACATGGATTTGAAGATTGGGGAATTCGGCAGTTATTTGGTTAAGTGCCTGGGGCAATATCGCACCCCGTGACAATGGCAAACATGCGATGTTCAGGGCAACAGAGCTGGTGCCGTTTAGCACCGCTATATCGTCCAAACCTTGGTTGAGCTCGGCCAAAAATAACTGGGCCGCGCGCGCGATCCTTTCGGCGATGTCTGACAAGGTAATGCCGCGTTGGGTTTTGACATAAAAGGGCTGTTGCCAAATCGCTTCCATATCTTTGGCACTGCGATAAAGCGATGGTTGTGAAATGCCTAAATGTGCTGCGGCCAATGTGAAATTGCGATGGATGTCTACGGCAATAAGCGCCCGTAATTGGGTCATGGTGACCATGGCAATTGGGTTTTGACTGCGTGCTGTTGTCCGCGTGGACGCGCGCGCCAAGATGTCAAAGGCACGCGTCACACGTTGGTTTAAAACATATGCGGCCTCTGTGGGGGTAACACCGCGTGCGGATCTGATGAATAAATCCGATCCAACGCTTTTGGTCAGTTTTGCCAAACCTTGGGTAATGGCAGGTTGTGATAAATGCGACACTTTTGCCGCCTGTGACAACGATCCCGTGTCACACACCGCGTTGAACGCGCGCAAATGTCGAAGATTTAGATGTTCTGACTTCATTCCGCTATAGCTTTTTTGAATATCAAAATATCCTGAATTTATTAGTATTTTCAATAATTATTTCGCACATTCGTCTAACCCAATAGGAGAGAAATTGAATGCATCAACCAAAGACCGCACTTGTGATTTCTGCCCATGCTGCCGATTTTGTATGGCGTTGTGGTGGCGCCATCGCGCTTCATGCTGAAATGGGATACGACATAACGGTCGTGTGTTTGTCTTTTGGCGAACGTGGTGAAAGTGCCCGTTTGTGGAAAGAAGGCAAGTCATTGGATCAAGTCAAAGCCATTCGTCGCGCGGAAGCAGAAGCGGCCGCCGATGTTTTGGGGGTACACCGGTTGGAATGCTTTGATTTGGGCGATTATCCTTTGGATATGTCGCGCGACGACAAAATGCGATTGGTTGACGTCATCCGTGACGTACAACCCCGTTTTATGATGAGCCACAGCCAATATGATCCTTATAACACGGATCACATGTACACGACATCGGTCGCGATCGAAGCCCGCATGATCTCCCAAGCATGGGGCCACAATCCGGGCCAAACCGTTTTAGGAGCGCCACAATTATATTTGTTTGAACCCCATCAAACCGAACAAATGGGTTGGAAACCCGATACGTTTTTGGACATCACATCGGTTTGGGATAAAAAACGCGCCGCGATGGAACATATGAACGGACAGGTGCATTTGTGGGATTATTATACACGCGTCGCGCAACAACGCGCCAATCATTTCAAACGTAATTCTGGCGGTATGTCGGGTGGGCGCGATTGCAAATATGCCGAAGGGTTTCAATCTATCTATCCCCGTACGGTGGATGAATTGTAGGATGCCATATTCGGATCCAGCCCCGTCCACCCGGACGGGCGCTTGACCGTTAGAAACAAAAGGAACCGAAATGTCAGACATCGCGCACCTTGGCCATGTTGAAGTTTACACCGACAAATACGCCGAAAGCCTTGATTTTTACACCCGCGTTTATGGTCTAACTCTGACGGCAGAGGATGACACAAGCGCTTATTTGCGGGCATGGGACGATTACGAATTTCATTCGTTGAAGTTAACACGCCATCACACCACGGGCGTGGGTCATATCGCGTATCGCGCCGCATCGCCCGACGCTTTGGCCCGTCGCGTGAAAGCCATCGAAGAAAGCCGTTTCAAAACCCACGGTTGGGTTGACGGTGACCTGGGCCATGGCCGTGCCTTTCGGTTCGAAGACCCCTTTGGCCACATTTTTGAAATCTATTACGACACCCATAGATATGTTCCCGATGCAGCCAATACGCCGGCATTGAAAAATGTTGCTCAAAAATATCACGGGCGTGGCGCCTGTCCGCGCCGGTTGGATCACCTCAACCTGTTATCAGATGATGTCAGTGTCTTTCGTGACTTCATGGAAACCTGTTTAGAATCGCGGGTCACCGAATACATTCAATTGGACAATGGGCGATTGGGTGGCTGTTGGTTCACCGTCAACAACAAAACCTATGATCTGGCCTGTACCGAAGAACACGGCGGCGGCAACGCGCGATTGCATCACGTCACCTATGCCACCGATACCCGCGAAGACATTTTGCGCGCTGCTGATATTTTTTTGGAAAACGGAGTTCATATTGAAACGGGCCCCCACAAACATGCCATTCAGGGAACGTTTTTTCTTTATGTGTGGGAACCTGCGGGCAATCGTGTCGAATTGGCAAATTCGGGCGCACGGTTGATTTTGGCCCCAGATTGGGAACCCGTGTGTTGGACCGAAACGGATCGCAAAAAGGGGCAGGCGTGGGGATTAAAAACCATCGACACCTTTCACACCCACGGTACACCGCCCGTAAAAAAGGAATAAGGTATGAACAAAGTTGTCACCCAAATTCCACGTGCCGAACCTGCAATTATTGCTGAACTAGGTACAGCAGGCGTCGCCACCATTCACGAAGCGCAAAACCGCACCGGATTGATGCGCCCCAATATGCGCCCCATTCAACAGGATGTCACCATTGCGGGTTCTGCGGTGACCATTTCCGCCGCACCAGGTGATAATTGGATGATCCATGTGGCGATCGAACAACTGCAAGATGGCGATGTCATGGTATTGGCCCCAACCGCACCCTGTGACATGGGATATTTCGGGGACCTTTTGGCCAAATCTGCCATGGCGCGCGGATGCCATGCCTTGATCATTGATGCGGGCGTGCGCGACACACGGGATTTGCGTCAGATGGGATTTTCGGCCTGGTCAACCGCAATATCCGCGCAAGGCACGGTTAAGGAAACCTTGGGTTCTGTCAATATTCCTATCATTTGTGCGGGTGCTGCCGTTAATCCTGGTGATGTGATCATTGCTGATGACGATGGCGTTTGCGTGGTGCCTTATGCCAATGCTGCCGATGTTGCAGCAAAGGCAAAAATCCGCATGGACGCGGAACAGGCCAAGCGTGACAGATTGGCCGCAGGGGAATTGGGGCTGGACATCTATAACATGCGTCCGCGATTGGCGGAAAAAGGGTTGAAATATGAATAATGGCACCCCGGTGATGTGGATGCGCAGTGGCACGTCAAAGGGCGCATATTTTTTGTCAAAAGATGTGCCAAGCGATGTGATAGGCTTTTTATTGGCCGTCATGGGATCGCCCCATCCCATGCAAATTGACGGGATTGGCGGTGGAGACCCATTAACATCAAAGGTCGCGATTGTGTCACCCTCTGTCCGCGACGACGCAGATGTCGATTATCATTTCTACCAAGTTTTTGTCGACGAGGCCCGTGTGTCCGATGCCCAAGGATGCGGTAATATATTGGCAGGTGTTGGTCCATTCGCGATTGAACGTGGTTTGGTCGATATTACAGGTGATGAAACGCGCATGCGCATCCATATGGTGAACACGGGCGAAATTGCGGTGGCAATTGTGCAAACTCCGAACGGTGCGGTCACATATTCCGGCGATGCGCGGATCGATGGCGTGCCGGGAACCGCGGCACCTATTCGGTTGATGTTTGACGCATTGGCGGGATCGATGTGCGGTGCGCTTTTGCCAACGGGCAATGCGGTGGATGTCATCGATGGTGTGCGATGCACCTTAATCGACAATGGCATGCCATGCGTGATCATGGCCGCCACAGATTTGGGCGCCACTGGATGCGAAGATCGCGACATATTAGACGGTTTAGACAATTTGAAATCACGCATCGAAGATATCCGACGACACGCGGGGCACCTCATGAACCTTGGCGACGTGACAGAAAAATCTGTGCCTAAAATGTTTCTTGTGTCTGCCCCGCAAAACGGAGGTGTCATCAACACGCGCAGCTTTATTCCAAAGCGCGCGCATGCCTCAATCGGTGTCTTTGCAGCGATCAGTGTTGCCACCGCGACAACCCTAGACGGCAGCCCAGCCCACAGCCTTGCAACGCCACCTATGGGCATAACTTATGCAATAGAACATCCTTCAGGATCGGCGGATGTTGTGTTAGAGTTTGATGGTGGGCAGGTTTGCCGCGCAGGCACTTTACGCACCGCACGCAAATTAATGGATGGTGTTGTTTTCGGCCATGACTTTTAGGGTGCATCCGCTTTGACAATGGGTATAGTTACCTGAATATAGTGTCCAAACCCAACGAGGCCTTGATGACCAACATTCGACCAAATACATTTAAAGCTGCATTGAAACGCGGCGAATTTCAGCGTGGGCTGTGGTCAACGATCAATGACCAACTTGTCGTCGAAATGTGCGCGGGCCTTGGGTATGATTGGATGTTGTTCGACACCGAACATTCGCCCATGGATGCGATAAGCATTTTACCCTTGTTGCAGGCGGTGGCCCCTTATCCCGTAAATCCCATCGTGCGGCCCGGATCGTTAAACGTGGCGGAAATCAAGAAAATGTTGGATTTGGGCGCACAGAATATTTTGGTGCCAATGATCCAAAATGCGGATGAAGCGGCCCTGGCCGTGGCGGCTGTAACATATCCTCCGCATGGCATTCGCGGTGTATCGGGCATGACACGTGCAGCCGGTTTTGGTGATATCAAAGGGTATCACAAAGCGGCCCGCGACGAAATTGCGATTTTGGTTCAGGTCGAAACCATGGAAGCGGTGGCAGATATTGAAAATATTGCCGCTGTTGACGGTGTTGACGGCATTTTTGTGGGTCCTGCTGATTTGGCGGGCGCGATTGGACGTGTCGGCGAACCGTCCCATCCCGACGTACAAGCCGCCGTTTTAGACGCCATCAAACGGATTGTAGCAACGGGCAAACCCGCAGGGTTTTTGTCGCCTGATCTAGAGTTTTCGCAAAAGGTGATTGATGCAGGGGCCACTTTTGTGGCGCGCGACATCGATATGACCGCATTAAAGCGTGGGTTACAATCACGCCTCTAATTTTGCATTTGGAACATAATCCAAAAGCCGGGCCCGCACGCATATTTTAACCGGATCAATGACCTTTGGGTGTCGTTTTTTAGCATCTCTTGGCGCAAAGGGGTCGGACGTGGCAAAACCCGTGGGGCAGGGTGATCGTAAGGAGATCACAATGACCCAAGTTCACCGCACACGATCAGGCGGCCGCGCCGCGCGCCGCGCCATCCGGACCGCGCCAAATTTTGATATGTTAGCCGGCTTGCGCCATAATCTGCCCCTGTGTGAGGTAATGAGCCCGCAAGATGTTGAACGTATTGATACGGCATCTATGGATATTTTGGAAAACATAGGTGTGCAATTTCGCGACGACATCGCCATTGCTGATTGGCGACGCGTTGGTGCAAAGGTGGTCGGCGACCGCGTGTATTTGGATCGCGGGTTGGTGCGTGAATTGATTGCGACCATTCCGTCGGAATTTACATATCACGCGCGCGATCCCAAAAAGAATGTGGCGCTTGGCGGGCGGAATGCGGTGTTTGTCCCAATGACGGGCGCACCGTATTTGCGGGATTTGGATGATGTGCGCCGCAATCCGACCTTGGATGATTTGGCGATGTTTCATAAGTTGTCGCATATGTTGCCTGCGATGCATTCAACGGCGCATCACATTGTCGAACCCTATGATCATCCCATCAGCCAGCGGCATTTACGTATCACTTATAGTTCGATGAAACATTCGGACAAAATGTTCATGGGTATGACAACTTCGCCCAAAAACGCCGAAGATGTCATGGACATGTGTGCCATACTGTTCGGTGCTGATTTCATGGAAACCCATCCTGTGACGACGGGAAATTGCAACGGTAATTCGCCCTTGATCTGGGACGAAACCATGTTGGGTGCGATGCGTGCCTTTAGCCGTCGTAATCAACCGGTCTTGTGTTCGCCCTTTGTATTGGGTGGCGCGAATACGCCCGCATCGGTGCCGGCGACCGTGGCACAGTTGAACGCCGAAGCCTTATCCGCGCTGGCCTATACCCAGGTGATACGTCGCGGCGCGCCTGCGATTTATGGGCATTACTTGTCAACGGTCAGCATGAAATCAGGCGCACCCATGGCCGGTACGCCCGAAATCAGCTTGATGAATTTCATGATTGGCCAAATGGCGCGGTTCTATGATGTGCCTTGGCGCACGTCGAATACTTTGGGTGGTGCCAAGACGTTTGATGCGCAAGCAGGATATGAAAGCGCAACGACTCTGTCGGCGGTTATGCATTCCGGGGCAAATTATATTTGGCATTCGGCCGGTTGGAACGAAGCGGGCATGCATTGTTCCGTTGCCAAATTTGTCGTTGATGCCGAACAATGTGCAATGGCCTATCGCATGGCCCAAGGTCCGCAATGGGATGGATTTGACGATGCCATCGCGGCGGTCTCGGACGTGGGGCCGGGTGGGCATTATTTGGGACACCCTCACACACAGGAAAATTTCCAGACTGCCTATTTCATGCCTGAACTATTTGACAATAATTCGATCGAACAATGGGCGGCAGAAGGCGAAAAAGAAATCACGGCACGTGGTCTTGAATTCGCGCGGCGTATATTGGCCGAATATCAAGAACCTCATTTGGATGTCGCCAAAGATGCCGAATTGCGCGATTATATCGCGCGACGTGAACGGGAAATTCCGGCCGCGGACGAATTGAACCAAACGTATTAAAACGCGCGGATCGCGAAACCTGCGGTTTCCAAATGTTTACGCAATTCTTGGGCCATTGGCACCGCCGATGGTCCGTCACCGTGCAAACAGATTGTATCGATACGACAGGGAATAACTGTGCCATCATGGGCCACGATCCCACCGCGATCCAGCATTGATAAAATACGTGATGCTGCTTGGCCTGGATCAGTGATCATTGCACCTGGCGTGCCGCGGGTGATCAAGGTTGCATCGGCGTTGTACCCACGATCGGCAAAGATTTCACCCACGTAGGCACAGCCCAAATCCTGGGCCACCTGTTCCATGACCGTGCCCGACAAAACCATGATGATCAGGTCGGGTTGTACGCTTAACGCGGCTTCATAACAGACGCGGGCCATATGGGCATTTTCCGATGCCATATTCGACAGGGCCCCATGCAATTTCAAATGGCGCACCCGCGAACCAACACGGGCAGCCATCGCTTGGGCTGCGCCCAGCTGATAGGTCACAAGATTGGCAAGCTCTTGATCTAACAAAGAAATACGGCGGCGGCCAAAGCCTTGTAAATCATTGAAACCCGGATGTGCGCCGATGCCAACGCCTTTGTCGGCGGCCATTGCCATGGTTTTGGCCATCGTGTCGGGATCGCCCGCGTGGAATCCACAGGCAATATTGGCCGAGCTGACAATATCCAACAAGGCAGCGTCATTTCCCATTGGCCATGGGCCAAAGCTTTCGCCCATATCGGCATTTAGATCGATGGATTTTGTCATTTTAGTCCTCGTCAAATTCGGTTCCTGTGACCATACCTGAAATCAATTGATAGGCCAATAAATCCGCGATATCGCGCGGATCGCGAATGCATGGCGCAACCGAACGGCGCAGCGTGCCCATAAGGGCGGCATCAGACGGGCAAAGCACATCCGCGTCGTCCAAAGATATCGTTTCAAATTGTAAGCGCGCCCCAATTGGCGCTTGTGCAATTTTTGCCAAATCGACGGGGATGACGGTGCCGATCCGCGGGTAGCCGCCAATGGTTTGGCATTCACTTAACAACACAAATGGCACGCCATCGCCGGTCATCTGAATATCACCCGCTTGGATAAAATCCGATGCTAACCCTTGCGGGGTTTCGGGTGCAAAGGTGTCGGCGGCGTCCAATTTGACGCCTTGGCGGTTGGCTTGTGGGCTGCGGATGAATTGGGTTGCATGAAAACGCGTCTGTGTTTGTGCGCTAAATAGAACCGTTTGTGGCCCTTGGATTATGCGAATTGTTCCACCCGCAAACCGGTCGGATGGCGTGATCTTGTGATCGACCCGTGCGGGATCGGTGTCAATCCCCAATTCAATTGCATCGCCTGGTGACAACACCTGGCCAATACCCGCCAAAAGATGTGTGGATCGGCTGGCCAACCATGCATCGCCTAAAATTGGCGCGGCGGGTGTCAAATACCCATAGCTTCCATTTTCAACAGCACCAATTGTCAGGGTTTGACCCGCCTGCATCGTATGCGTGCGGTTCCATGCCAAAACGGTGTCATCCAAAGTCACCCGCATTTTCGCACCCGTCAAAGCAAAGCGCAGCGGTGCGTTGGCGCGAAATGTACCGCCCAATCCCATCATTTCGATTGCGGGCAATACGGTGTGCGCGTTCAATAAAGCCGCCGCTTCGAAAAGCGCAATCCGATCTGCGGCGCCACCCGTAGACAGGCCTTTGGCGACATGAAACGGGCGCCCCAAATCTTGGATCGTAAGGGCGGGACCCGCACGCAAAACGGTTAGGGTTGCGGTCATGTCACCACCTCGCACCGCGCCCCGCCAAGGCCATCGTCGTTTGCAAGGTCAAGTGCCGCCATTTCGTCGTGTGATACCATATGAAAGCGCATTCCATCCCCAAGCGCCAGCGCAAAGGGTTCCGCACGTTTGACGTCAAATGGACGAAACGCGGTATAGCCGACCTGCCGCCATCCGGTGACGCTGGGGTTTGCGAACAATACCAATTGACGCACGGCAACAACCAATGCGCCGGCGGGCACGTGTGGGGTTAATTCGGTTTGGCGCGGAATGTTCCAAGCGTTGTCCAACAAACCAATATATGGTTGACCCGGTGCAAACCCTATGGACAAGACGGACAGGTCGGCTTTGGTGATGTTTTCGACCGCCTCTTTTTCACTAAATCCCGCCATCTTAGAGGCTTGATCCAATTGCGGGCCATAGTTACCGCCGAAAGCCACCGGAATATGCCAAATACGGCTTGGCGTGGCGCCGGAGATGGGGCTTGCCGATTGAACGGAAATAAGGTCGCGCAGTGTATCAATCATCGCATCGCGCGAAATTTGAATTCGGT
>JAYPUL010000034.1:12461-15505 GCA_038134005.1 Paracoccaceae bacterium | reverse complement strand
AAGGTCGCGCAGTGTATCAATCATCGCATCGCGCGAAATTTGAATTCGGTCAAATGTCACAATGACGGATGCCAACGCGGTTGCAGATTCGCGCAATCCAACAATTTTTGCAGCTTCCAAAAGTCGTTGAAAATCTTGCACAATACGGATGGTTTGATCCGATGGAACCAATGAGAAGCGTATTATTAGACTGTCCAGACCTAGGGCAACGATCTCTGGCGTATCGGTTAGCGCCTTGGAATCCATAGAATTTTCACTTGTTTAATAATCTTATCTTCCGAAAATTTCAAAACGTTTATAATTTGTCAACATTATATCAATATTGGAAAAAATACCGTCCTTATTTTAGGGTATCCGGAGTGCTCAACACCTCTTTTATTAACTTATTTTTTGTTCAAGGCGTAACAGGGATCACCCTCCTCGGCAGCCCAAACTCGGCGTTTCCATTTTTAGGCTTAGTAAAATTGGGGAATTGTGCTTACAACTTTTCCGACGTTTGTATCAATTTTGGCAAACGCAATTTAGCATTTCCTCACCAAGCGGCGACACTGGCCCCGGACCTTACGTCGCCAGCAATCAATACACAACGCGGCGGCGATTTCACACAATTTATCCCCATTCACGCCCTTAAATGGCAAAGATTCCAATAAACATTGGCTCCAGACATCGCGATATTTAGTGCATAGATCGCGGCCTGCATCAGTGGTCTTATAAAACACTTCTTTTCCTCGCTTTTACGCTTCGATAAGTTTCAATTTCACCAATTTGCGCAGGGCATAGGTAACGGTGTGACTACCTTCGATGTTCTTCAAAAACGCGATATCCGACATTCGTTTTTCGCGATCACGGTGGTTGGTGTGGTGCAGCACCAAAATTTCCAACGTTGACAATTCTGCTCCACCCACAGCCATCATGCACCGTTGCATCCAACGGTTAAATGCGTTGTTGGCGATAATTAGACCGTATTCAAATTCTAAAGTTTCCCGATTTTCACCATCTGCCAAATGGCGAGACGACACAATCCGACGTTTTTGATTTTGCTGTGACCTGTTGCCTGTGTCATTCGTAAACGCAATCAAGACAAACACAATGCGGGCTCTAAAATGTCGCATAAAATATGTCTGTACTTATTCATCAGACTGGTCTATGCGCAGCGCTTACGCATGCGTGCCATGGCCTAGGACGCCAAGAAAAGGGTTAAAGTTCCATGGGGGAACGCGAACCCCGGAACAAAATTGAGAACACCTTGAAAAATGCACTAAAAGTCGCGTTGGAAAAACGCGCGTATACCACTTTGACGCCTGTCCAAATCGAAGTGTCAAAACCAGAATTTGAAACCCAAGATTTGTTGGTGTCTGCACAAACCGGATCCGGTAAAACGGTTGGTTTTGGTTTGGCGATCGCGCCAAATCTGTTGGGCGAAGACGAAGAATTCGATCGCGCCGATGCGCCATTGGCATTGGTCATTGCGCCAACCCGTGAATTGGCAATGCAGGTTAAACACGAATTGCGTTGGTTGTATGCCGAAGCCGGCGTGGTTATGGCGTCGTGTGTGGGCGGTATGGATATGCGCGATGAACGCCGCGCTTTGGAACGTGGCGCACATATCGTTGTCGCGACACCAGGTCGTTTACGCGATCACATCGTGCGCAATTCAATCGATTTGACGAATATCCGCGCCGTCGTTTTGGACGAGGCGGACGAAATGTTAGATCTTGGCTTTTCTGAAGACTTGGAAATGATCCTTAGCGCGACACCCGAAGATCGCCGTACCCTATTATTTTCGGCCACCGTTCCAAAAGGTATCGCAAACCTTGCCAAGAAATATCAACGTGACGCCGTGCGCGTGACGACCGTGTCGGAAAAAACGCAACACGCAGATATTGAATATCAAGCGTTACAAGTGAACACACATGATGCCGAAAATGCAATTATTAACGTTTTGCGTTTGCACGAAGCTCCAAATGCGATTGTTTTTGCCAACACCCGTGCGACGGTGGGTCGTTTGACGACACGCTTGTCAAACCGTGGATTTTCGGTCGTGTGTTTGTCGGGCGAACTTTCGCAATCTGAACGATCCCATGCTTTGCAAGCAATGCGCGATGGTCGCGCCCGCATTTGTGTGGCAACCGACGTTGCAGCGCGTGGTATCGATTTGCCAAAATTGGATTTGGTGGTGCATGCCGAATTGCCGTCAAACCATGAAACGTTATTGCACCGTTCCGGCCGCACTGGTCGCGCAGGACGCAAAGGCACGTCTGTTTTAATTGTGCCGCCTAGCTCGTTTCGCAAAGCGGATCGTATTTTGAAAAGCGCCAAAATCACGGCCGATTGGCGCAACCCGCCAACCGCTGACGAAGTCTTGGCAAAAGACCATGAACGTTTGTTGAAAGATGAAATCTGGACCGCAGAAATTAATCCGTCGCATACCGATATGATTGCAACCTTGTTGGATCAATTCGGCGCCGAACGCATCGCGGCGGCATATCTTGAGCTTTATTCCAAAAAGCTATCAGCACCAGAAGAGATTTCTGAAACCTCAGAACCAGCCGCGCGTAAACCACGCCCCGCGCGCGAAGACTTTGGCCCAAGTGTTTGGTTCCGCATGTCGCAAGGACGCCAAGACGGAATTTCCCCCGGCCAAATCGTTCCAATGCTGTGCAAAGCAGGCGACATTACGAAAACCGAAATCGGTGCAATCCGTATTCAAGGCGATCACACCTTTGTCGAACTGCGCCAAGACGCGGTTGATGGGTTCATGGCCAAACTTGGTTCAGATGCAAAAGTTGAAGGCGCGAAAATCGAACAACTTTCCGAAGTGCCAGATATTCCGCCACCCGCAGCAGATCGTGGATTTGATAAACCACGCGGTAAACCTGGGCAATCTCGGGACCGTTCAGGACCCCGCGAAAATGACCGCGATCGTCGTCCAAAACGTGAAAATTCCGGATCACGGTTTCATCCGTTAGATCCCGCAGACGGCGCAGAAAAACCCCGCTTTGAAAAACCGCGTGGTGACAAGTCACGCGACGACAAGCCACGCG
>JAYPUL010000034.1:0-12361 GCA_038134005.1 Paracoccaceae bacterium | reverse complement strand
AAACCCCGCTTTGAAAAACCGCGTGGTGACAAGTCACGCGACGACAAGCCACGCGCAAAATTTGATCGCCCGGATCGTGGCGAACGGTCTGATCGTTTTGATCGTCCCGAACGCAAAGAGCGCCATAAATCATCTGGTCCAAAGTCGCGCGATGATCGTCCGCGCGCGGATTCAAAGCCGATGCGCAATAAGCCCACCAAGGAATTGCCAGAAGGCGTTTTGGCCCCATTCAAGAAAAAATCTGGTCCAGCACGGCCAAAATCTGATGCCGCACCGGAACAAGCAAAGCCAAAGTCGACATTCCGCAAAGGTTCAAGCGATCCAAGCGTTTCGTTGCGCAAATCAAAAGGACCCAAAAAACCAGCAGGGGGCAAACCATCTGCCGGGGGTTCTAAGTTCCGCGGGACCGCAAAAGGCGGCGGCGCAGTGCCAAAGCGCAAAGGCTAATATAAAAAACCGCCGCGAGTCATTAAGACCGCGGCGGTTTTCATTAGGCCATCAAAATCACGCAGTCAAAATGCCCTCAAAGAATGCGCTTAGCGCGGTAAACCCGTCCAACGGCAAGATATTTGCAACATATTGATCTGGGCGCACGACAATCATACAACCTTGGGTGCGATCAATGCCCCGCATGTCATAAAAATCGCCCAAACCTTTGTGATCCACGCAAAATACTTTTTCATAATCCTGCAGACCAAATTTGCCCTTCTGAGGCTTTAAAAGGCTTGGCATTGCGGCATAGTCAAGCTGGTCGAAGGTTTGTTGGAAAATTGCCCGCACATCGATAATCGCATCAATGTCATCACCGGCACGGGTGTATTTCACGACTGGCGATGTGGGATCGGTTTCCAACCAATCGGCCAATCGATGAATGGCGCCCGCATCTTCGCCGGCAAAGGCATAGATGCGCCAACGTCCGTCCGCTTGGGCCAAATGACCCAATTGCATTTGCATCGCATCGGCCAAACGGACAGCAGGGGCGGAATGGAACCTGCGCCCAATTTCTTGGCCTGTCGCTAACGCTTGGTGGCTGGGGGCGGCAAACAAATACGATTGATCGTATTTCACTGCCAAACCACCAGTGAATTCCAAGTTTTCAATGAATTGTTTTTGGAACCGTGGCATGTCGGCGCCGTCCAATTCTGATTGACCTGGGGGGGCCGACATAATCCGCGCCCATTGGTGATCGGTGTCGATCAAACGTTTTGCTTCGACCCAGCGTTCTGACGAATAACTGCGCAACAGGCGGGCGTCGGCACGGCCCGTCAACACATGTGCCAATTTCCAACCAAGGTTAAAAGTGTCTTGCATTGACACGTTCATGCCTTGGCCCGCTTTGGGGCTATGGGTGTGGCACGCATCACCCGCGGTAAAGACACGAGGGTTGCGATCAACGCCTTCTGGAACGTCATCGAAACGGTCGGTCAAGCGGTGGCCAATTTCATAGATAGACCACCAGACAACCTGTTTCACATCTATCGTATAGGGTGCCATGATGCGATTGGCTGCGGCAATCATGTGATCGGCGGTAAAGTTTTTGCTTGATACCCTTTCATCTGCGTTCAATTTGTCCAGTTCCACATACATCCGGAACAAATATCCCCCTTCGCGTGGAAGGATCAAAATATTGCCCTCTTTCGATGAGGTCACCAAACATTTCTGGCGGATGTCTGGGAAATCCGTGTTGGCCAAAATGTCCATGACGCCCCATGCCTGATGCGCCGCATCGCCATGCAGTTTGCCACCAATCGCTGTGCGCACATTCGATCGCGCCCCATCGCAGCCCACGACGTAATTTGCGCGCACGGCTTTTAATTCACCCGCGTTGATGCCTGTGTTTTCCAAAACAACTGTGACGGGGTATTCGGTGGCATCATGGTCAATAATTACGTCTTTGACGGACCATGAATAATCGGGTTCCAATTTTGACGGTGAATTTTTCATCACATCTAGGAACAATTCATGCACGCGGGCTTGGTTTATCAAGGTATGCGGCATTTCGGATGAATCATCTGGTACGTCCTGAACCCGGCCAATGCGGCGGATGTGCGCGGGATTGGTGGGATCGGGCGACCAAAATGCGGTTTGATTGACCCAATAGCTTTCGCGTTTGACCTTTTCGCCAAAACCAAAGGCTTGGAACATTTCCATCGTGCGGGTGTTGATACCGTCGGCCTGACCCTTTTCCAACGGACCCGGTTTGCGTTCCACAATCATGGTTTCAATTTCGGGGAATTGCGCCAACTGCGCAGCTAGACAGAGGCCCGCAGGACCGCAACCAGCAATTAACACATCTACTTTTTCAGGAAGCGGCGCAAAGGCACCGCGATCGCGCCGATTTGGTGCTGCGTTTTGAATATCTGGGTCACCGCCCCGAAAACCGTTCATGTAAAATTGCATATTTAAACTCTCCGAACCTAAGCTTAAAACAATAATAACTATACTTACTATTTTAAGTCAACAAAATATGTGTACAAATTAGTTTGTCGCCATTATCGTCGATCCGAGACACCGATTTTTGTCCAGACTGACGAAAAGGAATTCATATGCACGCGAAATCAATGGCTGGCCATCTGATCCGCAGATTACAACAACGCTCGACACATGTGTTTTCAAAACATATGCAAGCGGCGGGGATTGATTTGACGTCGGTTCAATTTGCGGCATTGGATGCCATTATCGCCGAACCTGGCATTGATCAGGCCGGCGTTGCCGCAGCGATTGCATATGATCGCGCGACAATTGGCGGTGTGATTGACCGGTTGGAACATAAAGGGTTGGTCGCGCGCACAGTCGCGAAACACGATCGCCGTGCCCGTGAAGTTCGAGTGACCGAACAGGGGCAAGCCATGTTTGACAACGTTTTGCCCATCGTACGCGAATTGCAAGACGATGTTTTAGATGGCCTAAGTGTAGACGAAAAACATCAATTTAAACGTTTAGCCCAGATCGTTTTGCAAAACGCTTAACCTGCGACATCAAATTTATTGATACGTTTTATCATCCAATCAAAAACTATGGTTGGAAAAATTATCGAATTTGAATTAGGACAGTCGTTATTCACAACCACGCTACGAGGGCCGTCATGGACAACCGTAAAAAATACGCTGCGGGCAATTGGAAAATGAACGGCACCAGCGCCGCAATGTGCGAATTAACCCAGATCGCCGACGTCGCAGCGGGATTGGGGATCATCACGATGATTGGGTTGCCTGCAACGATGATTGATCGGGCACGCGGTTTGGGGATAGCAATTGCTGGACAAGATTGCCACACGCATCAAAACGGTGCCCATACGGGCGATATTTCGGCCAAAATGTTGGTCGACGCCGGCGCCACACATGTCATTCTGGGTCATTCTGAACGCCGCACCGATCACGCAGAAACAAGCGAATTGATTGCCGCCAAAACGCGTGCGGCCTGGGTCGCCGATTTGGTCGCCATCGTTTGTATTGGTGAATCTGAGGAACAATATCGCGCAGGGATAACAATGGATGTTCTGCGCGCGCAAATAAATGCGTCATTGCCGGACGGCGCAACACCGGAGAACACCGTTATTGCGTATGAACCGATTTGGGCAATTGGCACGGGCCTAACCCCAACAACCGATGAAATCCAATCGATTCACGCGGCAATCCGCGCCGAATTGCCGGATGCGATGTTGTCCATCCTGTATGGTGGATCGGTCAAACCATCCAATGCTAGCGACATTTTCGCGCTTGAAGATGTTGACGGTGGTCTTGTCGGAGGAGCTTCGTTAAAAGCGGATGACTTTATCCCGATTATGAAAGCTTTGGAAGGAACCACGAAATGAGCTTTGACAGATCCATCAAAATCGCACCGTCAATTTTGTCGGCCGATTTTGCCGACTTTGGTCGCGAAATCCAAGCGATCGAAGAACAAGGTGCCGATTGGGTGCATGTTGATGTCATGGATGGCCACTTCGTTCCAAACCTTACTTTTGGTCCGCCCGCTGTCAAAGCGTTCCGTAAACACGTCAAAACAGTTATGGATGTGCATTTAATGATTGCACCCGTTGATCCATATATTGATGCATATGCCGATGCCGGCGCTGATATTCTGACCGCGCATATCGAAGCAGGTCCCCACATTCACCGCACACTACAAGCGATCCGCGCCTCAGGTATGAAGGCGGGCGTTGCCCTTAACCCAGGAACGCCTGCGGATGCAGTTGAACATTTACTGGATTTGACCGATCTGATCTGCGTCATGACGGTAAATCCGGGCTTTGGTGGTCAAAAATACATCGACATGACGGCCAAAGTGCGCAAATTGCGCACGATGATTGGCGATCGTCCAATACATATCGAAATTGACGGCGGCATGGACCCCAACACCGCCCCCGAAATGGCCGCAGCAGGCGCCGATGTCTTGGTTGCGGGCTCTGCCGTTTTCCGCGGCGGATCGGTGGACAAAGCATCCGTCTACGGTGAAAACATCCGCGCAATCCGCGCAGCAGCAAATGGTGCTCTAAATCAAAGCTAAAGCGCTATGGCATTGCCAATTTGTTTTACTGAATTGAACTTGGTATTGATCTCAACGTGAATATACCATCATCTCTTCCTGGCCCAAAGGGCTACCGTTAGCCGCGTGAAATCATCGGTTACGCTGTTTGGGTTTACTATCGTTTCGCGGTGAGTTTTGCAGATGTTGAAGATTTTCTTGCCGCCCGTCGAGTAATAGTAAGTCGGGAAGGTGTTCGTCTTTAGGTTAATAAATTCGGGTGTCATTTCTCCAATTACGGCGCGCCGCGGGTTGTAATTACCGACAAGCTACGCAGTTACATAAAGCCAATCGCCCAGCTGTCCCCAAATACAGACCACCGTGCGCACAAGGGGATCAATAACAGAATTGAAGGGAACCATAGGCCCACGCGAAAACGAGAGAAAATAATAGGACGGTTCAAGTCCCCACGACAGGCCCAACGGTTTCTCTCTGACCATAACCAAATCAATACCATTTTCCGCCGACGTCGATACAAATTAACCGCAAAATCATACCGCCACGCAAGAGATGATGCATTCAGCCTCTGGGCAGACATATTGCAGAATTGGTCGCTTAAGATTTATTATGTTAAATAATGCAAACCTAAAGCCACTTAAGCAAGCAACCACAAACCAAACGAAAAACAACTTGGCAATGCCACTCATCGACAGCGCGCTGTTAAGGGAAATACAATCCGAGTTGTTGCAGAGTTAATGACCCAGTCGCGGCATCCGTCAATCCTCACGCGCGCGCCATTCGCGCCAGCGCAGGAACAGATTGGCGCCAATGTCTCGGACGGGCTGCGGGGCGATCCGCTTTGGTGCGGGTTCTTGTGCGAAAAAGCGTGTTGCATCGCTGGTGTGGCCCATTGCCATTTCTGCCGCGGCAAGGCCCGTCAACGTTCCGCGCGCCGTGCCCAGACCATTTTGGACACAGGCCGAAAACACCCCATCGTCAATCTGGCGCGTGACGGACACCACGTTGTCTGTCATGCACAAATGACCCGCCCATGTATATTGCATTTTCATACCTGCCAATTGGGGAAAACGGCTGTCAAATTTGCGCTGCATTACGGCGGCAGCACGCGTCACGTCGGCAGGCGTGGCCACCATTCCCGACCGCAACGCCGCGCAGGTGCGCGTGATAATCCGATTGCCGCCCTGCCCGGTATCAATGCGGCGCATCGTGGTGCCCATCGGGTCGGATGGTGTAATCCCCCATCGCGACCGCCCCCCCAATTTTGCTAAGGCTTCGGCATCCAATTCCGGGGTCATAATGGCAAATAAAAACAAATGCATCAACGTCCCACGCGCGATGCCAAAACTTTCCAAATGGCCGTTCACGCAAAGAATGACTTTGCCTGCACTTACCGACCCATGTTCGGTGGTCACCTGCCACGCGTTGGCTTGGCGCGAAAACCCAAGAACCGCGCTATTTTCAAAAATCTGCACGCCATCGCGGCGCAAACCATCGGCCAAGCCGCGAATATACCCCGCAGGCTGCAACATCACGGTGCCAGGGGTATAAAGCCCAGACAGATAATGCGCGCTGCCCGTGATATCTCGCATCGCATCGGCATCCAACATTTCGGACGCCTCGCCCAAACTTGCCAAATGTTTGACGTAGGTTTCGTTGTGCCCATGCGCGGCGGGGCTGGCCGCGCCGTTGATCTTGCCCGCGCGGTCAAAGAAATTAGGATCAATGCCATAATCATCAACCGCGCCGCTTGCAAAGCTTTGCGCATGACGGTTTAGCGCAGTCACCGTCCGATCATCGCCTGCACCCGCGTAATCGTCTGACGCCAGATCATGCGGCAGATCGATCATAAAGCCCGAATTGCGCCCTGCGGTGCTTTGTGCGATTTGGCCGGCCTCTAACACCACGATGCGGGATTTTGGGTCCAACTCAATTAACCGCCGCGCCGCTGACAGACCGGCAAAGCCACCACCAACGATCACAAAATCAGCGGTCATTGAATTGTCTAACCGTGGACCCGCTGTGCAAGGGCCGAGGATTGCCTCCCACCCAGCGGGTCCACGGTGGATGGGGGTCCGCGTTGCGCGATACTGCGTCACTTTACAGCCTCATCCGCATCATCGGCCAAATCGATCCAGATGGTTTTTAGCTGAGTGTATTGATCATGGGCATGAATGCCATTATCACGACCACCAAAGCCCGATTGTTTGAACCCACCAAAGGGTGTCGAAATATCGCCTTCGCCAAAGCTGTTGACGGTGACCGTTCCCGCCCGCAAGGCCCGCGCACCACGCAGGGCGCGTTTCACGTTCGCGGTAAAGATCGACGCGCACAGCCCGTATTGGGTGTCATTGGCGACTGAAATGGCGTGGTCAAAACTGGTGACTTCGATCACGGCCAACACGGGGCCAAAGATTTCGTCGCGCGCCAGCGTCGCATCATTATTGGGCACGGAAACGATGGTTGGTTCCACAAACCCGTTTTCCGCCTTACCGCCCATCAAAATGCTATCCGCTTGGGCCACATACCCACGCACCTTGTCAAAATGTGCCTGCGACACCAATGCGCCAACGCGGGTTTCAGGATCCAGCGGATGACCAACGGGCCAGTGTTGGGCATGGTGCATGATCCGCGCCAACAGGTCATCTTTGACCGCCGTGTGAACAATCAAACGCGATGACGCGGAACAATTTTCGCCCATGTTCCAAAACGCGCCATTGACGATATGCTGGGCCACACGGTCCAGATTTTCGGCGTCCTCCATCACGATAGCGGGGTTCTTGCCGCCCATTTCCAAGGTAACCTCTTTGGCATTCGACTCGGCCGCATAGGTCAGGAACCGTTTGCCCGTCACCGTTGATCCAGTGAAGGACACCGCATCAATATCCATGTGACGTCCGATCGGTTCGCCCACCTCGGCCCCACCGCCGGGAACCACGTTAAACACGCCACGGGGAAGGCCCGCTTCGACCGCCAATTCCGCCATGCGCAGCGCGGTCAGCGTTGTTTCCATCGCAGGCTTGACCACCACCGAACACCCCGCCGCAAGGGCAGGACCGATTTTCCACGCCAGCATCAGCAATGGGAAATTCCACGGCAACACCAAGCCAACAACACCCACAGGTTCGCGCACGACCATCGCGATGTGATCGTCGGACGCAGGGGACACTTGGTCATAAATCTTGTCGATCAGCTCGGCATGCCATTTCAAGGTATTGATTGTTTCGGGCACATCAATCGTTTCGCAATCATAGATGGTTTTACCACTGTCCAGGCTTTCCATCACCGCCAAATCACGGGCATTGCGTGTGACCAGCTTGGCAAAGCGGATCAAGACCGCCTTGCGTTCGCTGGGGTGCAGGCGCGACCAACGACCATCCTCAAACGCAGCGCGCGCCTTTTCCACCGCTACATCAACATCTGCCACATCACAGGCCGCGATATGGGCCAAGGTTTCCCCCGTTGCGGGGTTGACCGACGTAAATGTCCTGCCCGAAATGGCGGGGCGATAGCCGCCGTCGATAAAGGCGCCGGTGGGGAAATCCAACCCATGGGCGATTGCGGTGTATTCGTCTTTTGTCAGCAAACCCATATCCATCACTCCTCTGCTACGATTGCGGCGATTGTTGTTTTCAGAACCCGAACGACCTGTTCCAATTCGCGTTTGTCATCTTTGTTTAATCCGTGCAGCGGCGCGCGCATGACGCCCGCATCAATGCCCGCGATTGTCACACCATGTTTGATCGTCTGGACGAATTTTCCGCCCTGTTCCAACACCCGCATCAATGGAAGCAACGCTGACATGATGCGACGGCCTTTGGTGAAATTGCCCTCAACCACACAGGCCTGATACAGCGCGATATGTTCATGCGGCAGGAAATTTGACCCGCCACACACCCAAAATGGTGCGCCCCATGCGAAAAATTCTAACGCTTGGTCATCCATGCCACAGCCAAGCGCGATATGCGGATAATCGCGGGCCAACATATGCACGCGGTTGATATCGCCCGAACTTTCCTTGATGCCACAGAAATTGCGCGACCGACCGACACGGTCCAAGAATTCTTCGCCCATCATCGTGCCGGTGCGATGGGGATAGTTATATAGCATCACCGGCAAATTCGCGGCCTTATCAATTGCCAAAGCGTTCAAGGCATTTTCCCGATCGGTCGGTACCGCATAGGGTGGCGAAGCCAGCAAAATCGCATCTGCGCCCATCTCGCGCGCGGCACTGGCCAAGGCGATTGAATCATTGGTTAACATCGTGCCGGTGCCCACTACAAACGGCACCCGCCCGGCAATGCGTTCGCGCGAAAACTGCGCAATCTCGACACGTTCGGCCACGGTCTGGGCATAGTTTTCGCCCGTTGATCCGCCTGAAATTAACCCATGCACACCCGCGTCGATCAAAAATTCGATCACGTCGGACAACGCATCCCAATTCACGCTGCCATCGGGGTGATAGGGCGTGACAAGAGGGGTATAAATGCCTTGGAATTGAAAAATCGGTGTCATAGTGGTCCTTTTCCTATGGCGTTAAGACGTCGATCCCATCGGCAAATCCAGCGCCGCAGGCATCACAAAGCTTTGAATTTGATCGCGCGACAATTGCCAATGATCATCGGCAAGCGCAGCGGCGGCATTTGCATCGCGGGCTTCGATCGCGGCGATCATGGCGTCGTGTTGGTCACGCGCTTTGATCAACGTTTCCGAGGTCCCCGCAGGATGCGGACGATAAAACGTGACAGAAATCCGTGCATGATCAATCAACAGACGTTGAAACGACGGCAAGATATAGATGTTGCCCGCCATTTCGCCCGTGACTTGGTGAAATCGGTTATTCGCCAAAGACCGCGCCACGGAATCATTGGTGTCCAACGCTTTAACAAAAGCGCGTTGTGCATCCTTTAACAGGTCTATTTGCGCCAAGGTCGCGTTTTCCGCCGCCAAGCGTTGGATCGCGCCATAAATCATCGGGGCGGCCAAGAAAAAATCATGCAAGGTTTTATACGATAAATCCGAAACCCGTGCGCCGCGCCCCGCGCGCAATTCAACATACCCCTGCCCCGCCAAATCCCTAAACGCTTCGCGCAGCGGCGTGCGTGATAATCCAAAAGCATCAGACAAGGCCGCTTCGTCCAGATCTTCGCCCGGCTTTAACGCCATGGTCAGAATCTGGGTGATCAAATGATCACTTAGAACGGATTTTCGATCTTTTGCGGGTTTGGTCATTGGCGAATCCTGTTTGCACACACAATGTATACAAATTGTATACAATAATTCAAGCCATAGATTTCATCATTTAACCCAGGTGACCAAAGCATCAAAATTCAGGAAAATAAACGGCGGTATATTTGGCCTGTTGATCGGAACAATTGTCCAATTTGGCCCACGTTGGTACCATCTCACCATGGTGCAAACGATATATTACGTCTTGCGATTGATCGCGTGGCGCGCCCATTTCGTAAAACCGACAGTTCGCCAAAATAATCCGCGATACCGATCATACAAACTCGCCCAATCCGCGCCGCAGCCATCGCACAAACCCAATAGACGCATCAATCACCAAAACATGAAACACTGCGTTCAGCTTAACGCAAACGGGCCGATCCCACAATCGGCCCGATCTAAATCGATGGTGTCCTGGTGTTAAAGCTTGAAGTCGCCCGCCAAGGCCGCATCAATCGCTTTTTGCCCGAAATGCAACCCGCATTCATAGGTCCCAAAGACGAAATTCGCGTTGGCGCCGGCATTCAGACCCGCCTGGATACCTTCGCCGATGTCAAAATCTTCTTCGAACACCACGCGGATCAGATCATAGTTTTTCTGGAAATAGCGTTCGGCTTTTTCGGTCTGTGGCGCTTCGTTGATCAACATGATGCATTGGAACACACAGGTATCAATCCCTGTTGGAATGATCGTGTGAACATAGATGTGATCGGTCATCACCTGCACAAAGTTGGCAGGAAAGATGTAATTTTGAGTCATGAAATTCGACCGATAATCCCATGTTTCGGGATCTTGGTCGCGCAGATCCAACACCTTAGGCAACGGAACCGCATGGCGCACATGCGGGTTAAAGTTCAACTGAACGCTTTGATTGTCTAGATACCCCGCACAGGCGGTATCACGGTGGGCAAAACAGAAATGATAGCTTTCTTGGAACGCCTCTAACAGAAAACGCCAGCTCATTTTCTTTTCCAATGTCCATTTTTTGAACACGTGCTGGTTGCCCAAATCCAGGCTGGTCATTTGTTCGGCCATTGGCTTTAGCCATGCATCGATGTCGATGTCGTGGTCCTGAACGGATGGCACCACCCAGATTAGGCCAAAGCGTTCAAAGATCGGCAATTCGACCAGACCCAGTTTTGATTTATCAACCCCGTCAAATCCAAATGGCTGCGGGATACCGCGCAATTTACCGTCCAACCCATAGGTCCAGGCATGGTACGGGCAGGACAGCGTGCGCGCTTTGCCACAGGGTTCTTTGGTTAATTTCGCCCCGCGGTGGCGGCACACGTTCAAAAACGCCCTCAACACGCCATCTTGGGCACGGGTCACGACGATGGGCACGCCGAAATGATCATGGGTCATAAAATCGCCGGCCTCGGCCAGATCGGACACATGGCCGATGATGATCGGAAAATTGCGGAAAAGCGTGTTGACCTCGGCTTCGTATTGCTTGGGGTCCGTGTATTTGGTGGTGGGGTTATACATCACCTCGGGCACCATATGGGTGGTGCCTTCCTCTGCGATGCGCAGCGTTTCTTGGATCAAATGACGTTCTTCGGCGGAAATGGTCATGTCACACCCCTTTATAATCTTTTATCAGCTGCTCTACCACTTGGGCGACGGTTTCGCGATGCGTCACATTTCCCACACCCTGCCCTGCGCTCCAAACGGTTTTCCACGCTTTGGCACCATCGTGCATATCTTGGGAAAAATCAATCTTGGCAGTGCGGGTCATGTCTTCGGGTGTGAACCCCGCGGCTTCCACGCTAGCGCGCATCCAATTGCCCAAAGCACCCGTAATTGCGCGCGATGCAATCAAATCTTGCATGCTGCTGTCCCACACCATTTGGCGATAGGCGTCATTGATCAACGATTCCTCACAGGCCAAAAACCGCGTCCCGAGATAGGCGAAATCTGCGCCCAACACCTCGGCCGCTTTGATGGCGCGCCCCGTGGAAATGCCCCCGCCCACGATCAAGGGACCGTCAAAGAAGGTTCGCACTTCGTCGATAAAGGGCATCATGGCGTATTCGCCCGTGTGCCCCCCTGCCCCAGCGCAAACCAAAACCAAACCATCAGCGCCCTTGTCCAAGGCTTTGCGCGCAAAACTGGGCGAATTCACGTCGGCAAAAACCAATCCGCCATAGCCATGCACCACATCGGCCACACGATGCGGCCCACCCAAAGCGGTGATCACCAATTCCGGTTGATATTGCGCAATCAATTCCAATTCGTCGTCAAAGCGACCATAGCTTGTGTGCGTGATCATATTCATCGCCCACGGTGCATCTTGCGCGCTCACTGTGCCCGCAATGCGCGCAACCCAATCGCGCAGTTGATCAATGGTGCGCGCATTCGTGGCGGGAAAGCACCCCAAAATCCCCGATTGACACGCATTGATCACCATATCAGGCCCCGTGACCAAAAACATCGGCGCACTGATCGCAGGAATACGCATCCGCGCCTTGATGGATGAAATCGATGTTTTGGCCATGGTTCGGGTCCCCTTTGCCACGATCTTGGTCAATCGTAGGTCTTTTTTTGCAAAATTCGCGGTACCTATGCCATGGAAATCAGACCCATGAAACCGTGGAAACCCAATTGGGGGAAAAATTCGTAACGTCACCTGCGGGCTTTGAATTTGAAA
>JAYPUL010000033.1:0-25637 GCA_038134005.1 Paracoccaceae bacterium | reverse complement strand
GGTTTTTGGTATCGTGTACCGTAGGTTCGAATCCTACCACCCCAGCCAACTTTCTAAAAAAATGCTTCAAAACGCGGTGTCCAAAAATGGATCCGACGCTTGGGCTTTTTGCGTCGCGACATTAGGGCATTCTTAAATCGTAAATGCGGGGTCATCCTATTTAGGTGCCCGTATCAAACACGCGAAATTAAATACCTTGTCTCAAACATATATCGATGTGACAGCAACATATCGCATGTGGTCAAAGGGATCGCCAATAAATACCTAAACCGTTAACATCTAACAATTTTTTTGGCTGCACGTGAAAAACGTCCAAATCCGGTGTCATTGTCAAAGCTAATACGTTTTATAACAACGTGTTTTCTTTTGCCGGTCCAATAAGAACCGATGCGCAATTCGGGTGCTGACTTGTAAACCGCAACGCAGCCTCAGAAAGGGATAGTCCAGCTTTGGCAGCGTGGTTTTCAAGGTCGGTGATTTTTGCCATTATTTTGAGGGACGCCAATGCGTAGTCATTTGTCGCGAAATCAATCGGACCTGTGGCGAGAAGGCCAAAATTGAAAACGCTGTAATCTTTGTTCGACACGCCCGCGCCCATAATGCGACGCGGTGGCGAAATACCGAATGCCCGTTCGCAAGGCGGCGTCTAACACCGCCTTGCTGTTTTGATCGGTTACGACCAGATACAAATTTCCAATACTCGGACATCCAAAGGATGCGGTGGTGGCCTTTACATCGGTGTTTCCAAGTCGGTTAAAATGCACGTGCGCGCCATTTAATCCTGCACAAATGCATATCGTGCGATCGTCTCAGGTTTCACTTCAATCGTAAAGCCGGGCATTTGGGGGGCTTGGTAGGCACCATTTTTCACGATGCACGGGTCGAGGAAATGTTCGTGCAAATGATCCACAAATTCGATCCGCTTGCTGTCTTTTTCGCCAGAAATCGCCACGTAATCGATCATTGACATATGTTGCACATATTCACAAAGTCCGACGCCACCTGCGTGCGGCCAAACAGGCAACCCATATTTAGCAGCCATCAACATAACGGCCAGAACTTCGTTCAAACCGCCCATACGACAGCTGTCGATTTGGACGATATCAATTGCGCCCTCTTTGATAAATTGTTTGAACATCACGCGATTTTGACACATTTCGCCTGTGGCCACTTTAATCGGCGCAACGTTTTGGCGAATTTTCCGATGTCCAAAAACTTCATCGGGGCATTTTGGTTCTTCGATGAAAACGGGGCGCGCGAAGGCAAGTTTTTGCACCCAATCGATCGCTTAATCAACATCCCAAACCTGGTTTGCATCGATCATGATGTTCATGTCGTCACCCAACACATCGCGTGCGATTGTTAGGCGCCGTACATCATCATTTAAATCACGGCCGACCTTAAATTTGGTATGGGTAAAGCCCGCATCTTTAGCCTCTTGGCACAAACGACGCAGTTTTTCATCGGAATACCCCAACCATCCCGCCAACGTGGTGTAGCATGGATAGACTTCGGCAATCTGAAAACGATGCTGCTTCGGCAGCGCCAACAAATGCGACCATTGTCATTAAGCTTTTGTAAATGATACTTTTTTTCAACTTAATCTTCTTTACGAGTTTTCACGCATCGCGGCATAATTTGTATTTGAAATCTTTTTTTATTTATAAATCAACCTTGACTTTCACCAAATGCACAGTATGGTTGCATCACGAATTAGGGGTAAGACGATGGACGAAACAGCGGACAAGTATCGCGCACCAGCCTTAGAAAAGGGGCTGGATATTATTGAACTTCTTGCAAATCAGAGCGACGGCATGACCCAAGGCGACGTAGCCAAAGCGTTAGACCGGTCATCGTCAGAAATTTATCGTATGCTATCCACGCTGGTCAGACGCGGATATGTCATCCGTTCAACGAATGGCGATCTTTATAGCCTAAGCCTTAAATTATTTTCAGTTTCGCAAAGACATCCACCCATCGGTCGCATGATCGAACATGCGCTTCCGTTGATGCGGGAATTAGCGCAAAAAACATGGCAATCGAGCCACATGGCGATGGAAAGCAATGGCGATATCGTCATTGTCGCGACCGCTGAATCCCCTGGAAACTGGGGGTTGGCGTTAAAAACGGGCACGGTTGTGGGATTGAACAATACAGGATCGGGGCGCGTTTTGGCGGCATTCCGATCAGATGAAGAAATCGAACACTTGCTACGTCTGCATCGTCCGGCGTTGGGGGAACCAAAATTTGACCCCGATGCATTTTGGGATCACGTCAATCGCGTTCGCAAATTAGGATACGAAAAAATGCCATCAGGGTCGGCCGTCGGGGTGACCAACATTGCGTTCCCGATCTTTGATTCATTCGGTCGCGCGGTTGCTGTGCTAAGTTGTCCTTATTTGGCGCGCGTCGACGACCTAAAAGTGGCCACAATTGACGAAGTTCTCGATATTTACCGCGACATGGCTAAAAAATTGACGGAATATATCGCGGGCAAATAAGATTAAGCGCGTTTTTGGGACGTAAGGAAATATTCTACCGCCATGACAATAGATGCACATCAACATTTTTGGGACATTGCGCGGGGTGACTATGATTGGTTAACGCAAGATCTTGGGCCGATTTATCGCAATTTTTTACCTCAGGACTTAAAACCAATTTTGGACGCATTGGGTATTTAGGCCACGATCGCCGTTCAAGCCGCAAAAACATTGGCGGAAACACAATTCCTTTTGGATATCGCACAAGACCATGATTGGGTGATTGGCGTGGTCGGGTGGGTTGACTTTGATGATGCACGTGTCGTCGATCAAATCGCCGCCTTTTCACAGAACCCAAAGTTTATTGGCGTTCGACCAATGATTCAAAGCATCCAAGACACAAATTGGATATTGGGTGATCAGATGCATGATGGGGTCAAAGAATTGATCCAACGTGATATTTCCTTTGATGCCTTGGTTAAACCGCCACATTTAGACGCTCTGATAACGTTCCTTGATCGGTATCCTGATTTACGCGTGATCGTCGATCATTGTGCGAAACCGCGCATCGATTTGAACGAATTTGATGACTGGGCACGGAAAATGACGGACATCGCCCATCGTCCGAACACGTTTTGCAAACTATCGGGGCTTATGACCGAAGCAGGAACAGAACCGTCATTTGAAAAATTGCACCCGTATATGTCGCATATTCAACGCTGTTTTGGACATGACCGTATCTTATTTGGCAGCGATTGGCCCGTCATGACATTGGCGGGAACCTATCACGACTGGTGGGATCATTGGTCCAAAATTGCGCCAGACAACGCCGCAGAACAATCAAGCGCCGCGACCTTTTGCGCATACCCAAGACTAAACGCCAAATAAAATTAGCGCTTGTAATTTTTGCAACACGCGATGAATGTTGCCCAAAGGCAGCACGCCTTTCTGTATGGTTTTCGATTTATGGCATCTCATCTAAATAATCCGCGCGGCATTGTCCTAATGGGGCTTGCTATGGTTTTTTTCGGTGCTGCCGATACGATTGCAAAATTCTTTACCGCGCATTACCCAATTTTGCAGGTGGTGGGCATTCGCCAGATGGGATTGATCACTGGTGTGATCATATACGCGATCATCACCCGAGATGTATCATTGAAAACCGATCAGATGGGGTTACAGATTTTTCGCGGGGTGTCGGCAACGGGGTCCGCATGTTTATTCGTTTTGGGCATCAACTTCATTCCTTTAGCGGATGCCACATCGATCGCCTTTATTGCCCCTTTGGTGGTCACCGTTTTGGGCTTTTTCATTTTGGGCGAACCCGTTGGGTTGCGCCGCTGGACGGCCGTTGTCATCGGATTTCTGGGAACATTGATCATTATACGCCCTGGTTTTCAAACGTTTGAATTCGGGCATTTGTTCATTGTTGCGGCGGCGTCGTTGTTCGCAGGGCGTCAGATTATTTCTAGATTTCTATCCAACTCAGACAAAACCATGACAACCGTCGCCTATACCGCGATCACGAGCGCGGGGATTTTATTGGCGATCCAACCATTTGTTTGGCATCCCATTCAAACATGGACACACGTGGCATTATTTGCACTTTATGCCATTATTGCAGGTACTGGTGAATTTTTGGTAATCAAAGCATTAGAGATTGCACATGCAGCGGTCGTCGCACCAATGCAATATACGATTTTGATTTGGGTAACGCTTTATGGCGTTTTGTTTTTTGGCATCTTTCCGGATACGTTCACGTTTTTAGGCGCCTTTGTGATTATGGCATCGGGGGGGTATACTTTATTGCGTGAACATCAAATCAAAGCCAAAAAACCTAGTTAACCCAAAGCTTAAGTATTTGTTCATTGTCCCAGACCGGTGCATTTGGGTAACTTGGCCAAAATAAACAAAAGCGGACACCCGACATGCCAAATATAGAAAACATGGCCAACGCCATTCGCTTTCTTGCGATAGATTCCATTCTAAACGCAGGCGAAGGACATCAAGGCGTGCCATTGGGCATGGCTGAAATTGCGGCGACGCTGTTTGCCAATCACCTAAAAGCCGACCCAAGCGCACCCCAATGGCACGATCGTGACCGTGTTGTATTGTCGAATGGGCATGGCTCAATGCTGTTATACGCCCTTTTACATCTGTCGGGCTATCCGCATATGGACATAGATGCGCTAAAGTCATTTCGTAAAATTGGTTCGGTTTGTGCGGGCCATCCAGAAATTGAACAACATGCTGGTATCGAAATAACCACCGGTCTTTTGGGCCAAGGCATTGCCTGTGCCGTTGGCATGGCCGTGGCCGAAGAACGCCTCGCCGCGCAATTCGGAACATCGCGCGTTGATCACCGCACATGGGCCTTTGTTGGGGATGGGTGTCTACAAGAAGGGATCGGACAAGAAGCCATATCGTTGGCGGGTCATCTAAAATTGGGCAAACTGACGTTTCTTTGGGATGACAATCACATCACCGATGATGGCGATACCGCGCTTTCGATTTCCGAAGATATTCCTGCGCGATTCATTGCGGCGGGATGGCATGTCCAATCAATCGATGGCCATGATATCGCCGCGATCGACCGTGCGATTGATGCCGCAAAGGCCGATGATCGCCCATCCTTGATTGCCTGTCGCACCACAATCGCGCGGGGGATCCCCCGCTTGCAGGGACAACGCGGGGGCCATAGCGCGCCGCTGACGGCCCAAGATCGCGCCGAGGCGGCCTCCCAATTGAACTGGGCATCCCCAGCATTTGAAATACCAAAGTCGATCTATGATGATTGGCAAACATCTATGACCCGCGGTCAGGTCGCACATTCCGAATGGAAGGACCACTTGGATGCGGATCACGATACGGCCGAATATCACCGTTGGATGGCCTCACAACTGCCATTAGATTGGACACAACAGGCAAGCGAGATTATCAATAAAATGGCCAATATCACGGCGCCACATCCGACGATTTTGGCGTCCGGGGATGTGGTCGATGAATTGGCCGCGCGCTTGCCTGACACGATTGTTTTATGTGCTGATCTAGAAGCACCCACAAATCACAAAAGGTCTAGACACGCGTTCACAGCCCATGATCGCACCGGGTCATATGTGCATTGCGGCGTCCGCGAACATGTCATGGGGGCGATGTGTGACGGGATTGCCGCCCATGGGGGTCTACGCCCGATCAACGTAACGTATCTGGCCTTTGCCGATTATGAACGGCCCGCGATGCGCATGGCGGCGTTGATGCAATTGCCCGTACCCTTTGTCTTTAGCCACGATTCAATTGGCGTTGGATCAAACGGGCCAACGCACCAACCCGTCGAAATTTTGGCCAGCTTTCGCGCGATGCCAAATATCAATGTCTATCGCCCTGCCGATGCAATCGAAACCGCCGAATTGTGGTTGGACGCATTAAACAGCGACAAAACACCCACTGTTTTTGCCCTATCGCGCCAAGCGGCGCGCCCCGTGCGTACCAAGTTTGGCGAAAACCTTGCGGCAAAGGGTGGTTATGTTTTGATAGAACCACAGAGCCCGCGCGATATAACGATCATCGCAACTGGCACCGAAACCGCATTGGCGGTCGATGCGGCACATGACCTGGCCAACCAAGGGATTAATGCGGCGGTTGTGTCGTTACCCTGTTGGGAAGTGTTTGACGCCCAAGAGCCCGATTATCAATCAAAAGTTTTGGGCACTGCGCCCCGCATCGCGATCGAAGCGGCGATGGAATTCGGATGGGGCAAATGGTTGCGTCGCAAAGATGCCTTTATCGGGATGACAGGATTTGGTGCATCGGCCCGTGCCGAGGTTCTCTATGAACATTTTGGTATCACGGCCCAAGCAATCGTCACCCGCGCAAAGGAAATGATCGCCTAAAGCCCGTCAATAATCGCCTTTGCGTGTGACGCACTAATATCGCCTGCGCCAATCATGGCGTGCACAACGCGTTCAATCTGATCGCCTGTTGCGCCTTGGGCAATCGCGATGTTTCGGGCATGAAGGGTCATGTGACCGCGTTGGATGCCTTCGGTCGCCAAGGCGCGCAGGGCCGCCATATTTTGCGCCAATCCAACGGCAGCGATCACTTGGCCCAGTTCATTGGCGGAGGTCACATCCATCAAAGCCAATGCCGCTTGCGCCGCAGGATGGGATTTGGTTGCCCCGCCCACCAAACCAACGGCCATCGGCAATTCGATTGAACCGCACAGCGCGTTATCAGACGAAATTTCCCAGCGCGTCAACGATTGATAACGCCCCCGCTGCGCGGCATAGGCATGCGCGCCCGCTTCGATCGCGCGCCAATCATTGCCGGTCGCGATAACGATCGGATCGATGCCGTTCATGATCCCCTTGTTATGGGTGGCGGCACGATACGGATCGATCATGGCAAGTGTTGCTGCTTCGACAATGCCATGGGCCACATCTTTGCCAGAAAAATTCGGCATATTCAGCCCGTCAAACGGAATTTTCACCCGCGCCCGCGCCAAACGTAAATCGGCAAGGTTGGACAGGATGCGCAACCGCACACGACCGCCAGTAATATGTTCAACACGGGGTGCCAAAAGTTCGGCCATTGTATTGACGGTATTGGCCCCCATCGCATCACGCACATCAACGAGAATGTGCAAAACGACCATTGGCCCCAGAGGCGTATCGGGAAATTCGTGCACTTCAAGATCTTTGCACCCTCCACCCAATCCAACCAAAACATGATCCTTGGAATTCGCCAAAGATATGAGGGTTTCTTTGTGTTCAAACAAAATCTGGCGCGCGGATGCAGGGTTGGAAAGACCCGTGATCTGGATCTGACCACGCATCATCGGTTGGCTATGTGACGCGGAAAACCCGCCATAGGGTGCCGCAAGTTTGGCCATATGGGATGCGGCCGCCACGACCGATGGTTCTTCGACCGCCATTGGGATCAAATAGTGCTTTCCATTGACAACGAAATTGGTCGCAACGCCCAACGGCAATTCAAAAACACCAACCACGTTTTCAATCATCCCATCCGCACGATCCAAAGACAATGCACCAGCGCCTGATAACGCACCCAGCGCCCCATTCCCCGATGCGTCAATCACTACACGCAAACGGTCTTGGGGGTTCAGGTTGCGGAAATTTTCAATTTTTGACGTCTGCGTCATGATTGCGGTCCCAGATCAATGAATGATGGTGACAGCCTAATCCGAAACAAACCTGCGTGGAAATGCCTAAAACGGAACGGGTGCGCGAAACTTAAGCCCAACACCGCTTTCAGGATGATTGATCCGCAACTCTTGTGAATGCAGCATCATGCGCGGGTGGTCGTGAAAGGTTTCAGGCGCATAAATCGGATCGCCTAGAATGGGATGGCCCATTGATAAGCAATGCACGCGCAGTTGATGCGACCGTCCTGTTTTTGGTTCCAACCGCAAACGGCTTTCGCCATCGCCGACCTTGGTGCGCGTCCATTCCGTCACTGCGGGTTTACCAGTGTCGTGACATACCATTTGCCGTGGCCGGTTCGGCCAATCCACGATCAGGGGCAAATCAATCACACCGCTTTTTTCCGCAACTTCGCCCGCGACACGCGCGACATAGATCTTTTTGGTCGCACGTTGTTCAAATTGCATCGACAGAGTGCGTTGCGCGTGCGGGGTCAGCCCAAAGACCATAACGCCCGACGTATCGCGATCCAACCGATGAACCAACAATGCATCAGGAAACGCAGTTTGCACACGGGTCAACAAGCAATCCGCCAAATGCTCGCCCCGCCCTGGTACAGATAACAAACCCGCAGGTTTATCAACGGCGACAATATGGGCGTCTTCATGCAAAATGACCAAAGGGTCCATCGGGGGATCATAGGGTGTAATCATGCCCCCGTGATTACGCGCTATACATGATTTTTACAATGTCGAAAACTTCGTGAAATTTTTGTTGATTTTTTCATGCGAGTCGGGCAGCGTGAAATTTATGGAATATTTTTCACGGACGTCGAATGTCGCAAACGCGTGCACATCAAAGCCTAGGCGCAGATCTTAGATCGCTTCGCAAAGCGCGGGGCATGACGTTGAATGCCTTGGCTGACAGCTTGGGCAAATCCGTTGGATGGGTGTCTCAGGTGGAACGCGATTTGTCCCGGCCGACGTCAAATGATTTGGCTGATTTTTCGCGTGCCTTGCAGGTGCCACCCGAACTATTAACCGCACAAAACGACACCGTTTCCGATGAAACGGGTATCATTGTGCGCCACAACAATCGACGCGCCGTTGGTCACCGTGCCGATGGCCTGACCGAAGAATTGCTGTCCCCCGATCTGACCGATGATTTTGAAGTGGTCCATTCCACGTTTCACCCGCACAGCCGACTCCGTAAACCCCGTTCACGACCGACCCATGAGTTGGGCTTTATCATCACCGGCCAGCTGGACATGGAAATTGACGGACGGTCATATTCGTTGCAGGCTGGCGATAGTTTCCGGATCAAAGGACAAAGCTATCGTTGGGCAAACCCATACGGGGATGATTGCGTCGTTGTCTGGATCATTTCACCACCCATTTATTACAACGGAAATTTAAAATGACGTTTCACGGGTGGATCACGATTGCATCGTTTTGGGGGGTCTTTGTAATTACACCCGGCCCCAATGCGGTCAACTGTGTGCTGACTGGGGTGTCTGATGGACTTCCAAAGGCGTTTTGGACGGTCGCAGGGATATTAACCCAGGCGGCGTTATTTTTGGCGCTCTCTGCCTTTGGGGTCAGCATGTTATTGGTATCCTCGCCCAGTGCATTTTTCGTGGCCAAGCTAATTGGCGCGGGGTTCTTGATCTATACAGGTGTGCGCGGTTGGATCATGGCCACGCGGGCCATTCAGGCCAAAGCCGCGTCAGGATCAATTTATCGCCGCGCCTTTATGATCGCGACAATCAACCCAAAATCGGTGGCAGGGTATCTGGCCGCGTTTACACAATTCGTCGATCCCAACGTTCCCATTGGCCGTCAAATGTGGGTGATTGTGCCGACCGCGTTGACCCTTACCACGATCAGCTATGCGACCTATACCGCACTTGGCGCATGGTTGGGGCGCACGGCATTGGCGGCGGCAATGAATGTGACGCTGCGCCGCGGGTTGGCCGTTTGTTTTGTGATCTATGGTGTTTTGTTGGGGTATTCTGCCCTTTTGGGGGCGATATGATCGACACGCTTTTTGCCATGGATACCCATATCATTATGACCTTTGTATTGGCAGGCATTGCACTAAACCTGACACCCGGCGCAGATGTGATGTTCACAATCGCGACCGCGCTGCGCGGCGGCATGGCGGCGGGCGTGGCCGCGGCCGCGGGCATCGCAATTGCGTCGCTTGTTCATGTTGCGCTCACTGCGTTTGGCGTGGCCACAATTCTGGCGGCCAATCCAATAGCCTTTGACATACTGCGTTATAGCGGGGCGGCGTATCTGCTGTATTTGGCAATCAAATCGTGGCGCACACAGCCAACAAAAACAGAACAGAGCGGGGCAACGTCACTGAGGACCGCTTTTACACGCGGCGCCATGACCAACCTTCTTAACCCAAAGGTCGCTTTGTTCATCCTTGCGTTTTTACCAAGCTTTACCGATCCAAATGTCGGGTCCGTTTCCCAACAGATCATCATCCTTGGCCTGATCTTTGGGGTCACTGGGTTTTTAATTACATCGGCCTATGGGCTGGTTGCTGGAAAAATGCGGTCTGCATTGCAGGGCCGCGAAACAACAATCAACAAAATAGCGGCGGGCGTTTACGGGGCATTGGCCCTACGCCTTGCCACACAATAGGGAGAAACAAGACATGTCAGATTTTCCAACACGCGCACGTGTCGTGATCATCGGGGGCGGTGTGGTCGGCGCGTCCAGCCTGTATCATTTGGCCAAAGCGGGATGGACCGACTGTGTCCTGCTGGAAAAGAACGAATTGACCGCAGGGTCTACATGGCACGCGGCGGGGAACGTTCCGACCTTTTCCACCAGCTGGTCGATCATGAACATGCAACGCTATTCCACCGAATTATACGCCCGTCTGGGTGAAGAGGTGGATTACCCGATGAATTACCACCAAACGGGGTCCATTCGATTGGCACACACCGCAGAACGTATGCAAGAATTCAAACGCGCGGCGTCGATGGGCAAATACCAAGGGATGGATTTGGAAATCCTGACGCCTGACGAAATCAAAGAACGATACCCGTTTATCGAAACACATGACCTGATGGGCGCATTGTATGACCCCAATGACGGTGACATTGACCCCGCACAGTTGACCCAAGCCTTGGCCAAAGGTGCGCGCGATATGGGCGCGAAAATCCTGCGCTTTACCCCCGCAACAGGCGTCACACAAAACGATGACGGCACGTGGATTGTTCACACGGAAAAGGGTGATATTCATGCCGATTATGTGGTGAACGCGGCGGGATATTACGCCCAGCGCGTCGGTGAATGGTTCAAACCTTATGGTGGCCGCACAGTCCCAATGATGGTGATGAGCCATCAATATTTACTGTCCGAAGAAATCCCCGAAATTGAAGCCCACACCAAAGCGGTCGGTCACAAACTGCCGTTGTTGCGCGATGTGGATGTGTCTTATTACCTGCGTCAGGAAAAGCATGGCTTTAACCTTGGGCCCTATGAACCAAATTGCCGTGCGCATTGGGCCACACCAGACGACCCAATGCCCGATGATTTCAGCTTTCAGCTTTGGAACGACGATCTTGATCGCATCGAGGATATCGTGACCGACGCAATGGAACGTGTGCCTCTGCTGGGCACCTCTGGCGTGTCGCGCGTGATCAACGGGCCTATCCCTTATGCCCCCGATGGGTTGCCCTTGATCGGCCCGATGCCCGGCGTGAAAAACGCGTTCGAAGCCTGCGTCTTTACTTTTGGCATCGCCCAAGGCGGTGGTGCAGGCAAAGTCTTGGCTGAATGGATCACACAAGGCTTTACCGAATGGGACATGTGGTCATGTGATCCACGTCGCTACACCGATTACACCGATCACGATTATTGCGTTGCTAAGGGCATGGAGGTTTATGGCCACGAATATGCCATGCATTTCCCATGGCATTCATGGCCTGCGGGACGCGACAAAAAATTGTCACCCGCACATGCGCAGGTCATCGCCAAAGGCGGCCAAATGGGTGCCTACAATGGATGGGAACGCGCAAATTGGTTCGCACAATCTGGTGACAACACGTCCGAAGAAACCACTCAAACCTGGGGCCGTTCCGGTCCATGGGAACAGCGCATCCGCGAAGAATGCGAAGCCGTTCGTGACACAGCTGGTCTATTGGATTTACCAGGATTTTCACGTTACCGGTTACAAGGTACGGGCGCGGCAGAGTTTTTGCGTGGTCTATGCACAGGTGGGATCCCCAAGGTCGGGCGCATCGGATTATTGTATTTTGCCGACGAACGCGGCCGTATTGTAACCGAAATGTCGGCCATGCGATTGGACGAAGATTTCTTTTTTCTTATCACGGCAGGCACAGCGCAATGGCATGATTTCGAATGGCTACAACACCACAGGCCCACGGGTGCCGAATTTTCGTTGTCTGACGTGACCGCCGATTTTGGCTGCCAAATTCTTTCGGGTCCAAAGTCTCGTGATATTTTGGCAACGTTGACGGATGCGGATCTGACGCAACCGTGGTTGACCCATCAATCGGCGCAGCTGGGGGATATTTGGGTGCAATTGGTGCGCGTATCCTTTGCGGGTGAATTGGGCTGGGAAATCCATTCGCAGACCAAAGATACGGCAAAAGTATATGACATGCTGACGGCGGCGGGTGAACCTTTTGGTATGAAACCCTTTGGCATGTGGGCATTGAATTCATTGCGCATTGAAAAAGGGTACCGCGCGTGGAAGGGCGACCTGTCCACAGATTATACGTTGCTCCAAGGGGGCTTGGATAGGTTTGTAAAGTTGGACAAGTCGCAGGATTTTTTAGGAAAAGCTGCTTTGATGATCGAAAAACAACAAGGTGTCACCAAACGCTTTGTCACGCTGATCGTGGACACGGGTGATTGCGACGCGCCCTATATGTCGACGCTGTGGCACAATGGCGAAATTGTCGGTGAAACCACATCGGGCGCATGGGGATACCGTGTGAATGCATCCATCGCATTGGGCATGATCCGCGCGGATTTGGCCGTGGCCGGCACCGAAGTCGAGGTCGAAATATACGGCGAACGCCGCAAGGCAACTGTACAAGCCGATCAACCGCTTTGGGATCCCGAGAACGAAAGGATCCGCGCATGATCACCATCCTTGATGGCGGTATGGGCCAAGAATTGCTGGCGCGGTCCAAAAACCCGCCAACCGAAATGTGGTCGGCCCGGGTTCTTTTGGACGAACCCGACCTGGTGACCGCCGTTCATGGCGATTATATCGCGGCGGGGGCACAGGTCATCACGGTCAATGCCTATTCCGCGACGCCTGAACGTTTGTCGAAATACGGCCACGCCGATCATTTCCAATCACTGCAAAAGGCCGCGATTGATTGTGCCCAGCGCGCCCGCGATGCAAGCGGTCAATCGGTCCGCATCACAGGATGCTTGCCGCCCCTTTTTTCCAGCTATAATCCAGACCTGAACAACGACTATGACCGCGCCGCGGACCTATATTCCCAAATCGCCGACGCACAGGCAAACGGCGTTGATATCATGTTGGCCGAAACATTGGGATCATTGCTTGAGGTGCGCGCCGCGCTTACCGCCATGCAGGGGCGCGACAAACCCGTCTGGATCAGTATGTCATTGTCCGATGACACCGACACGCCACGTCTGCGGTCGGGCGAAGCCTTGACCGATGCTTTGGACCTGATTGGTGATCTGGGCGCTGATGCCGTTTTGCTAAACTGCTCGCTACCCGAGACGATCACCGCGGCGATGCCCACGTTGTCGGGTGTCTCTGTCCCATTTGGGGCCTATGCAAATGGATTCACGTCGATCAAGAAATTGGAAATGGGCGATATCGTTGCCGAAAGCTTTTCCAAACGTGCCGACCTGACACCACAAGGCTATGCCAATTTCGCCGATGGCTGGATCGCCGCTGGCGCAACCTTGATTGGTGGCTGCTGCGAAGTTTGCCCCGAACACATAACTGAACTTTCCCGCCGTTTTGGCGCATCTTAGGTAAAAACACATGACCAATCTTCCTAATCACGCACGCGTTGTCATTATCGGTGGGGGTGTTGTGGGCTGTTCCGTGGCCTATCACCTGACCAAATTGGGGTGGACCGACGTTGTTTTGTTGGAACGCAAACAGTTAACATCAGGCACCACATGGCATGCCGCAGGCCTGATTGCCCAACTGCGTGCAACTGCGAACATGACCAAACTCGCGAAATATTCCCAAGAGTTATATGGTAATCTTGAAGCCGAAACAGGCCTTGCCACCGGGTTCCGCCGCGTTGGATCGATCACGACCGCATTAACATCGGAACGGATGGAGGAATTGAAACGATCCGCAGCAATGGCCCGCGCCTTTGGTGTCGACATCACCGAAATTTCCGCGTCCGAAGTGGGTGAAAAATACCCCCATCTAAATTTGGACGGTGTTGTGGGCGGCGTCTATCTGCCCAAGGATGGACAAGGCGATCCAGGCAATATTGCATTGGCGCTGGCAAAGGGCACGCGCAATCGAGGCGCATTCATTGCGGAATATACCTGTGTCACTGGCCTGCAAAAACAGGATCGTCGCGTTACCGCGGTTGATTGGCAATCCGATGACGGCGCGTCGGGCACGATCACATGTGATATGATCGTTAACTGTGCCGGCATGTGGGGCCACGAAGTGGGCCGTATGGCGGGCACAAACGTTCCCCTGCACGCATGTGAACATTTCTATATCGTGTCCGAACCCATCGCGGGATTGGAACAATTGCCCGTTCTGCGCGTGCCTGACGAATGCGCGTATTACAAGGTTGACGCAGGTAAATTGATGCTGGGTGCCTTTGAACCTGTGGCCAAACCATGGGCGATGAACGGCATCCCAAGGGATTTCGAATTTGACCAACTGCCCGAAGATTTCGATCATTTCGAACCGATCTTGGAACAGGCGGTCAACCGCATGCCCATCTTGGGCGAGGCAGGGATTCACACGTTCTTTAACGGACCCGAGAGCTTTACCCCCGACAACGCTTATCACCTTGGGTTGTCGCCAGAAATGGACAACGTCTGGGTGGCCGCGGGCTTTAATTCAATCGGCATCCAATCTGCGGGTGGTGCCGGCATGGCGTTGTCGCATTGGATGGACACGGGCGAAAAACCGTTTGATTTGGGCGATGTCGATATTTCGCGGGCGCAACCGTTCCAAGGCAACCGCCGGTATCTGAAAGAACGGGTCAGCGAAACCTTGGGCCTGCTTTATGCGGATCACTTCCCTTATCGGCAAAAGGCATCTGCACGGGGGATCCGGCGCACGCCGTTCCACACACAACTGGCCGAAAATGGTGCGGTGTTTGGTGAACTTGCGGGTTGGGAACGGGCGAATTGGTATGCGAACGACGGCCAAGCACGCGAATACGAATACACGTGGAAGCGTCAAAACTGGTTCAACAATGCCGCCGCTGAACACCATGCCATTCGCACAGGCGTCGGTATGTACGACATGTCGTCCTTTGGCAAAATTCGCGTCGAAGGGCGCGATGCCGAGGCATTCTTGAACCATATCTGCGGCGCCGATATGTCGGTTGCGATTGGCAAAATTGTCTATACCCAATTCCTAAATTCCCACGCAGGGATCGAAGCGGATGTCACGGTGACGCGTTTGTCAGACACGGCCTATTTGGTCGTCACCCCCGCCGCAACACGGCTTGCCGATGAAACATGGATGCGTCGTCACGTTGGTGATTTCAACGTCGTGATCACCGACATCACCGCCGCCGAAGGTGTCTTGGCGATCATGGGACCAAAGGCGCGTGACATCATGCACGCCATTTCACCAAACGATTTTGGCAATGACGCAAATCCATTCGGCACCATGCAGCATATCGAATTGGGCATGGGCTTGGCCCGAGTGCATCGCGTGTCCTATGTCGGTGAATTGGGCTGGGAAATCTATGTCGGCGCGGATCAGGCGGCCCATGCCTTTGACACGATTTGGGCGGCAGGTCGGGATCACGGTCTAAAGCTTTGCGGTATGCATATGATGGACAGCTGTCGTATCGAAAAGGCGTTCCGCCATTTCGGCCATGACATCACCGCCGAAGATCATGTGTTAGAGGCTGGCCTAGGCTTTGCGGTGAAAACCGCCAAACCTGCGTTTATCGGCCGCGACGCGGTGTTGAAAAAACGCGAAGACGGCCTGCAAAAGCGCATGGTGCAATTCCTGTTAAACGATGCTGAACCATTGCTTTATCATAATGAACCCATCTTGCGCGATGGTCAGATTGTTGGCCATCTGTCATCGGGATCTTACGGCCACCACCTTGGCGGTGCGGTCGGAATGGGTTATGTTCCCTGTGCGGGGGAAACCGCGGATCAACTGTTATCGTCGTCCTTTGAAATCGACGTTGCAGGAACCCGTGTCAAAGCGACAGCATCATTAAAACCGCTTTATGATCCGACAGGAGAACGGACAAAGGGATGAACAAATCAATACTGACAATTGCGTTCTTGATGGGCGCCATTGGCTGCACGCAAAGCGATCCTCGTACCCTATCGTACAGAGAGTTAGCGGACATATTACCAGGAAAATCTTATACCTATTCAGGCACGGTTCAGGGGCACCGATTTAGCGGGAATTTGACCTTTAACGAAAATGGCAATCTTTTCATTGCAACCGATGCGGGCGATCCAGAAGGCGGCACATGGCGCATCAATGGCAATGAAATTTGTACACGTCTGGCCGAGCTATATTCCGGTCAAAAACAGTGTTTTGGCATCATTGCGACAGGTGAAACGTCGTTCAGAACGACCCATGGTTTTCGCGCAACCTTGATCACCGATTGATCACTTCAACCGAGGCGGTTTATCGGGGTCCATCCCTGGTGCCGCGGGTTTGTAATCACTGGGTGCCGCGGGTTCGGGCAATTCAAAGCGCAATCCACAACGACGGATGGCGATGGCTGCGCCTTCGGTCGGATCGAAAAACGCCACGTCGATTGATCCTGCTTCGATGCCTGAAAATGTCAACGCCTCGTGCGCGGCTTTGGCCAAGGCATTTTCGGCCCCAACGGGGGTATCGATAAAGGCCAATAGATGCCCCTTTGCGCCCCCTTCATAGGTCACGCCAGTCAACCATACTTCGCTGGCCAATCCCGCAGCAGACACAAGTTTCGCATCTAATGCCTCTAACACCACCTTCGGTACATCGCGGGGCGCTGAAAATTCAATGGGGCGCGCTTCGACTTCGTCGGGGCTTTGCGATAGCATGTCGTCCAACCATTCCATCGCTTCAAAGGGTAACAATGTGCTGCTTGGGGCAACATCAAGGTTTAACCCCAAACCCAATCCAGACCCCGCCAGCATTGACACCAACACCCGACCCGAAAGCCCAACATAGGGCGTAATTTTTCCTGTAAAATCGGCCAAGCGGTCTTCGGTATCAAAGACTAGGACAAAGGATTGATCGTCCACCTCGATCACCTCTGGATCGATTTGATCACCATTTGGTTCAGATGCCAGGATCATGAAAAGTTCAGCATCCACAAGGCGTTCGTAAAACCGCAAACGTGCGCTATCGTTTTCGGGGGCGGCCTCCATCGCGGCAAAGGCGTGATCTAACATTGTCTGTGTCATAACTGATCCTCGATCGCGCGGCGCAAATCGGGAACCAATTCGCGTTCAAACCACGGATTTTTCTTTAACCATGCCGTATTGCGCCACGACGGATGAGGCAAGGGAAAAACGCCATCGCGCGCGCGCCAATCACGCACACGTTCCGTGACGCTGCGCTTGTCGCGCAGGTGCCATTTTTGCGCATAGCCCCCGACCAACAGCGTCAATCGTATATTTGGGAATTCATCCAAAATGCGTGCGCGCCACGTTTTGGCACAAATCGGCGGCGGAGGCAGGTCCGCGCCCTTGGCAGTATATCCCGGAAAACAAAACGCCATTGGAACAATAGCGATACGTGTGGGATCATAAAACACGTCCGCATCAATCCCCATCCAATCCCGCAACCGATCGCCCGAGGGATCGTCAAAGGGTATGCCGCTGGCATGGACACGCGCACCGGGTGCTTGGCCTGCGATCAATATCCGTGCCGATGCCGCACCACGAAAGACGGGGCGCGGACGGTGGGCGGTCGCGGTATTGGCAAACCGTTCGCTGCAAATATCGCATTTGGCCAGTTCGTCAAAAACGCCCATATTTCCCCCCCAAATGATACCTTTGGTAACATATATGGGGGCAGTTAATCAGATTTCTCTGTCAGAACGCAAAACCAAACTGGCAAACCAACGCGATTGTTACACGTAATACGTATCACTGTGTAACGACAGGGACGCGAATATTGGTCGACAGCCATTTGTTTTCCAACGCGGCGATTGTTCCGTCCATTATCATCCCAGCAAGCGCAGCATCGACACAGTCCTTCAACGGATTGCCGTTGGCCATAACAGCATCAAATTGGTCCATCTCACCGGATACTTCGTGCGGATATTGGCCCAAAATGACGCCGTCATCCAACATCAAAACGGCCAAAAACAAGGAGGTTGGCAAATCAACTAGGGTCGCGTGGATCTGATTGTCTTTTAGGGCTAGGGTGACCTGCTCTGTATCATCGTAGACCTGAACGCCACCCACAGGTCCCACCAAAGTTTCAATCAACGCGATTGCCGTTGAACCAGAGGCCGCGCCCCAACGCAATTGAGAGAGCGAAGCTTTTGTCGTATCTACACCTTCGTCAACGGTGGGCTGACGCACGACAACGGCCGCAGACGACGTGTAATATGGCATTTAAAAGTCGATGTGTTCATCGCGTTCAGACGTGATTGTGTATTGTTGCAGGTTGATATCAAACGGCTTTGCACCGGGTTCTAAGGCCGCATCAAAGCTGGTTCGGACCCAATTCACCTGACGCTTTTCAAACCCCATGCGCGTCGCCAATTCATAGGCAACTGCCGCTTCGAACCCCATGGCCGTTTTGGGTTTGTCATCAATGACCCAGGGAAAATATGCCGGATCACCGGTGCCGATGGTCAATGCCTTATCTTCGATCGTTTTACCCGCTGCGCAGGTATCTTGTGCGAACCCGCTTCCAGCAGAAATGCCAATAAAAGTGAGTGCAATAACAAGTCCAAGTTTTACGTTCATTTTAGCCTCCGTCAAACCAAGCATTGCCCATCACAAGGATTTGGACACATGCACGTGATTATTAAGAAAACGGCACCAATTAATTCGATGTTAAACGCGACCAAAACAAAGGACGGCACGATCAACGAAAAAGGCCGCGCAAGTGTTACGCGACCTTTTATTAATGTTCACCACGTGACCGATTTATGCGATCACAGGGCTAAGAACGGGTCAGTTTAACCACATTTTGAATGGCCACAGCTGCGGCATGTCATGCAGCCTTCGACCATTTGTAGGTCATATTGACCACAGCTTGGGCAGGCTTTGCCACGGCTTTCACCAAGGTTCACAACTTGCTTGTTGGCATGTGGGTCTTCTTTTAATGCCATGCCTTCGCCCGCTAGGAACCCGATGGCAACCATGTGTTGTTCCAACACACCACCAATGGCCGCCAAGATGGACGGAATGTATTTACCTTGCACCCATGCACCGCCACGTGGGTCAAACACGGCCTTCAATTCTTCGACAACAAAGGACACATCGCCACCGCGACGAAACACGGCCGAAATCATCCGTGTCAATGCAACTGTCCATGCGAAATGCTCCATGTTCTTAGAGTTGATGAACACTTCGAACGGACGACGATGACCGTTGATCACAACGTCATTGACCGTGACATAGATCGCATGTTCGCTGTCTGGCCATTTCAATTTATATGTATTGCCTTCCAACGTTTGCGGACGATCCAGTGGTTCGGCCATGTAAATGACCTCTGCACCTGTGTCGATTTCCGGTGTCTTTTCTGAGCTTTCAGAGACGGACAAGACAGAACCCGTTACATCGTTTGGACGGTATGTCGTACAGCCCTTACAACCTGTTTCATAGGCTTCCATGTAGACGTCTTTGAAATCATCAAAGCTGATGTCTTCTGGGCAGTTGATGGTTTTGGAAATCGAGCTGTCGATCCATTTCTGCGCCGCCGCTTGCATTTTGACGTGCGCCAAAGGTGCCAATGTTTGCGCGTTCACGAAATAGCTTGGCAATTCTTTATCGCCAAATTTATCGCGCCACATTTGCACGGCGTAATCCACAACCTCTTCTTCGGTGCGCGATCCGTCTTTTTGCAACACCTTGCGGGTATAGGCATAAGCAAACACAGGTTCGATGCCCGATGATACGTTACCCGCATACAAACTAATCGTGCCAGTTGGGGCAATCGATGTCAGCAATGCGTTACGAATACCGTTGGTGCGGATCGCTTCGCGCACGTCGTCATCCATGATTTTCATCGCTTCGGATTGCAAATATGGTTCGGCATCAAACAACGGGAACGCACCCTTTTCTTTCGCCAATTCAACCGACGCCAAATAAGACGCGCGTGCAATCGCATGCAACCATTCGTCTGTCTTGGCGGCCGCTTTGTCGGTGCCGTATTCCAAACCTGTCATCAACAACGCATCGGCCAAACCGGTCACACCCAAACCGATGCGACGTTTGTTTTGTGCCTCTTGCGCTTGTTCTGACAACGGGAAATTCGATGCATCCACCACGTTGTCCATCATGCGCACGGCTGTGGCGACCAAATCGTTCAGCACCTTAAGATCGATCTGCGCGTTCTTTTCAAATGGGTTTTTCACCAAACGCGATAGGTTGATCGAGCCCAACAAACACGCGCCATAGGGGGGCAAAGGTTGTTCGCCGCATGGGTTTGTCGCCGCAATGCTTTCGCAATAATGCAGGTTGTTGGCTTTGTTAATGCGGTCGATAAAGATCACGCCAGGTTCGGCGAAATCATATGTCGACTTCATGATTTTGTTCCATAGGTCCAACGCGTTCACAGTTTTGAACACTTTGCCTTCGAACACCAAATCCCATGATTTGTTTGCCTTGACCGCTTCCATGAATGGATCGGTGATCAAAACGGACACGTTAAACATCCGTAAACGGGCCGCATCGGATTTGGCGGTGATGAAATCTTCGATATCTGGGTGGTCACAGCGCATGGTCGCCATCATCGCGCCACGACGGGACCCTGCGGACATAATGGTGCGACACATCGCATCCCACACATCCATAAAGGACAACGGTCCAGATGCATCCGCTGCAACGCCTTTGACCAATGCACCTTTGGGACGAACGGTGGAAAAGTCATAACCGATGCCGCCGCCTTGTTGCATGGTCAAGGCCGCTTCTTTCAGCATTTCAAAAATGCCGCCCATGCTATCAGGGATAGTGCCCATCACAAAACAGTTGAACAACGTCACCTTGCGCGCTGTGCCCGCACCGGCAGTGATCCGGCCCGCTGGCAAGAATTTGAAATCCTCAAGCGCGGAATAAAATTTGTCTTCCCACTTTGGTGCGTCCTTTTCAACGGTCGCAAGCGCGCGCGCGATTCGACGCCACGAATCTTCAACGGTCGCGTCCAACGGTTTCCCGTCTGCGTCCTTAAAGCGGTATTTCATGTCCCAAATTTGTTCTGCGATCGGCGCGGCAAAGCGTGTCATAGGTTCGTCCCTTGGCATTTTTTTGATGTTGTTGTGATTAGGATTAAATACATACGTCTTAGACCCCTTTAGGTCAATGTAATAATTGTGCTAAAATGGGTATTATACACTAGACCTAGGGGGTAATTGGGGTGGACTACATACATCTAGTCAAACTCAGCGTCGGCACCGAGACGATCGAAGATTTGGAAAACTGGCAAAAAAACCCCTATTCTCAAGGGTCTGACGGCCTGCCACGGCACGTCACGCGCATGTGGCCAAAGAAAGAATCCGAAATTTTGGCGGGCGGATCAATCTATTGGGTGATTAAGGGAATCATTCAATGTCGGCAACCGATTCTTAGATTGGACGAAGTGATCGGAAATGACGGCATCCGACGGTGTGCCATCGTGTTAAAGCCTGGTTTGATCCGCACAACCACTGCACCCAAACGTGCGTTCCAAGGGTGGCGTTATCTGCACCCAAAAGATGCCCCAATGGATTTGTCCGGCAAGCGCGCGAATGACGACGATCTACCACCTGATTTAGCCGGCGCATTGGCCGATATTGGGGTTTTATAACCCCAATTTTTCCGTCAAACATGCCAGCGTCGTCCGATCCGCACCATCCAATGAAGCCGATTTCGACAAAAATAGCGATGCCTGTGATTTTAGGATCAATCCGTCGGTCAGAATTTTCAAATGGTTCGCACGCAATGTTTCGCCAGATGATGTAATATCGGCGATCGCCTCAGCGGTTTCATTTTTCACTGTGCCCTCGGTGGCGCCTTGGCTATCCACGATTTGATAGTCGGCAACGCCGCAGGATTTCAAATAATCGCGCACCAATCGATGATATTTTGTGGCAATCCGTAAACGGAATCCGTTACGCGCGCGAAACGCGGCAGCGGCGGCATCCAAATCATCCATTGTATCCACATCCACCCAACATGTCGGGACCGCAATGATCAAATCCGCATGGCCAAATCCTAATTCGGCCAAAGTATCCACGCGTTGGGTCCATAGGCTTAGCTTTTCGCGTATCAGATCCGTTCCAGTCACACCCAAATGAATGCGTCCGGCCGCCAATTCGCGCGGGATTTCCCCTGCCGACAGCAACACCAATTCGACACCGTCAATCCCATCGACGCGACCCGAATATTCACGATCCGATCCTGCGCGTGATAGGGTCACACCGCGTTCGCCGAACCAATCAAAGGTCTTTTCCATCAAACGACCTTTAGACGGTACTCCGATCTTAATCGTCATCGGCTTCCCCCTGTGATTCCAAGTGTAAGGTCGGGGCGAATAACCCCCCCAACCGCAGGAATTTCGGCCCCCTGCCCCAAACGTCGGGTCAATGCATCATAACGGCCACCGGTCGCAACAGGAGGCAATTCGGGATGATCGACCGCGTAAAAGCCAAAGACAAACCCATCATAATATTCCATTGAGGTGCGGCCATAGCTGGCCTCGAACATCAGTGTATCAACAGCGATCCCTTGGTTTTCCAATGCATCGATACGGCGTGATAACCGTTCGACCGCTTCGGTCAAATTGGGTGCGGCACCTGCAAGATCACGCAGCGTATCCAAAGCAACGGGACAGGTATCAGACACCGTCAAAATGGCATCAATCAACGCCATATCTTCGGTTGAAATCGCAGGCGCTTGTGCATCGTCATGCAGCGCATCAATACGGTCTTGGATTTCCGATTTGGTGCGCACACCGTTAAAAGGGCCGGCCTGTGCGAATGGATCCGCAGCCGCCAATAAACGCGCCCGGGTTTCGGGCACCGGTGCGCGCCCTGCAAATCGATCCAGCAAGGCACGAAACCGCCGTGGGCGCCAAATGTGGCGCATCAATGCCGCTTTGCGACGATCGGACGTATTCAATCCCTGCACCGCGGCCGTCAAAATGCCAATATCCCCCGTCACGGCGCGGACGGAAAGGCCATGTAAGGCACGGAAAATCAACGCAAAAACTTCGACGTCAGTCTGTGCAGGGTTCGCCCGATCGAACACTTCGTACCCGACCTGAACATATTCATTCGCGCGATTTGGGTCGTCTTCTTGGCGGCGAAAAACGATCCCGTTATAGGTATATCGCGCGGGTTCTGCCCCATGTTCCATATGCATTTGCACAACGGGCACGGTAAAATCTGGGCGCAGCATTTGTTCGCCGCGCAACGCATCCGATGTCACATAGGCGCGTGCACGGATGTCTTCGCCGTACAGGTCCAATAACGTTTCGGCGGGCTGCAATATATCGGCCTGAACCTCGGCGGCACCAGCAGTCAAAAAGACCGATTGCAAACGCGCCGCTTCGGCCAAGATATCACGCGATGTTTGCATCAGCTTTGGCCATCCAAAATTTCACGCACCTTGGCCACCAAATCCGCGCGGGATACGGTGAATTGGCTGGGGCGTTCTTTCCATTCCTCAAGCGTGGCGTTGGCCGCGATTTGTGCGCCCAAGATCAAATCTTTGATCTGAATAATGCCTTGGGCTTTTTCGTCGCCCCCTTCGATAACGGCAACGGGCGAATTGCGTTTATCCGCATATTTCAATTGGTTGCCAAAGTTCTTGGGGTTGCCCAAATACACCTCGGCGCGAATGCCCGCGTTGCGCAATTCGGTAACCATCGCTTGGTAATCGGCCATACGGTCGCGATCCATGACGGTGACCACAACGGGTCCGCGTGATTGTGACCCGATCCGACCCTTTTCGCGCAGTGCGGCCAACAGCCGATCAACCCCGATCGACACACCCGTTGCAGGGACAGATTGGCCGGTAAATCGCTTGACCAAATCGTCATAACGCCCGCCGCCAGACACAGACCCGAACTGACGCTTGCGACCTTTTTCGTCAAAGATTTCAAAGGTTAGCTCGGCCTCGAACACAGGACCGGTATAGTAGCCAAGCCCACGGACAACCGATGGATCAAGGATGATACGATCCGCGCCATATCCGCCCGCATCCAGCAATTCGGCCATGGTTTCCAATTCGCCGACGCCCTCGGCGCCGACCGCCGATGTTCCGATTGCATCGCGCAAATTGGCCAAGGTCGCAGCGGCCGTTTCACCGCGTGAGGTCAAGAATGCCAATACAGGCGCGGCCTGATCATCAGACAAACCAACGCCGTCGATATAGGCGCCTGACGCATCCAAACGACCCTTGCCCAATAGCTCGCGCACACCCGATGCGCCCACCTTATCGAATTTATCAATCGTGCGTAAAACCGCGTCACGTTGAGCATCATCAGACAGGCCCATGGTTTCCAAAACGCCGTTCAAAACCTTGCGGTTGTTGATGCGCACCAAATAATCGCCGCGCGGGATTCCAACGGTTTCCAACGTGTCCGACAGCATGGCACAAATTTCGGCATCTGCCGCGACCGACGGCGCGCCCACAGTATCGGCATCACATTGATAAAATTGACGAAAACGACCGGGCCCGGGTTTTTCATTCCGCCACACAGGACCCATCGCATAGCGGCGATATGGGGTGGGCAAATCATTGCGATATTGTGCATAAACGCGGGCCAAAGGCGCGGTCAGATCATAGCGCAAAGCGACCCAATCGCTGTCGTCTTCTTGCCATGCAAAAACACCTTCGTTCGGGCGGTCAACGTCGGGCAAAAACTTGCCCAGCGCTTCGACGGTTTCGACCGCACTGCTTTCCAAGGCGTCAAAGCCATAATGATGATATACGCCCGCGATTTTTTGCAACATTTCTGCGCGTTCGGTGACTTCGGTCCCGAAATAATCACGAAAGCCTTTGGGCGTTTCCGCCTTGGGGCGTGGCTGTTTTTTGTCTTTGCTCATCATCACTGTCCCGTCGGGTAAATAGATGGATTTCCTCTATCGCAGATAGATCGGATGAGCAAGCAATCCAGCCGATTTTGGACGATCTGTATCACGTCGGTATTGCGTCGGTATTACGTCGGTGCACAGCGCACGTTGCAAAAGGCGGCCGTTAACCATGGGGTGCTAGGGTGAATGGACCGACCAAAACCCAAAGGTGTCTTGACCGTGTTCCCCCAAATTAACCCCGCCCTATGCCGAAAAAGCCATATACGCCTTGCAACCTGTCAAAATCACCAGCCCGTCGGGACGGACAGATGATCACGCAGGCGGACCTGCGGCCCGTGTCATCGCGTAAGGGAATGCCTGTCGACCTACGGCAGAGTTTCACCGCACTGTAATTGCCTTCCATGCCAATCGATAGATTGGCAAGCGCCGACCTCCACCAAGGGAGGCGCTTTCGCGCCACCCGAGGTCGGCTTGCCCAGTCGAATTGATTTGTGCGTTTTGGTCTTAGTGATCATCCAACCACGTTAAAGTCTGGGCCATAGGGATAGCCCGTGATATTTTCGTTGCCGTCTTCGGTAATGACCAAGA
>JAYPUL010000032.1:0-27105 GCA_038134005.1 Paracoccaceae bacterium | reverse complement strand
CTGCGACTTAAGTCGTGGGAGAGTAAGTCACCGCCAAACCTAATAAAAAGCGATTTATCCTCTCTTTAGATGCACCATTCCAAAACTAATTCGATCTTATGATGCGCAATCCTGCCTTTATTATTATGCTGGTGCCGATCATCATTGTTGCCGTAGGGGTGATATCCCAAAGCCAAAAGTCAAGACAGAGGCCCCAAACCAATTCTGTATACAAGATGGGTGCTAACTTGCCGCCTACTTCAACGCTAAATGCTGTGTTGAAAAGTAAAATGCCGATCATTCCAAAGATACCTACGCCAACGAACATAGATAGAATGTAAAAGTTAGGGATATTAACCCACATTTTTAGTACAATTGGCAGGCTGACCGCGACCATTGCAATATGCACAAAGATCGTCACAAATGCGGCCGGAGTTTCGTTTCTGTATTTCCTCGATAACAGCGAATTGACCGCGAGGCAGCTCACAGAAACTGCGGCATAAATTAGCGCCGAGGTCGTTGTTGAATCTATACCAATTTTGGGCTCAATGATCAGGTATCCGCCAATGATCCCCATCGCGATTGATAGTGATTTGGCTTGTGTAAGTCTTTCACCCAAAAATAATGATGCGAACATGACGACAATAATGGGCGTCGTTAATACCAATGCGGCCGGCAAGGCCCAGGGACAGAGATTGAATTGCAAGAATAAAGGTCGAAAACATCACGATTTCTAAAGCCGCACGTAAAATTAAGATTGGATAAGAAAGCGCAGGATAGTTTTTTCGGTCACAATATCCCATCAAAACAACCGGGATAAAAAAAGGCATCCCGTCATGCCACGCAACAGGACAATTTGCGACCAGTGATATTGCAATACAAGGATTTTAGCACAGGCATTTGCTGACATAAATGATGCTGTCGCTGCGGCCATGAGTATGAAGCCAAGGACAGATTTGGACGGTGCATTTGTTGGTGATACTGAGGACATGGCTAAAGTGTTGGCTCGTTAATTTTTTCTTGCGTGAAGATTTCATTCATAGGGATCGAACCTGCTGTCAGGCCTGAGTAGATAGGAATACAACACCCGGTAATTTTTGACGCTCCCGGCGAGGCCAAAAACGTGACCAAATTTGCAATATCATCTGGGGTCGGAAGCCCAAGGCCTGGGTAAACGGCCAGTAATTCATTTTCCAAGTTCGGATTATTTTTGATACGCGTTTCCCGGGCTTTCGTTAAAACTGTGCCCGGTGCCACCGCAACGGCGCGTATTGCGTGTTTGCCGTATTCGATCGCTTGAAAGCGTGTTAGGTGCACCAAACCCGCCTTTGCAACCGAATAACTAGGATGGCCAAAGGTAGACAGACCGTTTACGGACGAAATATTGATAATTGTGCCTGCGGTATTTGTGTTTAACATGTGGCTAACCGCGACTTGCACACGATGAAATGCGCTATTTAGGTTTAATGAGATATCTGTTTCCCAGTCTCGCATGTTGGTTTCACAGAGACGGGACACGGTGCTACCACCCGCGACGCAGGCAAGAAAAGCGATTGGGCCATATTGCGCCACCTTGTCGAACGCTGCGCGAACGGCTTGTGGATCGTTGACATCGACACGTAAATAGGTGATGTTACGGGCGTCGAATTCCAAGCCCAACGTCTTGGATGGCGCGGCGATATCAAATACAAATATCCGATGTAATTGCGATATTTGCTTTGCAATTGCTTGGCCGATTTCTCCACAGCCCCCAGTGATCACGGCACAACCTTGTTTCAAAAAAGGTCTCCAAATGAAATAGGTGAATTGACTTTGTTTTGGTTAATCACAACGCTTAGAGAAAATATTTCAATCGTTGCTTCGGATCTTAGTCATAATGACATTTTGCACATGTCAACTTTGTTTGCTGATTTCCAAAAATGGATCGTTTTGTCGTGAACTTGTTACATTTTTGATATAACTCGCGTTGAAAGAGGTGTTGCATGACGAGAATCGCAATTAACGGTCTGGGCCGTATCGGAAAATTGGCGTTAAAGCCGTTGTTAGAGGCTGGCGCAGATATCGCTTTTGTCAATGATGCGGTGGGGACACCAGAAATGCACGCCCATCTCATGGAATTTGATACGGTCCACGGTCGTTGGGCCGCAGAATTTTCACATGATGAACACGCTATCTACATCAACGGTACCCGCATTCCGGTATTTAAATCAAAAACCTTAGCGTCATTGCCGCTTGATGACGTTGATACCGTGATCGACTGCACGGGATATTATAAAACCGCGGCATTAATTGATGAATATTTTAAAGCGGGCGTTAAAAAAGTTGTCGTGTCCGCGCCGGTAAAAGATGGCGGCGCGGTGAATATTGTTTATGGGGTTAATCATGAACTCTATGATCCTGCAGCGCATAATATTATCACCGCCGCAAGCTGTACGACGAATTGTTTGGCCCCTGTTGTTAAGGTGATACACGAAAATATTGGAATAGTTCATGGAGCCATTACAACAATCCATGACGTGACCAATACGCAAACAATCGTTGATCGGCCTGCGAAAGATTTGCGTCGTGCGCGATCTGCGTTGAATTCTTTGATCCCTACCACAACCGGTTCTGCGACAGCAATAACGCTTATTTACCCTGAGCTTACGGGGAAATTGAATGGACATGCGGTGCGGGTTCCATTGTTAAATGCGTCTATCACCGACTGCGTGTTCGAAGTGTCGCGCCCCACGTCGGTGGATGAAATCAACGCATTATTCAAATCCGCATCAGAAACCGATCTACAGGGAATATTGGGCTATGAAGAGCGCCCATTGGTCTCCGCAGATTATGTAAATGACCCACGTTCGTGTATCATTGATGCACTGTCGACGATGGTTGTCGATGAAACACAGGTTAAAATTTATGCTTGGTATGACAATGAAATGGGGTATGCACATCGTTTGGTTAATGTTGCGTTGATGGTCATGCGGAACATGTAATGGCCCACCGGTCCTCTGTTTCTGCCTATATTGGTGTGTCTGCTGCCTATTGGGCCTTTATGTTGTCTGACGGCGCCCTCAGGATGTTGGTTTTATTCCATTTTCACCGATTAGGGTTTAATGCAATTGAATTGGCTACGTTGTTTGTTTTGTATGAGGTCGCAGGCGTTATCACCAACCTATCGGCCGGTTGGATTGCGGCACGATTTGGTTTGTCGTCGACGTTATTTTCGGGGCTGACGCTTCAGACTATTGCCTTGTTGATGTTGATGCCCGTCTCTGACGACCTAGGGGTCGGTGTGTCATTGGTTTATGTTGCATTTGTCCAAGGCGTATCAGGTGTCGCAAAAGATTTAACAAAGATGAGCGCTAAATCTGCGGTTAAGCATTTGTTCCCGGATGCAGATGGTCAATTGTTCAAATGGGTTGCATATTTAACAGGTGCAAAAAACGCGATCAAAGGAATGGGTTTTTTTGTCGGCGCGGCATTACTTGCCATGGTTGGATTTTCAAAATCATTGTTCGGGATGGCGATATTTTTGGCCATCATTCTGATAACGCTTGCATTTAAGCTACCTGCAGGTTTACCCAAAGGGAAAAGATCGTCGAAATTTTCTGACGTCTTTTCCAAAACTGCCAATGTAAATTGGCTATCCCTTGCCCGCGTTTTTTTATTTGCTGCGCGCGACGTTTGGTTCGTCGTTGCTTTACCTGTGTATTTGTTCACCCAAGGCAACACTTATTTAGATAACGATACATATGCGTTTTTTGGGGTCGGTGCTTTCATGGCGCTTTGGATCATTTTTTATGGCTTTGTCCAAACGCGGGCACCCAAGTTATTGGGTTCATATCACATATCTCCAGATGGCTTGATCCCATTGGCGCAAAGCTGGGCGTTCGGCTTGGCGGCAATTCCCGCGGTTTTGGCGATGCTTATTTTTGGTTTTGGGAACGCGCCTTTGCCTATTGTTGTGATGGGCTTGTTTGTATTTGGCGGCGTTTTTGCAATTAATTCATCATTGCATTCCTATCTTATCCTTTCGTTTTCTGATGCGTCCCGTGTATCAATGAACGTGGGATTTTATTACATGGCCAACGCGGCGGGCCGATTGATCGGAACATTAGCATCGGGCATATTTTTTCAATTTGGCGGATTGGGCGCCAGCCTCATTGCAGCAACTTTATTTTTGACCATAAGCGGTCTTGCCGCAAAACGGTTAGCGGCATAATTTGACCGCCTTTTGTTGGTCTGATGGATTGCCCATCTTATTCGTTTGTGGCAATAAAGAATGAAACAGAGCCAACAAAGGTTTTACCGATGACTGACTATTCCGCACGCCGCACGATGATGGTCGACACCCAAGTCCGCCCATCTGATGTAACAAAATTCCACATCATCGATGCAATGCTTGCCGTGCCCCGTGAAAATTTCGTGCCGCGCGATCGTCGCGAAGCGGCATATATTGGCGAAAATGTCGATCTTGGCGGTGGTCGTGTTGTTTTAGAACCGCGCACTTTGGCCAAAATTCTTGACGCTTTGGATATTCGAAATACCGAATTTGCATTGGATATTGGATCTGGCTTTGGCTATTCATCGGCGGTTTTGTCGCGTATGGCCGAAGCTGTAGTCGCGTTGGAAGAAAACGAAGAATGGTCAAACGACGCACAAGAAGCGTTGTCAGAGTTCGGCGCAGATAACGTTATTTGTCAATTAGGTACGTTGTGTGACGGCGCGCCGCAACATGCGCCATACGATGTAATATTATTGCAAGGCGCAGTTGAACATTTACCCCAGGCAATTGTCGATCAATTAAAAGAAGGTGGTCGTATCGCATGCCTTTTCGCAGAAGGTGCCCTAGGTACGGTAAAAATTGGCTATAAATTAGATGGCAAAATGAATTGGCGGTATTCCTTTAATGCCGGGGCACCAGTCATTCCGGGATTTGAACGCCATCACGCATTTACATTATAAAAAAAATAAAAAGGTCCCGAGTGGGCCTTTTTTAAACAATTGGAGCAGGACTATGGCAAAGACTTTTTCAAAGTTGGCATGTGCGGTTGCCGCCGGCCTTATTCTATCTACGCAGACGTTGTACGCTGAAACACTTCGTGGCGCGTTGACAACTGCATATAACAATAGTGGTTTATTGGACCAAAATCGCGCGCTTTTACGTGCCGCCGATGAAGATGTGGCGCAGGCAATGTCAGCGCTTCGCCCGATCATCGGTTGGAGCGCATCAATGGCGCGAAGCATATCATCGCGTACTGTTGAAAACACGGTTATTTCAGAAAACATGCAAACTGCAACGTCTTTGGCGATTGTTGCCGAATTGACCTTGTTTGATGGTGGCGCGAATAAATTTATGCTGGAAGCGGCAAAGGAAAAAGTGCTTGCCGTGCGTCAAGGTCTAATTGGCGTGGAACAAGAGGTTTTGTTAAACACGATCGAAGCCTATATGGACGTCCGTAGTGCGACCGAAACTGTTGCGCTGCGCCGTAACAACGTTCGCGTTATCGCGGAAGAACTGCGTGCGGCTCAAGACCGGTTTGATGTGGGCGAAGTTACAAAAACAGACGTCGCTTTGGCTGAGGCACGCCTAGCGGCGTCGAATGCACAACTTGCGGCAGCTGAGGGCGCTTTGCAACAGGCACACGCGCGGTATCAACAGGCGGTAGGAGAACGTCCAAGCGCGTTGTCAGCGTCGCCATCCATGCCCAAATTGCCGTCATCACTTGCGCAGGCACAGGCAATTGCATTGCGAAATCATCCCGCAATGAGTGAGCAGCAGCACAATATTAAATCAACCGAACTAAGTCTGTCTGCGACCGAGGCATCAACAGGCCCTTCTGTGACGTTGTCTGGTCGTATGGGCGTAGCGCAGACATATGATAGCGACACGTTTGATCGCGACGCACAGATTAAACTTAGTGCGACTGGGTCGATTTATTCCGGTGGAAAAATTGAATCTGCGGTACGCAAAGCAAAAGCGCAACTATCCGCCCAAAAATCCACACTACATGTAAAACGTCGCGCTATCGAACAAGCGACAGCGACTTCTTATGCGTTGTTGGACATGGCCCGTTCAGGGCGTCAGGCGACAGAGCAACAAATTCGTGCGGCACAGGTGGCCTTTGATGGTATTAAAGAGGAAGCAACCCTTGGTGCGCGGACCACTTTAGATGTATTGAATGCTGAACAGGAACTTTTGAACGCAAAAGCAGATTTAATTAGCGCAAGTGCAGATGAACAAGTCGCAGCATATCGTTTGTTGGCACAGCTTGGTCAATTAACGGTGGACCACCTAAATTTACCAGTTCAAAAATATGACCCCCTCGCGTATTATAATTTGGTAAAAGATGCACCGACGGCACAATCCGCTCAAGGGAAGGCGCTTGAACGTGTCTTGAAAGCAATCAACAACTGATGCGTTGTTATCTCCGCATGTTGACACTAAATTGGTGACAAGTCGTTAGGATGGTTATGACAAAAAATAACGCAAAAAATTCTGGGGACGTTTTGTCATCTTTGAAACGCATTGTATCAGAAGATCCAGCCGCGCAGGAAAGTGCGACTTCTGACGTGACTGGGAAATTGGTGTTGTCACCGGCGCAACGGTTAACACCGAAACGACCTGTGTCATCGCCTATGCCGACTCTTGTTTTGTCAAATAGCCTAGAAGCAAAAGTCAGCCAGCTAGAAGATATCATTTCGCGCCTCGATGGCACCTGGCAACCCGATGGCACCGAGGAAGAAAATGAATATTTGGGGCACAATAGTACGGCGTTAGATTGGGGGCGTGTGGCGGATGCCCCACGTGATGAATTCGACCCTGTACTAGTGCCAAGCGCGGCGTCTTTGCCACTGCAGGACGACGAAATTGAGCACCTGAAGGAAGTTGTCGCAAAAATTGTCCGACAAGAAATGCGTGGCCAATTAGGCGAAAAAATTACGTCAAATCTTCGTGCCATGGTTCGGCGCGAAATTGCGATGGCACTTAAAGAATCAGATCCCAAATAAAAAAACGCGGCACTTGGGCCGCGTTTTTCATAAATTAGTTAAGCAGCTTATGCAGCTTCTGCATGCATAGCGGCATTACGGCGCTCGCTCTCTTCGCGAGACAGCGCAACAGATGTGCGGATACCTTTTGCAACAAAGGCCATCAATCCTTCTACAACGCGTTCGTTTGGATCGATCCCAGCACATGACAATACCTCACGGCCATCGCGTGAACGTGCCCAGCGTGCGATTTGCTCGGGTCCGTTGCCATATTTTTTGTCGTCAGCAATTGCATCATCCAACGCAGCCAAAACCACGGCCGCAAAAAGTTTGCGGGAACGGTTGCCTTGTTCGGCGTTGAAAGCTGTTGCATCAACGAACTTGGTCATCTCGTCGTCCTTTTATCATGTACTTGTCTTTTAGGCGTGAAGGTGCTTATGCCTAAAAAAAATCGATTCGGGTAGCTTTTATTTGCAAACCACCTATGCAATTTTTGCATGGCATTTTACTTAACCGCCAATATATCGTTTGCTTGCCAAGGCAAGTCTCACAATATATAGGGTCGGTAAATGAAACATCAACCTTTCAAAGGGTTTTAGGTATGCCAAAAATCAACGGTAATGAAATTCGTCCTGGTAACGTATTAGAGCATGAAGGCGGTCTATGGGCAGCGGTCAAGGTTGACCATGTGAAGCCCGGGAAGGGTGGGGCGTTTGCACAGGTTGAATTGCGCAATTTGCGCAACGGAACCAAATTGAACGAACGTTTCCGCAGCGCTGACAAAGTCGAGCGCGTGCGTCTTGAACAAAAAGATCAGCAGTTTCTATACGAAACTGATGGCATGTTGGTTTTCATGGACACCGAGACATACGAACAAATTGAATTGCCTGCGGAATTGTTGGGCGAACGCCGTCCATTTTTGCAAGACGGCATGACAATCGTGGTTGAATTCTATGACGAGGAAGCATTGAACGCGACATTGCCGCAAAAGGTTACATGTAAAGTTGTTGAAACAGAGCCAGTCATCAAGGGCCAGACCGCAGCAAACAGCTTTAAACCAGCGATTTTGGACAATGGCGTCAAAGTCATGGTGCCACCATTCATCGCACAAGATGAAATGATCATCGTGAATACTGAGATCATGGAATATTCTGAACGCGCGTAAACGACTTTTCAGAATTTATCCCGATTTGAAAATGAAAACCCGCCCAAAGTTGGACGGGTTTTTTTATTTTATGAAAAAGCGTGTGCCCCTTTCGGGGAATTCTGTTTTATGCCTGCATTGGTTAGAAAAGATGACCGCAATTTTGTAAGGGGTAACTGAAATGAAAAAGAAAATTATCTGATCAATTTTGGTAGCTGTTCCTGCATCGGTGACCTTGATCATGCCTTTTATCGCATTAAGTGGTTGCGGTGTTGGGCAAGCCAAAAAATAAAGCAAAATGAATAAGGGTCGCCATGTTGGCGACCCTTATTATTTTTTAAGCTTTGCGGTTCATTCGGTTATTGATCAAATCGTCAACAACCGACGGGTCCGCCAAGGTTGATGTGTCGCCCAACGCGCCAAAATCGTCTTCGGCAATTTTGCGCAAAATACGACGCATGATCTTGCCTGAACGCGTCTTTGGCAAACCTGGCGCCCATTGAATAAGGTCAGGTGAAGCGATTGGACCAATTTCTTTACGGACCCAATTGCGTAGCTCGGTGCGCAATTCATCACTTGGTTCTTCGCCAGCCATCAAGGTTACATAGCAATAAATGCCCTGACCCTTAATATCATGTGGATATCCAACAACAGCGGACTCAGACACTTTTGGATGTGCGACAAGCGCGCTTTCAACTTCTGCTGTGCCCATGCGGTGACCAGACACGTTGATCACGTCATCTACGCGCCCAGTGATCCAGTAATAACCATCCTGGTCACGACGACATCCGTCGCCAGAGAAATAATATCCTTTGTAATCCGCAAAATAGGTTTTCACGAAACGTTCGTGATCGCCATAAACGGTGCGCATTTGGCCCGGCCAGCTGTCTTTAATGCACAACACGCCTTCGGCGGCTGTTTCGAGAATTTCTGCGCCAGACTGTGGATCCAACAAGACGGGTTGCACGCCAAAGAACGGCGTCGTTGCCGACCCTGGCTTGGTTGCTGTCGCACCGGGCAGTGGTGTCAGCAAATGGCCACCAGTTTCGGTTTGCCACCATGTGTCAACGATGGGGCAGTTACCCTTACCGACGACTTCATTGTACCAATGCCATGCTTCTGGGTTGATAGGTTCGCCCACGGTGCCCAGCACTTTCAAAGATGAAAGATCGCATTTTTCAACGAATTCTTTACCTTGGCCCATCAAGGCGCGTATGGCGGTTGGTGCGGTATAGAATTGGTTTACTTTGTGCTTTTCACACACTTGCCAGAACCGTGATGCGTCGGGGTAGGTGGGCACACCTTCAAACATCAGGGTGGTTGCGCCATTGGCCAACGGGCCATAGACGATATAGCTGTGGCCAGTAACCCAACCCACGTCAGCCGTACACCAGTACACATCACCGTCATGGTAATCAAATACCAATTCATGTGTCATGGATGCCCAAACAAGGTATCCACCCGTTGTGTGAACGACACCCTTCGGGGCACCTGTTGAACCTGACGTATAAAGGATGAACAAAGGATCTTCGGCGTTCATCGGTTCTGGGGCACATTCAGCGGATGCTTTTGACATCGCAGCAGAATAAGAATGGTCGCGTCCTTCGACCATGCCAACGTTTCCGCCTGTGCGTTCAACAACCAATGTTTGCACATCGCCACAAATTGCCAACGCTTTGTCTACGTTGGTTTTCAACGGAGTATTGCGGCCGCCACGGGGGGCTTCATCCGCTGTCACGATCAATGCCGCCTTACACCCATCAACGCGCGCGGCCAATGCTTCGGGCGAAAAGCCTGCGAAAACGATTGAATGGATTGCACCGATACGCGCACATGCCAACATCGCATAAGCGGCTTCAGGGATCATTGGTAGATATAGGACAACGCGGTCGCCTTTGGTCACGCCCATCGATTTATAGACGTTAGCCAATTTGTTGACGTTTTCGGAAAGCTCACGATATGAAATATGTTTACTATCGTTGGGATTGTCACCTTCCCAAATGATAGCTGTTTGATCACCGCGCGTTGCCAAATGACGATCAATACAGTTTGCCGATACGTTCAATTCACCGTCTTCGAACCATTTGATTGATACGTCGGGGTAAGTGTAGTTTACATTTTTAACTTTTGTGAAAGGCTTGATCCAATCAACACGCTTGCCATGCTCTGCCCAAAATGAATTTGGATCGTCGATTGACGATGCGTACATGGCGTCGTATTTTTCTTTGTTAATATGTGCATTTGCAATGAATTCTGCACTGGGTGGGTACATTTTATCAGACATAATTTCCCCTCTGGAATTTTAGATATGGGATTGTATGGAATTGGTTCCAAAGTCGGTATCTCTGTGACTTTGGAACCGCTGTAATCAGATTGCCAGATATTCGGCACGCAAATCAGCGTTGTCGAGAACTTCTTTTGCGGATCCGTCAAAGACAACACTGCCTGTGTCCAAAATGACTGCGCGATCGGACAATTCCAGCGCACGCACGGCGTTTTGTTCAACGATAATAGTTGTGATGCCTTGTTCCTTGATGATGCGAAGTGTTTTTTCGATTTCATCAACAATAACCGGTGCAAGGCCTTCATACGGTTCGTCCAGCAACAAAACCTTAATGTCACGCGCCAAAGCCCGTGCTATTGCAAGCATTTGTTGTTCGCCACCGGACAACGTCACACCTTCTTGTTTACGGCGTTCGCCGAGGCGCGGAAACAATTCATACAACCGGTCCAGACCCCAACCAATAGGTTCCACGATTTGCGCAAGCTCAAGGTTTTCTTCGACGGTGAGGCCAGGAATAATGCGACGGTCTTCAGGCACCAATGCGATACCGTTCACAGCCGCTTCATAGCTTGTCATCGTGTGCAGATGCTTGTGATCCAACCAAATTTCACCGCGATGAAGTTGCGGATCGTCAAGACGTGCGATCGTGCGCAATGTTGACGTTTTTCCGGCGCCGTTCCGGCCCAAGAGCGCCAGAATTTCACCTTCGTGAACGTTAAAAGACACACCTTGAACGATATAGCTTTCACCATAGTACGCATGAATGTCGTGAACCGACAAAAAGGCGGGCGCGTGCGTTTCTAATGCAAGATTTCCACTCATTATCTGTTCTCCTTAGTGCGCTTCGCCCAAATAGGCTTCTTTAACCTTTGGGTGACCTTTGATGTTTTCAGGCGTGTCTTCGACCAAAGGGGTGCCTTGGGCTAAAACGGTGATGCGATCGGCTAATGAAAACACGACGTGCATGTCATGCTCGATAATCGCGATTGTGATGTCACGTTCATCTTTGATTTGTTTTAGCAAATCAATCGTGTTGTTTGTATCGGCCCGCGCCATACCTGCTGTTGGTTCATCCAACAACAAAAGACGTGGGTTTTGTGACAAACACATACCAATTTCCAAACGTCGTTTGTCGCCACGTGACATCGATGCCGATTGCATGTTGCGCTTGTCTGCCATGTTCATGTCTTCCAACATTTTTTCGGCTTGTTCTAAAACATCTTTGTGTTCCATGAACGCGCTGATACCGTCCAACTTGAAAGATCCATCGCGCTTTGCGAAAATTGGGATCATCATGTTTTCTATGACTGTAAGATCGCCGAAAATTTCGGGTGTTTGGAAAACACGTGAAATGCCCATTTGACAGATTTCATATGCGGAACGACCCAATACGGATTGCCCGTCAAACATTACACTGCCTGTGTCAGGGATCAATTTACCGATTAAACAGTTCAAAAGCGTGGACTTTCCTGCGCCGTTTGGGCCGATAATCGCGTGACATGTGTTTTCTGCAACGCTGAGGTTTACATCCCCCAACGCTTGTAGGCCGCCGAAACGTTTACCTACGTCTTTGATATCAAGGATAGCCATTTTTGTTCTCCTTATTCCGCAGGTGTTGAATTGGACGCGTTATTCTTTTTGCCGCTAAATTTGCGAGCGATACGTTGACCGCCTTCAACAAGACCACCTGGCAAAAAGATAACGATCAGCATGAACATCAAACCCAAAGTTAGATGCCAACCTTCACCAACGAAACGTGCGAATAACCAAACAATGGCGTCTTCCAACCCGTCAGGCATAAAGCTAAACCAGCCGTGAAGCACGTTTTCGTTGATTTTGGAAAAGATATTTTCCGCGTACTTGATGAAACCTGCGCCGACGATTGGACCCAATAGAGTTCCAACGCCACCCAAGATCGTCATCAAAACGACTTCGCCCGATGCGGTCCACTGCATACGTTCTGCGCCTGCCAATGGATCCATTGAGGCTAACAAACCACCAGCTAAGCCCGCATACATGCCCGAGATAACAAATGCCGCCAACATATATGGCCGTGGTGAAATGCCGGTATAGTTCAAGCGTGTTTGGTTGGATTTGATCGCGCGCAACATCAAGCCAAATGGTGAACGGAAAACGCGGATTGCGATGTAAAAGGAAATCAACATAACGATTGCACACATGTAATAGCCGATCGAAAAGTCAAAGGTCCAACCGCCAAATGCGATCTCTGCTGTTGACCGCATTTCGAGGCCAAACAAATGGGTCACGTCTGGTCCATTGCCTTTTAGGTATTGCGGATCATTGCCGTAAACTTGCAAACCTGTTTCACCGTTGGTGATTGGTGTCAAAACAGAATATGCCAAGTTGTATGACATTTGTGCAAATGCAAGCGTGAGGATCGAAAAGTAAATCCCAGAACGGCGCAGCGATACATAACCGATCACCACAGCAAAGATGCCTGCCGTGATAACAGACAGAATGATTGCTGGTACGACGTTGTAGCTTAGCAGTTTGAACATCCAAACAGCGGAATAAGAACCCACACCCAAGAATGCGGCATGGCCAAATGACAGATAACCGGTCAAGCCAAACAGAATGTTAAAGCCAATGGCAAAGATGCCAAAGATAACAAAGCGTTGCATTAGGTCAGGATAGCCCGCGTTAAATTGCGCCAACGCACTATCCGCGGGGAACGGATTCAATAAAATTGGTGCGCAGAATGTCAAAAACGCAACGATGATCAACAAACGAGTGTCTTTTTTGTCTAGTCCAAACATGGATTAGTCCTCCATCACGCCTTTGCGGCCCATCAAGCCACGTGGGCGGGTGAGCAGAATTACAATCGCAACCAGATAAATGATGATCTGGTCAATACCAGGCAGGATCGCCTTAACTTCGTTCATAGATGCAAAGGATTGCAGGACGCCCAACAGGAACCCAGAGGCAACCGCACCAGGAAGTGATCCCATGCCGCCGACAACAACAACAACGAAAGACAGCACCAAAAAGTCCATGCCCATGTGATAGTTTGGCGAAAGGATTGGCGTATACATCACGCCGGCCATGCCCGCGACCGCGGCAGCAAGTCCGAACATGAGAGTGAAACGACGGTCAATGTTGATCCCCAACAAACCAACGGTTTCACGATCCGCCATACCTGCACGAACCACCATCCCGAAGGTGGTGAATTGCAAAAATGCGAACACCGCGCTGATAATCAATGCCGAGAATACGAAGTAAACTAAACGCCAAATCGGATAAATGACTACGTTTGGATCAAAGCCCAATAGAACGCCAAAATCCATTGATCCTGTAAATGCGGATGGCGCAGGAGTTTGAATAGGGTTTGCACCGAAGAAATATTTGACGATCTCTTGCAAAACAATTGCTAAACCAAATGTCACAAGGATCTGATCGGCATGAGGGCGCCTATAGAAATGTTTGATAAGGCCACGTTCCATTGTGTAGCCAACAACCAACATAACAGGGACTGAAAACAAAATGGCAATCGGAACTGACCAATCGATCAACGCCGAACCAAAGCTTTCACCGAACCAAGATTGCAGATACGGGACCTGAACCTCTAGCGGATTGCCCAAAAAGTCTTTTTGGGTCTCATCTACGGTGACATAGCTGATTTTCATCAGACGCTGCAAAGTAACGGCACAAAAGGCGCCAATCATGAAGAGTGCGCCGTGCGCAAAGTTTACGACACCAAGTGTGCCGAAGATAAGTGTGAGGCCCAATGCAATCAATGCATAAGCCGAGCCCTTATCAAGCCCGTTTAGGATTTGAAGAATAATAGCGTCCATCGTCCGCGCCCTGTTTTTCTGGTGTGACAGATGATCCGATGTAAAATCGGTCAAGAATGACGGGCCGCTAAGGTGCGGCCCGTCCAAGAGTTTGGATTAACCTGCGTTACAGGTACCCAAAGATGCATCGTCACCGCCGAACATTGGGTGGTTCGGTTCGTAAATGACTTGTGCAACTGGTGTTGTTTCAACGATTTCCAATGTGTCGTATTGGTTTGTTGGGTTTTCTTTACCCTTCATGACCAACACGTCTTTGAAACACTGGTGATCTTCGGCACGGTATAGTGTTTTACCGTTGCCCATACCGTCGAATTCAAAGCCTTCAAGCGCTTCTGCAACCGCACATGGGTTGAATGAACCCGCGCGTGTAACTGCGTCAGCATAAAGAAGAGTTTGAACATAGCATGTATGTGCTGCGTTTGATGGTGGGCGGCCGTATTTTTTGCCGAACGATTGTACAAATGCTTTTGTACCTTCGTCAGACAGCTGCCAGTTCCAGTTCATGGAACCGTAAACGCCTTCGATGTTGGAACCTGCGCCTGCTGCCATCAATTCTGAGTACAGAGGAACAACGATTTCAAAGTTTTTGTTGTTAACTTGTTTGTCACGCAGACCGAATTGGATCGCTTGTGTCAATGAGTTAACCATGTCTGCACCGTAGTGGTTCAGAACCAAAACGTCCGCGCCTGAGTTTAGAACTGGTGCGATGTAAGATGAAAAGTCGCCTGCGCCAACTGGTGTCAGAACATTGTTCGCTGTTTGCCAGCCCATCGCTTCTGTTGCGGCTTGGATAGACTCTTGTTGTGTCCAGCCCCATGTGTAGTCAGCTGTCAAGTGATACGCGCGACGCTCTGAACCGTACGCGTTTTTCAAAACTGGGCCTAGAGCCGCGCCTGACATGTAACCGTTGAAGAAGTGACGGAAACCGTTTGCTTTGCGGTCTTTACCCGTTGTGTCGTTTGAGTGTGTCAAACCAGCCATAAAGATGATGCCTGCTTCTTGGCACAAACCTTGTACCGCAACAGCCACACCAGAAGACGAGCCACCGTTGATCATGATGACGCCATCTTTTTGGATCATCGACTGAGCAGATGCACGTGCAACGTCTGATTTGGTTTGAGTGTCGCCTGTGACGAACTCAACTTTTTTGCCCAAAATACCGTTACCTTGCAGCGCTTTTGAGCTGAAGGTATTCAACATGCCGCCGTCGCCAATACCGTTTAGGTGTTCAACAGCCAATTCTTGAGCGCGCAGTTCGTCCAGACCCTCTTCTGAGTATGGGCCAGTTTGTGGAACGTTGAAACCGATTTTAACAGTTCCGCCTGTTGGTTCGTTTGTGAACGCTGCTGCGGAAGACGCTGTAAAGATTGTTGGAAGTGCAAGGCCGGCACCGGCAGCTGCACCTGTTTTGATCACGCCACGGCGTGACAGGTCTAATTTGGACATATAATCCTCCCAATTTGAATGATGCTTGCAGCTCCTCCTGCTGCGAGCATGGCACAATTGTGCAAACACAGTATGCAGTATTTTATGAAAAATTCGCAATAAAGGTTTAAAATAGAACACTTATTTTGTAAAAAAATAAACAGGCCGATATGTAATTTTGTAAATTAATTTACTTTGCGTCGCGGCATGTGGTTGTAAATGCGGGGTTTTTTAATGTCAGACATCGTTTCCGTCGGGGTGCGAATCCGTGAACGTCGTGTCGGTAGTGGCTTAAAACAGGCGGAATTGGCCGAAATGGTTGGCATTTCCGCGTCATATCTAAATTTGATCGAACACAATCGCCGCAGAATCGCGGGGGGGTTATTAAACAGGCTTGCTCAAACTCTTAAGGTCGATGCATCGTTTTTGTCTGAAGGGGCGCAAGCATCTCTTGTTGCGCGGTTGCAGGAATGCGCCGTTTATCATGGGGTTCCTTTGGCTGACGATGGTGCCGCGGCAGATTTGGCCGCACGTCACCCCAAATGGGCACAATTCATGATCGATCTAGATCGCAAAGTGCGTCAGTTGGAACAAACCGTCGATGGGTTGAGCGACCGTCTATCCCATGATCCGCATTTGGCCGCATCCTTGCACGAAGTCTTGACAACCGTAACGGCCATTCGATCGACCAGTTCTATCTTGGTCGATATGAAGGATATCGAGCCTGAATGGCAAAACAGGTTCCATCGCAATATTAGCGAAGACAGTCATCGTTTGGCGGAAGAGGCGCAAGCGTTGGTTGGGTATCTCGATGGCGCGGCGACCGATGGCGCCGTTTCGGGTTCGCCTTGGGACGAATTAGATGCGTTTCTTGCCGAGCAAGACTATCATTTTTTTGGCTGCGATTTATCGGATGATGGCGTCGGCCGATTGGTTCAATCGTCGCGTCTTACATCGCGTTCGTCCCAGGTTTTAGCCAAGCGGTTTTTGCGTTTGTATCGCAGCGATACTGAGCAACTAATGGATAATAAATTTCGCGATGCAATCAACGCCCATGGTCATGACGCGATCGCGATTGCGTCTGCGCTATCTGTTCCATTGCCTATGGTCATTCGGCGTTTGGCATTTTCTCCAAAAGAATGGTTCAACGTTCAAATCGGGCTAGCAGCATGTGATGCATCCGGATCTTTCTTTTTAAGAAAGCCTGTGACGGGTTTCCACATTCCTCGCTTTGGGTCGGCATGCCCCTTGTGGCCATTATTTGGTGCTTTGCAGTCCCCAGGCCGCGCGTTTGAGAGTGTTCTTACGCACACAGGACGGGAAGGGGGGACATTTGCGTCGGTTTCGGTTGCCGAATTGTTTTCCGCCGAGATAGGAACCCATCAACCAACCGTCCTATCTTACATGTTGGTTTCGCAAATTCACGATGATGCGGCCCTTTCTATCAAAGTTGGGGCTGCCTGCCGTGTTTGCGCGATCGCCGGCTGTAAGAGCCGTCGCGAGCTATCGATCTTAGGTGAAGACCTTTGACATTTGAGTGACAATTGGCATTAATACATGCACGGTGTGCTGCCGTGTTGGGGAGAGGCAAGATGGGCAAATCGGTTCTTTTGATCGAAGACGAACCAAATATTGTTGAAGCGATAAGTTTTATCTTGTCGCGTGACGGTTGGTCCGTAATGACGCATTCAAACGGGCACGACGCCAATAACGTGATCGAAACAAAGTCACCCGATTTGGTAATTTTGGATGTTATGTTGCCCGGTAAAAGCGGGTTCGATATTTTACGAGACCTGCGCCAGGGCGGTGCGCGTCCCGAAGTCCCAGTTCTTGTATTAACGGCACGCGGTCAGACAAAGGATCGCGAGTTGGCGTTCGCGCTGGGCGCCAGCGAATTCATGAGCAAGCCTTTTTCAAATGGTGACGTTTTGGAAACGGTCCGCAGATTGGTTAACGCATGAAGAAAACTGAACCGTTGATCTTTCTTGAACGGCGAACCTATCGTGTGCGTCGTTTGATCGATGCAATTCGTTTGGTACCAATTTTGGGAATGCTATTGTGGACAATCCCAATTTTAATTCGGCAAGATGCAAATGATCCTGCGCCGATTTCTTCCGTGATGATTTATATATTTGTTATTTGGGCAATCTTGATTGCAGCAAGTTTTCTTTTGGTCCGCTGGATCACGCGTACAGATTCATCGTGGGATAGCTTGATGTCTGGCGACGAAACGAGCGATTGAGATGTTAAATATTCTTATTGGCGTCTGTCTGCTTTATGTTCTCGCACTATTTTTAGTGGCGTTTTGGGCCGAACGCTCGGCGTTGCGTGGGCGCGGGCGATGGCTTAGGTCGCCTTGGGTTTATACATTATCATTGTCAATCTATTGCACAGCTTGGACATTTTATGGGGCCGTTGGGTATGCGGCGCGTTCTGGGTTAGAATACCTAACAATATATTTGGGGCCGTCATTAGTAATGTTTGGGTGGTGGTGGATCCTACGTCGGTTGGTTCGCGTGGGGCGGACACAACGTGTAACATCGATCGCCGATCTTTTGTCATCTCGATTTGGTAAATCGAATTTGCTTGCTGCACTTGTAACCCTCTTGGCGGTTGTTGGCACCACGCCTTATATTGCGCTTCAATTACAATCTGTTACGTTATCTTTTTCAGCGTTTGCCGAATATGACGCGACGGCGATGTCGCTAATTTCGCACGATAATTCTGCAATCATCGTGGCACTTGGGCTTGCTTTTTTTACTATCCTTTTTGGGACCCGTAACTTGGATGTTAACGAACGGCACCATGGTGTGGTTATGGCCATTGCCGTCGAAGCGATTGTAAAGCTATTTGCACTTATCGCGGTTGGCGTTTTTGTTGTTTGGGGGGTGTCGGGTGGCTTTGGCGCAATGATCACGACCATTGATCAATCGGCGTTAGTTGAATGGAAAGGTCAGGGAAGCCGTTGGTTCGGGCTTACCTTTTTGTCTGCCGCGGCTTTTTTATGCCTGCCACGGATGTTCCAGGTTTTAGTGGTTGAAAACGAAAACGAACGTCATTTGATGACGGCATCATGGGCATTTCCGACATATGTCATGCTGATGTCACTTTTTGTGGTACCGATTGCGGTCGTTGGGCGTAATCTTTTGCCCGACGGATCGAACCCAGACCTTTTTGTGCTTAGCATTCCTTTGTCGCAAGGAAACGATACTTTGGCGGTTTTGTCCTTCTTGGGCGGATTTTCGTCGGCGACATCCATGGTGATCGTCGCGTCTTTGGCGTTGGCAACAATGGTTTCAAACCACGTCGTTATGCCTGTTTGGCTGCGCTTCACGGAAAATCGCGCTTCGGAATTTGGCGATGTACGTCGTGTCATTACACTTGCGCGGCGCAGTTCTATCGCGTTCGTGTTGTTTTTGGGGTATCTCTATTATTCAATGTCGGGTGGCGGCGAAGCGCTTGCGTCGATTGGTTTGGTGTCCTTTACAGGTGTTGTCCAAGTTTTACCATCAATGATGGGTGGTTTGTTTTGGCGCGGCGCAACTCGGGCCGGTGCTATTTCTGGGATAGTTGTCGGGTTTGTTGTTTGGGTATATTGCCTTTTCTTGCCTAGTTTTGGTCATGACCTTGTCTTTTCCAAGAGCTTTATGGATTTGGGACCATATGGTTTAGCGTTTCTTCGTCCACAGGCATTGTTCAGTATCACCGGTATGGATCCCTTGGTGCATGCGATTTTCTGGAGCATGATCTTAAACACTGCCAGCTTTGTCTTTATATCTTTGATAACATTTCCATCTCCAATTGAGCGACTTCAAGGCGCGCAGTTTGTGAATGTTTTCCACCATTCGACAGCTGCGCGTGGATGGTCCGGAAAAGTTGCACAATCCGAAGATCTCATGGTGATGTCCCAGCGCATTATAGGTTCAGAGCAGGCACAGAATTTGTTTCGCAATGAAGCGCGTCGACAGGGGGGCGTCGGGTATTTGCCCGATCCTACACCTGAATTTTTGGAACGCCTTGAACGCGAATTGGCTGGGTCCGTCGGGGCGGCAACCGCGCATGCGATGATTGCACAAATTGTCGGAGGAACTTCGGTTTCCGTTCAAGACTTGATGGCCGTCGCCGACGAAACGGCCCAAATCATGGAATATTCTAATCGGCTTGAAGCGCAATCAAATGAATTGACACGAACCGCACGGCAGTTAAGGCAGGTGAATGAAAAATTGACCCGCCTCTCTGTTCAAAAAGATGCGTTTTTATCGCAAATTAGTCATGAACTGCGCACCCCCATGACATCGATTTTAGCATTTTCCGAAATTTTACAAGATGGCGCTGGGCTTTCAGATGATGAGATGACCAAATATGCGTCCATTATTCATGGTGAAGCAACACGATTGACGCGCCTATTGGACGATTTGCTGGACCTGAGCGTTCTAGAAAATGGCCAGGTAAATTTAAACCTCTTGCGCGTTGATCCCGCTGCTTTGATTGACCGTGCAATAGCAACTGTCCAAGCGGGCAGCGGTCGTTCGAATATTGCAATAAAATTTGCCAAAACTGAATCGCGTATAAGTCTGATCACGGATCCCGATCGTCTTAGCCAGGTTTTCATCAACCTAATCGCAAATGCGCGTAAATATTGTGATGCACAGGATCCGGAATTGTTGATATCCATGCGCCAGCGCGAAAACCGCATAATCGCGGATTTCATTGATAATGGAAGTGGTGTGCCGAATGAAGATCAAGAATTGATCTTTGAAAAATTTGCACGCGTCGGTGAAAATAAAGCTGGTGGCGCGGGATTGGGTTTGGCGATTTGTCGTGAAATTATAGGGCGCTTAGGTGGTGAAATTTCTTATCTGCCCGGGCAAGGTGGTGGTGCGTTCCGTATTATTTTGCCGTTGGAACGGTCGTAATTTATTTTCCCAAGTTATTGTCGCCCAGATCAATTTAGTTTTGTTATAAATCTTATGGTAACTGTGGAGTGGCACAATACCCTAAATTTAAGGGATATAACATGTCGCAATCGCAGGTTCACAAAACTATTTTGCAACGTAAATTGTCAAATGGAACGCGATCCCAATTGGCCCCTTAAAAAACGTTCTGGACAATGGTCGCAGGCTGTTGTTGGGACAGCACAAGACAGCATCGGTCTAAACCTGACAATGGGGCGGCGCCATGTCTTGCGATCAAAGCCACAGGATTTACATTTAATTCTAAACGATATTGTTATGATTGTATGGTGTGGCGATGCAGCATTGCAAAGTGCATTTGTTGCGTTTGATGCCGCATTTATAAGCGCGATGATTGAAATCCAAACAATTGGCCGCGTGCAGGGGCGCGCGAGTGAGAAACGTGCGCCGTCACAAACTGACTTTGCGCTCATTGCACCGTGCATCGAACGCATGCTCGCACTCGCGTCGGGCGATAACTTGGTGCATTCAGGTTTGCGACCCCGCCGTTTAGTCGCAACATGTAATGATCTTTTATTGTCTCTAGGCCATTGTGAAACGTCTTTATGTGTTATGTCGTTTCGTCTCGGTAATACCGAGTTGTCAGGGAAAATGGTCGTCGGGACGCCGCGGAATTTGGAAAAACAAAATAATACTGCGCCTAAGCAAACTCTAATGGACTTGTGCCCCCAGTTGGATACGCTAAGTGCGGAAATGTCCGTTGTCATTCATCGGTTAGCAACAACATTGTCCTATTTGCATGGTCTTAAGGTCGGCGACCGTTTGGTCATTCCACAGGACGCTTTGATCAAAGCTTCACTTGTGTCTGGCCGTGAAGGGCCGAATTTCACTGCGGAATTGGGTAAATCTGGTGCGCGACGTGCGGTGCGATTGGTACTGGGACAGCCCCAATATAACGTGATGCTTGATGACTTAATGCGAGGTCAGAATCTGGTTCACAGTTTGCCTCAAACGGGAGACTTTGATTTGGATGGAGATTTGGAGGAGCTATTGGATCAGGATTGGTTGGAGGTCATGGATGAACATGAAAAAACCGCCCTTCCAACAGGAACGGGCGGTTGATCCGATAGGTTTAATTTACTCGGCTGGAACCATGCGGTCCATTGTCGCGCGCACGCGTGGTGCAAGCAACATCCCCACAATCATCGCGGCGACGAACGTCCAAAGATACGCCCCACCAAAACCAATAGATGCGATTGCTGGCCCTGGACAAAGCCCTGCCAGACCCCAACCCATTCCGAACATCGTTGAACCGATGATCAAGTTGCGGCCCAATTTGGGATCAGGACGCGCGGGAAATGAACCACCCGTCAAAGGCGTGCGGTTTTTGGTGAGGATCCATGCCAACGCCATAGGGATCATTGCGCCCCCCATTACGAATGCCAATGTCGGGTCCCAGGCGCCAAAGACGTCCAACCATCCTTGAACTTTCGCAGTGTTGGTCATGCCAGACACAATTAAGCCACCGCCAAACAAAAACCCTGCCAAAAGGGCAATGAAATTCCTCATCAGATCCACCCCATCACATGACGCAGGATTGCCATCGTTAGACCACCTGCAAGAATATAAAATACGGTCGCAACAATTCCGCGCAGCGACAAACGGGACATGCCACAAACGCCATGGCCTGATGTACATCCATTCGCGATCCGTGTTCCCACACCAACCAATAGGCCAGCGATTACCAGCTGAACGACATTTGTTGTAATATTTGTCGTGCTGCGGTCCCAAAATTGTAAAACAATCAATGGCGCTGCGAAAACGCCAACCAAAAAGATGATGCGTTCCATTGCCGTCGACCAACCTGAGCCGTCAACCAATCCGCCGATGATGCCACTGGCACCCATGATGCGACCATTACCCAAAAGATAAATCGCGCCACCTGTTCCAATCAGCAATCCGCCGATTAGTCCATAAATCCAATCAAGTTGCATTTTGTTGTTCCTGTTAGCTGTAAAGTGGCGCGAAATTCGCGCCACTTATTTCATCTCTTCCATTACCAATTACAATTTGTTCACTGGTACTTTTAAATAGACGTTTCCGTCTGGGTCCGCCTCAGGCATGTTCCCTGCGCGCATGTTGACTTGCAATGAGGGGATGATCAATTTTGGTTTTGCCAAACCCGCATCACGTTCATTGCGCATTTTAACAAAATCAGTTTCTGTTTTGCCGGCGCCAATGTGAATGTTCAAAGCTTTCTGTTCTGCAACTGTGGTTTCCCACGCAAATTCATCGCGGCCAGGAGCTTTGTAATCATGGCCTACAAAAATTCGGGTATCATCTGGTAGGGCCAAGATTTTTTGAATAGACGCGTACAATGTTTCAGACGATCCACCCGGGAAGTCACAACGCGCTGTTCCAAAATCGGGCATAAACAATGTGTCGCCAACGAATGCAGCATCACCTAGAACATATGTCAAACATGCTGGTGTATGACCGGGCGTGTGCAGCACGTCACCCTTCATGCCGCCAATCGCAAAATCGTCACCTTCTTTGAAGAGTTTGTCGAACTGGCTTCCGTCACGTTGGAATTCGGTTCCTTCGTTGAAGACTTTGCCAAAAGTGTCTTGGACAACAGTGATGCGATCGCCAATCCCGATTTTTCCGCCAACCTGTTTTTGAATATAAGGTGCCGCGGATAGGTGATCGGCATGAACATGGGTTTCAAGAAGCCATTCAACGTCTAGGTTGTTGCCCCGAACATATTGAATGATTGCGTCAGCGGATTTGGTGTCTGTGTTTCCGGAAGAATAATCGAAATCCAAGACGCTATCGATGATCGCGCATTTTGCACTATTTGGATCTTTTACGACAAACGAAACGGTAAAGGTTGCTTCGTCAAAAAATGAGGTGACTTCTGGTTTCATGATTCTTTACTCCATCAGTGTTGCAATAAACATATATTAAAAATGGAATGTATTGCAAGTGATAAATTCAATGTCTTGAATTTTTTATTTGAAAAAGGTCAGAAGCCAATAATTTGGTTAACGAAAAAAGATGCCTAAAATTACCAACATAAGTCCCAATGTTGAAAGCATGAGGGATCCAAGATTTAGGGGCACAACTTTTTTCACAACAGCCCGAAGTTCATCATCACTTAGTCCTGCTTTTTTGGCCATTGCCACTTTGCCAATGCACCAAACCAATCCCAAAAGACCTAAAAGTGAAACCGCGACGCCGCCCCAAATAAGAAAAGCCATATTCAATCCTCTTTTTTGAGACCCATATGAGAAAAATCTTGTTCGATCAAGTGGACAGGCGGGTTGCGGTGGGCATCATAGCCATGTAAATCGAATACGATCATACGAAACGAGGACAAGATGGACGAAATTACAGAGGCAACTTATCGTGTAACCGCAGACGAACTGCGTCAGTTCATCGAGCGTTTTGAACGTCTTGAGTTGGAAAAACGTGAAATTGCGGACCAACAAAAAGAAGTTATGGCCGAAGCAAAGGGCCGTGGTTACGATACAAAAGTGATGCGCAAAATCATCAATCTGCGTAAGCGCGATAGAAACGACATCGCCGAAGAAGAAGCGGTTTTGGAAATGTATAAAGAAGCGTTGGGGATGTCTTAACCCATCAAGGCTCAATAAATTTGACGCCGGGTATCGACGCAATTCGATCTACGTCGTAATCATATTGCTCGGTCAGGCGGTCAATCGTTTGTTGATCCCATGGCGTGCCACTTAAATCTTGTTCGATCGCTTCGGCGCGGGCGAATTTTTCTGCAAAAGCGTACATTACTTTTCGGCGTTGCATCGGGTTCATGTCAGGGTGCGATTGCATGTATGATTTGAAACGCTCAAACCCCTCCTGCGATAAGATTTGCGCAAAAAGTGCATAGGCATTTGCAACCGCCAGTGATTGTGGTGCTGATGCGAAGCGCCGCAGAATTTGTGCCCAAATAAACGGGGTATCTTCGTCACACCATGCGGTATTTTTTAAACTGGGCATTCGACCGCGAATGCGGTCATACAATTCAGACCACCTCAATGCCATGTAGTTAGATCCACGCAAAATGTCATTCATATGTGTGGTTTGAATGATCGACATCGCCGCAGGAATAAACGTTGCCGGATTCCGAATTGAAATAAATATTTCAATTTCATCTTCATTGAATAATGAACAGAACCGTTCTAGGTGCGTTGTTGCTTGAGGAAACCATTGGTTGTTACTTACACAATCACTTGGCGATCCGAAAAACAACGGCATGCTTAGGATGATCGCGTTCGGGTTTGGTGCGCTATTTTGCAAGATGCTGTTGATCATGTTTACGCGCATCTCGTGCGATGAATGGCTTTTGTCCACCTGCAACATCGCTTGACGCAATGGTCTACGATACAATTTGAACCTTGGTAAGGCGATATTTTGCTTTGACTACATTTGACCGTTTAGGTCTAACGACGCAAAAAGCTTATCCTCATCGGTTGGATGCACCCCGGCATGTAGCAAAATTCGCATGTGTCCGCTTTCTTGTGGATCATTTAAACCCTATGTATAAACTCATTGAAAAATTGTGAATACCCATCGTGGAAAAGGGCAATATGTGATATCAGAAAACCACATCACAGGTGCAAAAAAATATACCTTTAATTTGGGTGTAAATCCATGGTCGTTGGGCGCGGTTGTTATTGCGTTTATCGTGCTTACGCCAATTCTTGCCGTTGTTTATATGGCGTTTTTTCCAACAGAAAACATTTGGCCGCATTTGTTAAATACAACTTTACCTCGGTATTTGACGACGACTCTTGCCCTCATGACAAGTGTGGGTGTCGGCGCGGCTTTCATCGGGGCAGGCGCCGCGTGGATTGTGACGCGTTATACGTTTTGGGGCGCGCGTTGGTTTGAATGGTTGCTTTTAATGCCTTTGGCAATACCTGCGTACTTGGGTGCCTATGCATTAGTGGATTTGTTGGAATATGCCGGCCCTGTGCAAACGACGTTGCGCAATTACATGGGGTGGAACACCGCGCGCGATTATTGGTTTCCTGAAATTCGTTCATTTGGCGCAGCGGTCATTGTGTTAACCTTTGCAATGTATCCATATGTTTATTTGTTGTCGCGCTCGGCGTTTCGGGAGCAATCGGCCGCCGCCGAAGAGGTTGCGCAATCGTTAGGGATGAACCCGCTGATGCGATTTCTTCGAATTGGATTGCCTCTCGCGCGGCCTGCAATCGCAGCAGGTGTTGCAATTGTGATGATGGAGACCGTGAATGATTTTGGCACCGTAGACTATTTTTCTGTCCAAACCCTAACGACCGGCATTTTTTCAGTTTGGTTACAAAGCAATAACGCTGGTGGAGCGGCACAAATTGCATCGGTCATTTTGATGTTGATCGTTGTATTGGTGACTTTGGAAAAAATAGGCAGAAATAAGATGCGTTTTTTTGCACTTTCAACGCGACATCGGGCAATTGAAAAAAAGGAATTGAACGGAATGTCCGCCATTTTAGCGATCATTCTGTGTGGTTTGCCAATTCTATTTGGCTTCGTTGTTCCAACTTTCGTGTTGGGGCATCATGCATTAAATCATATGTCGGAATGGGTGAATCCAGACCTCACAGTTGCGGTACGTAATACTTTGATGACGGGGGTTATCGCGGCTTTGGTGACCGTTTTGTCCGCCGGATTTATGGTTTTTGGGATTCGCTTGTCTGGTCACAGGCTGCCGCGCATGTTGCAACCCATTACAACAATTGGATATGCCGCACCTGGCGCGGTTTTGGCAGTTGGAATTTTGATCCCATTGGCCGCCTTTGATAATATGATGGCCGACATGATCGAGGGCGCTTTTGGAATAGATTTAGGATTGGTTCTGACAGGCAGCGCGTTCGCGCTGGTATTTTCCTACTGCGTCCGCTTTTTTGCAATTGCGCAAGGTGCGGCCGATGCTGCGATGGGGCGGATTTCCCCCAATCTTTCAAATGCCGCAAGGTCTCTTGGGCGGACCCATTTGCAGGTCTTACGCGAAATCTATTTCCCACTTTTAAAGGGTTCTTTTGGATCAGCGTTGTTATTGGTCTTTGTTGATTGTGTTAAGGAATTGCCCGCGACACTTTTGTTGCGACCCTTTAACTTTAATACGCTTGCAACCCGTGTTCACGATCAGGCGAGTTTAGAAAATTTATCACAGGCGGCCCCCGCGGCATTGATGATGATTTTAGTCGGTGTCGCCGCGGTTGGTTTAATGGCACGTACAAACAAATAGGGCAATCCGTGGCGCTATGTGGGCGGTAGCGGATCAACGATTAAATTTTTTTATAAAAACGTAAAAATCCTGTTGCACGTCTTTTCGGATATGGCTAAACAGCGCCTCACAAGCGACAACACGTCGCCGGTGTGCCCCTATAGCTCAGCTGGTAGAGCAACTGATTTGTAATCAGTGGGTCGGGAGTTCGAGTCTCTCTGGGGGCACCATTAATTTCAAAGGCTTAGCGGGAAAGCGCTGGGCTTTTTGTTTTTTCAAGCCAGACATAGAGCCAGACAAGTCGACGTGAAGCAGCGTTA
>JAYPUL010000031.1:0-30400 GCA_038134005.1 Paracoccaceae bacterium | reverse complement strand
AGGCGCCAGAACCTAAATCTGGTGCGTCTACCAATTTCGCCACACCCGCATTGCGGCTCGTTTAGCAAAACAAATTTGGAATGGCCAGTGCAAATCGAACAAAAATAAAAATTTTTATTCGTTTGGATAAAAAACCCTTTAACAAAGAACTGGCCCGCGTTTTTTGTGGCCCAAGGTACGTACTTAGGCAAGGACTAGGCGTAAAACATAAGAAACACAAACGTTACAAGATCATTCACTAAACAAAACCGTAGTCGCATAAACGGTTCATAATGATCCAACTCTCCAACGTTGGTTGACAACCAAAACGTTGGTAAAAAAAACTTAGGGCGTCATCGCCCGAAGCAAAGTTTTAAGCGCGGGATTTAACCGACTCTATTGATTACGCGAAAGCCAGGCTGGATATAATTCATATATCCTGTGTCGCTGCTTGCACGCAGATCTGCTTCGTATTCTTCCATTGCATTCATTTCATTCATCATCGATTCCTTGATGCGATCTGTTTGCAACGCTTGGAATTGTAAATCCATTCGATCCATTGTTCTTACCTTTCTTAACACCGTGGTTAATCGGTAATTCACAATTTTGTTGAGATTTTGGCCAATTGGGGCAAAAATAGGCAATCTATAGATTTTTCATGACCTTAGGTAATACATCCGGCAAATCTTCGGCAATTAGACAGGGGCCAAATGTGCGCGCACATTGCGCATGTAAGAAAACCGACGTTTCCGCTGCGTCTTTCAAAGGGATCCCACGCGCTAATAGACCCGTGATAAATCCTGCCAAAACATCGCCTGCGCCTGCGGTGGATAACCAAGGGGTGCGTTCATCATCGTCGACATTGGCATTAATCGTGGCGTGGCCGTGCCAACCAATCACAGTTGTTGCGCTTTTCAACACCACAACCGCACCGGTCAGGCGCGACGCGTCGTTTGCGGCATCCACCCATGAATAGGCGGGCCCTCTGGTCACCGCCCTCGTCGCGCGTTCGTAAAGGTTGGGGAAAAGCGCGCGAAATTCACCAATATGCGGCGTCATCACGACCTTGTCACATTTGCCTTTTAAATCAAGTTCATGACCAACAAACGAGGTTATCGCATCTGCGTCCAACACCATTGGGATATCCGCATCCAACGCTGCACGCACGAAATCACGTGTTGTCGCACCAACACCCATACCTGGACCCATGCAAATTGCAGAAATGCGCGGATCTTTTGCCAGATAATTGCGCAAATCTTGTACTGTATCCATCTGACACATCATTATTGATGTGATCTGTGCGGCGATTTCGGCTCGCGCATCTATGGGCGCACCTATTGTCACCACCCCTGCCCCGATCCGCAATGCGCCGCGTGCGGCCAATCGCGCAGCGCCCGATTTTCCCATGCCCCCCGACAAAACCAAAGCTGAGCCATAATCATATTTGTGCCGTTTGCGTGGATCACTTTTTCCCGCCCTAAATGCCGGATGGGGTTCATCGCCGCGTTTACCGAGGCTACGCAAATATCGATGATTGAAACGCGGCGGTTCATCCAGTCCGATGGCCACCTTATCCAAAATCGAGGCATAGTCCGCGCCTGCATCCAGCACATGACCGCGTTTATATTGGTCAATCGCATAACACTGAGATGCCTTTAGCGCCGTGCCCAATATACGCCCGCTGTCCGCGCAAATCCCCGACGGCATATCCACCGCAACGACGTGCGGCGCATGGGGCCATGTGTTTTGGTTTAAAATATGAAAAATCTGTGCCAGATGCCCTGTCACGGGTCGCTTTAGCCCCGTCCCAAACACTGCATCAATCACAATCGATTCGTCGTGTAACGGCCCAACTTTTTCCCGTTCGGTCGGTCCGAAAAACCGATCAATTGGAAACTGCGCCATATCGTTCACAGATCCATTTTTGCACCACAGATCATAATTGGTACGTGCATCGGCCTGCATCCTGTCAACGTCGCCATAGAAATAGACATCGGGCTTTACGTCGAGTTCTTGCGCAATTAGTCGTGCAATTGCAAACCCGTCACCACCGTTATTCCCTGGGCCGCAAAGAACATAGACTGGACACTCTCGATTAGCATAATGTGCGACCTTTGACCGAATGGCGTCAAAAATGCCCCGCGCCGCACGTTCCATCAATTCGAACCCGGTGGCGCGTCCTGCAGTTATATGATCATCTTCGAGCTTGCGCATTTGCTCAGCAGTCAGAAAAACACGTGATTTTGGTGGTTGAACGACCGCTGACAATGGATCATGGGGTTGTTCCGATTCAATTTCGCCCATTTTTTAATCACCTTGATTAATTTTTCACACCACACGTTTTTGAACGATCGAAAAACGTATCAAAAAAAACCCTAAACCTATCGCACCCGACATAGACGTGATTTAGAGCTAGAGTAAATCAGTCAGCTGAGGAGACCAGAATGAAAAAGATCGAGGCAATCATCAAGCCCTTTAAGCTAGATGAAGTCAAAGAAGCGCTACAAGATGTCGGCGTTCAAGGTTTGTCCGTGATCGAAGTTAAAGGTTTTGGTCGCCAAAAAGGTCACACAGAGCTATACCGCGGCGCGGAATACGTCGTTGATTTTCTGCCCAAGGTAAAAATTGAAATTGTGTTGGACGACGACCAAGTGGACGCTGCGATTGACGCAATCGTAGACGCGGCAAAGACCGATAAAATTGGCGATGGCAAAATCTTTGTCTCGTCCATAGAACAAGCTATCCGCATTCGGACCGGTGAAACCGGATCGGACGCGATTTAATAGAAATAACCACCTTTTCAGAACTAGAGAGGAAATGAAATGAGCGCACAACACTTGCTCAAAATGATTGCGGATGAAGGCGCGGAATACGTCGATGTTCGTTTCACTGACCCACGCGGCAAATTGCAACACGTGACTGTTGTTGCCGATTTGGTTGACGAAGACTTCATCGAAGAAGGATTCATGTTCGATGGTTCATCCATCGCAGGTTGGAAATCAATCGAAGCATCTGACATGAAACTGATGCTGGACCCATCTTCCGCATATGTTGACCCATTCTATGCAGAAAAAACAATTTGCGTTCATTGTTCCGTTGTTGAACCAGACACGGGCGAAGCATACACACGCGACCCACGTTCAACCGCGCAAAAAGCCGAAGCATACCTAAAATCATCAGGTATCGGTGATGTTGCCTACTTTGGTCCAGAAGCCGAATTCTTCCTATTTGACGACGTTCGTTATTCTGTCACACCATCAAAAGTGTCTTTCTCAATCGATTCAGAAGACGCAGCATGGAACACAGACGCGGAATTCGAAACAGGTAACTTGGCACACCGCGCAGCGCACAAAGGTGGCTATTTCCCTGTAAACCCAGTTGACGCAGCGCAAGACATCCGTGGCGAAATGTTGTCCACGATGAAACGCATGGGCATCAAAGTCGACAAACATCACCACGAAGTTGCGACAGCGCAGCACGAATTGGGCATGATTTTTGGCACATTGACCGATCAAGCGGACAACCTACAAAAATACAAATATGTGATTCATAACGTTGCGCATGCATATGGCAAAACTGCGACCTTCATGCCAAAACCAATGAAGGGCGACAACGGTTCAGGTATGCACGTGAACATGTCTATCTGGAAAGATGGCAAACCATTGTTCGCAGGCGATCAATACGCAGATCTTTCAATGGAAGCATTGTATTTCATCGGCGGTATCTTGAAGCACTCAAAATCATTGAACGCGCTGACAAACCCATCAACCAACAGCTATAAGCGTTTGGTTCCAGGTTTCGAAGCACCCGTTCTACGCGCATATTCTGCACGTAACCGGTCCGGTTGTGTTCGTATCCCATGGACAGAAAGCCCCAAAGCAAAACGCGTCGAAGCACGTTTCCCTGACCCCGCAGCAAACCCATATTTGTGCTTTGCAGCGCTGTTGATGGCTGGTTTAGACGGTATCAACAACAAAATTCACCCAGGTGAAGCAATGGACAAAAACCTGTATGATCTTCCAGCAGAAGAGTTGGCAGAGATCCCAACAGTTGCTGGTTCATTGCGCGAAGCGATGCAATCGCTACGTGATGACCATGAATACCTATTGGCAGGTGACGTTTTCACTAAGGATCAAATCGAAGCCTATATCGGTTTGAAAGAAGAAGAAAACCAAGAATACGAAATGACGCCACACCCAATCGAATACGCGCTGTATTACAGCTGCTAATTGATTGGACATGGAATAGAAAAGGCCCCAATTTTGGGGCCTTTTTTCATGATGTCAGTCCATGACAGAAACGAAGATCAATGGCATTCACATCAATCGTTCAGGTACGGCTTGGGGGGCCAAATCCTCGCTGATGCGAATTGCGTTATTTTCGATCGCGACGGGCGGCACACGCGCAACGACCAACATCCCGTCAACATCTTCACCACGGTCTTTTCGCAACACCAAATCCGACATGCAAATTATTGTAAAACCAGCATTATTTATTGCATCGGAAACATAGTTTGATGAATGGCGATAACGACGCGACGGTCCTAAAGCGAAATCACAAGCTTCGCTTGTCGTTTCAATGCTAAAGGCAAAAATACCGTTTGGCACAAGTGCCGATTTGACCCAATCTACTACCCCGTTCAACGCACCAAGATAAATCAATACATCCGCCGCGACCACCAAATCGTATACGCCTTGTGTCAACTTTGGTAATTGCAAAACATCGGCCTTTGAAAGGCTATCGTAGATCCCACGTTTTTGTGCTTTGCGCAACATTGATTGCGACAAATCAAACCCGCTTAGATGATCAACAACGGGACGAAAAATGGCACCGGCCAAACCTGTCCCGCATCCCAAATCCAACGCCGCCTTAAATCGATCTGGATGCAATTCACAAACCAAAGCCCCCATGCGTTCAGGGACGCAATAGTGCAATTTGTTAACTAAGGACGCGTCAAACCGATCTGCGTATTGATCAAACAATGTTTCAACAAAAGCCGTTGGCATTTGATCACTCTGTTGCGCCCCGATGACCGACAACATCGGACCCGCCCCTAAACGATCGCTGGGATCCAACGCACATGCCTTTTGCCACGCCGAAATCGCCAAATCCGATTCATTTTGGGACTGTGCCAATTGGCCAAGTTTAAACCATCCCCAGGTCCAATTTGGCGCGCGCGCGATGATGTCCCGCATTAAATCAAGCGCGGCTTGCAGATCGCCTTCGCGTTCCAAAAGTTGCACAAAATCATATTGACGATCCACAGAGAAATCGCCCGAAGAACCGAACAGTGTCGACATGTTTGCCATCTAAATTGTACGAAGGGCCATGTCCGAGGGGCATCATAATGCTTTGCCCGATCAGAAATGCGCGTTATTTTTTTCACCAATTACTTCTGTTTTTGCGACCGAGCAAGCACAATTTTAAACCTCCAGCGCAACCACAAATGTATGGATCCCAAAAACAACCGCTTGGCTTTGCGGCAAACGCAAAAGGGTTTGTCGTTCTGACCGAAAATATCCCCCCTGCTCGCGATCAACTCTTGGACGACGATCGTGAATTGAACGCGGTTGATGCAATTCAGGATCAACATACCGTAATGCATTAAAACGCCATAACGGACGATCCACTTGCAATCCGTCAAAAAGCCGTTGAACACGTTTTGCAATGTTATCGTCGTATTCATGCACGGTATCATGTATGCCAATCATGGGCCGCATAAACTTTTCGCTTAACATCCAAGACGCCGGAAAACACAAAATAGCAGCCGTGAGAACATGTTCATCACCGTGTTTTTCCATGATGCAAAAATCGTTTTGAAAGATGCGTCCCAGTGTTTTCATTGGATCCGATTGGTCCATCGCAACAGTTGCGCCGTCTGGACACACGACGCCCTCTCCGGTTTTAGAAAAGCCCAAATGCGTCACTGCATAGTCAATGGCCACAGTTAAAAGTTCGATCGCCGCAGGCATCGCCGAAGGATCACAGGCCACAACGCGTTCGTAATTTTGATCAATTAAAGAACGCCGCCGCGCCATTTGTCCGTCATACGCATCATCAACCCACAACCAATCATCTGGAGACAAAGGCGAAATACCCGGCAATTGCCGCGGCGACGTGTCATATGGGATATTTTTTTGTAAAATCGCGGTCATGCACGCCACACTAACAGCGGGCACAATCTTTTCAATACTAATTTGATCAAAAATTATTTGAGCACATGACATGCGCCTTCCATGGACTTTATTACAAAATAGCATGTCGTTTACCCGCGTTTTAAGTGTCGGTTTTGAACGGGATTTCAATTCTGGCAATGCCACACTGAAAAAAACGGTAGGATATGGTCATGACCAAGCATTTTAGCGAAACACGTAAAATTGACCCAACACGCGGATCTACCTTGGGCGACAATACCCCAAATGATGCCAACCGCGTCGAAATTGGACCAACCCAATTGGCATTTTCTGAATGGGCGTCGGCAGGTTTGATATTGCCCGATTTACAAGCGATGCGGAAATACCGATGGAACCGCTTGACCCAACATGCGGTTGATCGCGATTATGGGGGCGTTTTGTTGTTCGATCCGCTCAATATCCGTTATGCCACCGACAGCACCAACATGCAGCTGTGGAACACACATAACCCATTTCGTGCATTATTGTTATGTGCAGACGGCTATATGGTCATGTGGGATTACAAAAATTCTCCATTTCTGTCAGAATTTAACCCCTTGGTGCGTGAACAACGCTCTGGTGCCGATCTATTTTATTTCGATCGTGGTGACAAAGTAGATGTCGCCGCAGATGTTTTTTCAAACGAAGTACGCCAATTGATCGCCGAACACGGCGGCGGAAACATGCGACTTGCGGTGGATAAGATCATGTTACATGGCCTTCGCGCACTTGAAGCGCAGGGGTTTCACATCATGGAAGGCGAAGAGCTTACCGAAAAGGCGCGTTCGATTAAAGGACCAGATGAAATTGCGGCGATGCGCTGCGCAAGCCATGCCTGTGAAACGGCGGTCGCCGGGATGGAACGGGCCGCACGATCGGGCGTTCCACACGGCAATATGAGCGAAGATGACATTTGGGCTGTTCTGCACGCTGAAAACATACGGCGCGGCGGCGAATGGATTGAAACCCGCCTTTTGGCATCCGGGCCGCGCACCAACCCATGGTTCCAAGAATGCGGACCACGGATTGTACAGAACAATGAAATCGTCGCCTTCGATACCGATCTCATTGGGTCTTACGGCATATGTGTCGATATCAGCCGCACTTGGTGGATTGGCGACCAAGCCCCGCGCCCCGATATGGTTGACGCCATGAAACATGCCCACGATCATATCATGACCAATATGCAAATGTTAAAACCTGGTGTCGCGCTGCGTGATTTGACATTCGGCACGCATGTCTTGGAGCCGAAATATCAAAAACAAAAATACGGCTGTCTGATGCATGGCGTTGGATTATGCGATGAATGGCCATTAATTGCCTATCCTGATCACTTTGTAGAAGGCGCCTATGATTACCACCTAGAGGCAGGAATGGTTTTATGTGTCGAAGCATTGGTCAGCCCAGAAGGTGGTGATTTTTCAATCAAATTGGAAGATCAGGTTTTAATTACCGAAACAGGGTTCGAAAACCTGACATCCTATCCATTTGACGAACGTTTGATGGGACAATAATCATGAGCGTTGTGAAATTTGGAAGTGATTGTCGACCAACCATTGTTCGACCTTTTTACGACGTGTAACGGCCACTGGGATGGACGTGTTTTCTGTGTAAATGGTTACACTTTGAACGTAGATTTCAGCTTTAAGTATGGCATGTTTTGGAACCCAATATGATCTGTGCGGTTGCATCCCCTGTACATCAGACAGAATTTGAATCACATCTTTCAACCGCGACCGTTCAACATGTTCCCCTGTTTTGGTCACCAATTTTACATGATGTTCTAACGCTTGCGCATAGATCAAGTCATCCGCAGCCAAGATGTTATCGCCAAACTTGATTTTTCTTTTTTTGGATGCCGTGTTAATCAACGCAGCCAAAACAAAAGCATGGAAAACCCATTCAAAAACCAAAACTTGCATGGTTCTAAGCGCTATAACTGTAAATTTTTCTGGATACGGCACCATAGGGAAAGCACCGATTGCCTCGCCTAAAACCACAGCCAATGTCACAGACGGTAATCCAGAAATCAAAAATCCAATGATCGAATGATAGATCACATCTTTATTTGGCGGTGTTAACCAAACGACCACCGCAACGGTGGCAAGGTGCAGACCAACATAAGACAACGCACCAGTGACCAATGAGATAAAAATCGACGGCGTCAATGTGACAGCTGGTTGTTGAGGATAATCAATCATCCCAAAGATCAAAAAAATCCGCTAGTATATAGCCCAAAAACAATGGCGATCCTAGCATTGCAATTATTGCACGTCCATTCATTGTTTTCGATGAACAGCCTGGAAATCTTATCTCGATGTCCTGATCTAGCCCCCGCATGCGCCCCCTTCTGGTAGAACATAATAAAATGTATTCAATTTCACCGATTTTCCCCACACCAGTGTTTGAACATCTCAACCATTGCGGGTCAATATCTAGCCCCCTAAAAAAAGTGACAATAATCACATAAATTTGTACGAAGCCTTGTTGTTTTAGCATTTCACAGGTACAGGACGGGCAACCAAAATCCGTTAAAAAAAGGTCACGACATGATCCCTCGTTATTCCCGCCCCGACATGGTTGCCATTTGGTCACCTGAAACCAAATTCCGTATCTGGTATGAAATCGAAGCGAACGCGTGCGATGCGATGGCCGATCTAGGCGTCATTCCACGTGAAAACGCCGATGCGGTTTGGAAAGCCAAAGACGTCGAATTTGATGTTGCCCGTATTGATGAAATCGAAGCAGTCACAAAACATGACGTCATCGCGTTTTTGACCCATTTGGCAGAACATGTTGGATCTGATGAGGCCCGCTTTGTCCACCAAGGCATGACAAGCTCGGACGTTTTGGACACCTGTTTCAACGTGCAACTTGTTCGTGCGGCTGATATCTTAATAGCTGACATGCAAGGTCTTTTGGCCGCGCTAAAACGTCGTGCATATGAACACAAAGATACAGTGCGCATCGGCCGAAGCCACGGCATCCACGCAGAACCGACAACTATGGGTCTGACATTTGCTCGTTTTTATGCGGAAATGGACCGTAACTTGCGCCGATTGATCACCGCGCGCGAAGAAATCGCAACGGGTGCCATTTCGGGCGCGGTTGGCACGTTTGCCAATATCGACCCACGCGTTGAAGAACATGTTTGCGAAAAGCTTGGCCTGACGCCTGAACCCATTTCAACCCAAGTCATCCCGCGTGATCGTCATGCCGCATTTTTTGCAGCACTCGGTGTTGTCGCGAGTTCAGTTGAAAACGTTGCGATCGAAATTCGCCATATGCAGCGCACAGAGGTGTTAGAGGCTGAAGAATTCTTTTCAAAAGGCCAAAAGGGATCGTCTGCGATGCCGCATAAACGCAATCCAGTATTGACCGAAAACCTGACTGGTTTGGCGCGATTGGTGCGCATGGCTGTTGTTCCTGCAATGGAAAATGTCGCCCTCTGGCACGAACGTGATATTTCGCATAGCTCAGTCGAACGTAACATTGGCCCAGATACAACAATTACCTTGGATTTTGCGCTGTCACGATTGACATCCGTGATCGAAAACTTGGTTGTATATCCCGACAACATGTTGAAAAACATGAACAAGTTTCGTGGTCTGGTGATGTCACAACGCGTTCTATTGGCATTGACCCAAGCGGGCGTCAGCCGGGAAGACGCCTATCGTTTGGTGCAACGTAATGCTATGAAAGTTTGGGAACAGGGTGCTGATTTCAAAACCGAGCTTTTGGCCGACGCCGATGTAACCGCCGCCTTGTCACCCGCGGAGATCGAAGAAAAATTCGATCTTGGTTATCACACCAAACACGTTGACACGATTTTCCGTCGCGTTTTCGGGGAATAAAAATGGGGGCTTTGCCCCCACTCTGGCCTACGGCCATCGTTCCCCCAGGATATTTTTGGGACAGAAAATGAAGGAAACATATCACATCATTTTCTGTCCATCTGTGGCGTTGGCCGATGGGCCAATACATTACATGTGGATGGCACGACCATAGGCGTCGAGGACGGCTTCGTGCATCATTTCAGACAACGTCGGGTGCGGGAAGACCGTGTGCATCAAGTCTTCTTCTGTTGTTTCTAGTTGGCGACCGATGACATAGCCCTGGATCATCTCAGTAACCTCTGCGCCGACCATATGCGCCCCTAAAAGTTCCCCAGTCTTGGCATCAAAAATCGTTTTTATCATGCCTTCAGGTTCACCAAGCGCGATTGCTTTGCCGTTTCCAATAAACGGGAACCGGCCGACTTTGATGTCAAATCCTGCCACTTTTGCTTTGGCTTCGGTCAAACCAACACTGGCGACTTGCGGGTGACAATATGTGCAGCCCGCGATTGAGTTCGGTTTGATTGGATGCACATGCTGGCCCGCGATATGTTCGGCAACCATGACGCCTTCGTGGCTGGCTTTATGGGCAAGCCATGGTGCGCCAGCAATATCGCCGATCGCATAGAGACCATCGACACCAGTGCGGCAATATTCATCAACCACTACATGGGTGCGATCAATTGTGACGCCCAATGCCTCAAGCCCCAAGTTTTCGACGTTTCCAACAATACCAACCGCGGAAATCACCGTATCAAATTCTTCGGTCGTAACTTTGCCCTGGGCTTCGATATGGGCAACAACTTTGCCATTGCCACGATCCAGCTTTTTCACCGACGTCTTTTCACGAATTTTCATGCCTTGTTTTTCAAATTGCTTTTTAGCGAATTTGGAAATTTCCGCATCTTCGACGGGAAGCACGCGATCCATGACTTCGACGACAGTGGTATCTGCGCCTAATGTATTGTAAAAGCTTGCAAATTCAATTCCAATTGCGCCCGATCCGATGACCAAAAGTTTCGTGGGCATCCGTTTCGGCGTTAATGCATGTTTGTATGTCCACACCAAATCGCCGTCCGCCTCAAGCCCAGGCAATTCGCGCGCGCGCGCCCCGGTCGCAAGGACAATGTTTTTTGCGATAAGGTCTTCGGTGCCTTTTTCGGTTTTGACGCTGACCTTGCCCTTGGCCGGGATCGTCGCGGCGCCCATGAAAACGGTCACTTTGTTTTTCTTCATCAAGTGGCCGATGCCTTGGTTCAATTGCTTAGAAACACCGCGTGACCGTTGCACGACCGCATCAAGATCAAAGCCAATCTTTTCCGCGCTTAACCCAAAATCTTTTGCGCGGTGCATAAGGTGAAACACATCCGCAGAGCGTAATAAGGCTTTGGTTGGGATACATCCCCAATTCAAACAAATACCGCCCATATGTTCGCGTTCAACAATGGCGGTTTTCAACCCCAACTGTGCTGCGCGAATTGCTGCGACGTACCCACCAGGACCCGCCCCGATGACAACAACATCAAATGATTGTGTGGACATGCTTAACCTCGGAAAATTAAATTCCGTTTAACGTTAAACTATTTTTTTCTGCGTTTCAATAAGCCAGCTATGCTTAACCCGCCTTGGCCAGTTGTGCATAGGTCATACCATAACCACCATTGTTCAAATATTCGGCCTCGGGCATTGTCGTCGTCCGGCTTAACGCAGAGTTCCGATAAGGGAAGCGACCAAAAAGACGAATGACTTCGCGGTGGACCCGCGCATGCATCAGGCTGCTTTCCCCTGTTTTGGGCATACGATCCTTCATAAGACGGACACAGCGTTCCTGATCACACAGATTTTCAGAATGCATAAGCGGCAAGTAAAAAAATTGCCGCGCCGGTTCATCAATTTTTAGATCCCATTTATGGTCAATCGCCGATTTCGCAGCAGACAACGCGATGCGATCCGACGAAAACGCTTTTGCATCATTTCGGAACATATTGCGCGAAAATTGATCCGCAACAATGATATAGGCCAACGCGCCAGACGCATAGGTTAGCCACATCCCGTTTTTGCCCGCCACAATATCGCACCATGTACCGAAAAATTTTTCACGGATCGCCGCATCTAATTCATCTGATGCATTATACCATCCCTTTGGTCCGACTTCGTCCAACCAAAACCCCAAGACCTGCTCGACCGTCATAATGTTACCCTCTGACATTATTTCCGTGGAATGAGGTTTGCACATTTCTGTGAGAACCCAAATCATAATATGTTACACACCTGTTACTAAATGTGAGGGGAATTATTCGGCCGCTTCATCATTTGCAACATCAATTGCATATTCTTGCGCAATTTCTAACGCAATTGGCGATGCAGTTGGCATAACGGCCGCATATGCGGTCGTTTCAACAACAGTCGGACGTCGTGTCATACGATACGCGGCATATACACCCAGCAAAATGAAAAGAATTAACAGGATAACGAAATACCCATACGCCCCCAACGCATCCATCATCCGCCCCAGAACAATGGGACCGGCAATAGCGCCAAGGCCATTGATGAACAACAATCCGCTTGAGGATGCGGCCATATCTTCATGATCAAGAAAGTCATTAGTGTGCGCAATTAACAAAGAATACAATGGGTTGGACATCCCCCCGATGACAAATGCTGCCGCCAGAAGGATATAAAAGTTGCCAGCAAAAATCCATGGCAAGAGACACCCGAATGCGCCAATAAACGAACACAACATAATTAAGCGGCGACGGTCCATCCGGTCCGACAACCACCCGATAGGAAATTGTAATAACAAGGCGCCAATATAAAAGAATGACACAAATGTTGAAATTTCGACAAGGCTTAGATCAATCTTGGCACCAAAGATCGCAGACATACCAAATTGGGCCGCGAATACCCCCCCCAACAAAAACATTCCCATACACCCCAAAGGCGAGGTTTTAATCAGGTTTTTTAGGCTCATTGGTTTGGTGCTGTCGAATGCAGGCGTTGGGCTGATCGATAACAAAATTGGTGCGAACGATATCGAAACCAAAACCGAAATAATGATAAACAAGGTATAACCCGCCGGATCGGCCAGCAACAACATCGCTTGCGCGGCAACGATGCCGACGGTTTGCGCAATCATGTACAGCGATAATGCCTGACCGCGCGTTTCATTGGTTGCCGCATTGTTCAACCAACTTTCAGCCGTCACATAAACGCCACAAAATGCGAACCCGATAATGACACGTCCAATAGACCAGGCAATCGGATCCGGCAGCGCGGGATATAAAACCAAGACCGCCGAAATAAACGATGCAAGCGCCGCAAAAACACGCACATGGCCAACACGGCGGATCATTTCCGGAACCATTCGGCTGGCGCCGAGGAAACCCACAAAATACGACGACATAACGATCGACATTTCAAAGGTCGAAAACCCTTCAATTTCGCCGCGGACCCCCAAAAGTGTGCCTTGCAAACCGTTGCCCAACATCAACAACAACATGCCCAACAACAGGGCCCATGAGTTTTTTAAAACGGAAAGCATAGGATCACGCCCTTTCAGTGTCGTAAAATAGTGCCATTAAAATTGTGGAATACCAAATAAACTTTATAATTTAGGGAACAAAAGCGACGCATCCCCATAGGAAAAGAACCTATAGCCATTATGAATCGCGTGTTTGTAAATCGATCGAATACGATCGCCCCCCATCAATGCCGAAACCAACATAACAAGCGTTGACTTAGGCAAATGAAAGTTGGTCATCAATCCGTCAGCCACTTTGAACGAAAACCCAGGATAGATAAAAATATCTGTTGCCCCTGACCATGGGGCGATCTCGCCTTTATCGCGTGCGGCGGTTTCAATCAATCGCAATGCCGTGGTCCCAACAGGAATAACACGTCCACCGCGTTGTTTTGTTTCTAAAATTTTTGCTGCTGCATGTTCTGACACCTCACCCAATTCTGCATGCATTTTATGGGTGGTGACATCATCAACTTTAACCGGCAAAAACGTTCCCGCCCCGACATGCAATGTCACTTGGGTGAATTCGATCCCTTTTGCACGCAAAGCGGCCAAAAGTTCGTCATCAAAATGCAGCGACGCCGTTGGCGCCGCGACAGAACCGCGGTGTTGCGCAAAAACAGTTTGATAATCTGTTTTATCGGCATCGTCAGCGGCGCGTTTAGATGCGATATAAGGCGGTAAAGGCATTGCACCCGCGTCATCAAGCGCCGCATCAAATTCAGGGCCCGATAGATTAAATTCAATCTCGGCTTGCCCATCAGATTTTCCAATCAGTCTGGCAAAGAAACCATCCCCGAACGTGATTATTTCGCCGTCGTTTACCTTGCGCAATGGCTTAATTAGCGCGCGCCACCCCTGCCCTGCGGTTGGCTCTAATAATGTAACTTCGATTTTGGCCTCGCCAGTTCCACCCGACGCACCATGACGTTTGCGCACGCCAAACAACCGCGCAGGGATGACTTTTGTATTGTTCAATACCAATCGATCCCCAGGACGAAGGATATCAACCAAGTCATGTACATGACGATCGGAAATTTCGTCGTTCTGAGCAAGCAAAAGACGCGCCGATGATCGAGGCGACACAGGACGTGTTGCGATCAATTCCTGAGGAAGATCGAAATCAAAATCAGACAGCTTCATAAGTTATTCCAATTTGGGCGGGGGTCGGCGAAAAATTTCACGAAACATCGCAGGCGTAAAAATCGACAACGGGTTCACGGCGACCTTGGGTTTATCAGTTGTCCCCCCAACGTTAAAGTTAAAGCCAATGAGCCCTTCACCCTTTTTCGAAAATATGGCGCCTATCCCGTTCAAGACATAAATGGGTGATAAAACACCTTGAAAATCAAGGGCTTTATTATCTTTGTCATAATACCCATCGACGGTCATTCCCAAGGATGGCCCAAACATTGATGCACTTTCGACAATTATTTGCGAAGGAGTATTGCGGAATTTTGTATTGATTTCGTTGACCAATAACCCTGCACCCGTCAATTGATCCAACAAACCGACAACGCTTACTGCATTTAATAGGTCGATCAACACGGGTGCGTTTTGAACGCGAATATCTTTCACTGTGACTGTGCCGTCAAATTCACCTGATCGCCCTGTGCCCATGATGTCCATGACCATCGTACCACCCGATGCACGTTTCATGATACCCGCCGAAACCAATGTTTTACCCGCATCGGCTGCTTTGATAGTCACTGAAACTTGACCATTTTTGCGACCTAAAAGTCCTGTCACACGGCCATTGCGATTGACCAATCCTGTAAATGTGCCCCCACCCTTTGGATCAATATCCAACACAAAATCACCTAGGTAAATTTTGTCTGTAATATCTAAACGATCCAGATGCACAGTCATGCGACCCGTTGATTTTTGGCCGGAATTATTTGCGCTGTCATACCGCTTGAGCACAGAGGTTAAATCAACGCGATCGCCAGAAATTGAAAGTGCGCCGCCATTCGTAATTTCGACAGAACCCTCAAAGGTTTTTCCCAAATTCACCTTATTTAACGCTAGCGCTTGGAACGCAGAGTTGCGGAATATCCCGCGTCCAGTCACGAACAAACCAGGTGCGTCCAATGTAAGGCTCTCCAAAACATTGATGCCATCAAATTGTCCTGTCGCAACCAGATTTGCCGCCGTATCCGCAGGTTTTGACCACGACATCTGAGGCAACTTTAATGTTGATCCCGCCAAATTCGACGTGACGCGATATTTGGGGGGGCGCCCTTTTTCAAATGTGGCGTCGAACTGTGCGTCCGTTGTTCCCGAAATTGCCCATGTTGGAATTGGGATCCCAAGTGTCGTTAAATCATCCAAGCCGACGCGCGCCTGAACCGCAAGATTGGCAGGTTTATCGCGATATGTTGGGCCCAAATACGCCGTATATCGCCCCGAACCGCCAACGCCGTCCAATGCGGCCGATCCCGAAATCGTCATGACATCTTGATCAATCGACAATGTCAATGAATTCGCGGTAATTTTGCGATTTGGGACAAGCGTCGATGACACAACGTTTTTCAAATCCGCGTCCACATGATAAGAAATCTCATTGGGGGATAACCCTTGTTTCAATAAAAAATCTACCTGTGCCGACGCCGTGACATCGCCCGTCGCAATACTTGCGGCCCGTCCAATTTTATCCAAAACAAAAAGCGGTTTGTTATTCAGAGCGGTCAAAATGTCCGATATGCCGCCCTGAGCATGTACTTCGGCCGTTGCTGGGCTGGGTTTTATACGCGCGTCTGGGATCGTAAAAGTAGATCCGGCCATGTTGATTGGCCGATCGCTTTGCCCACGTATAACGCCCGATTGCAATGTAACAGTTGTCCGAAAATCATACGATGAAAACACGCCCGACGCATCGGTAACAATTGGCATGTCTGGCAGAAAATGAAAATCAGTGTTTTCGAACCAAAAACTGGTCGCCGTTTCGGGAGGTTCTTGGTTTTGGGCACGCATCGAAAAGGTAACATCGCGCAACTGGCCGGTATGGATATTGGTCGCAACCCAAGCGCGTGGTTTTTCTTTGAAAGCTTCAGGCCAATAACCAAGTATAGTCTCCAATCCAACTTCGGGAACGCGCGCGCTTAACCCGATATTCCAACCGGTCGGATCAGCACGCAAATTCGCATCCGCAATAACACGCGATTTGCTTTTTTGATCTTCAAGAAAAATCTGGGGAACGTCGATAATAAATGGATCCAACGCCATCCGATAATCGATGCGGGCTTGGGTTGCTGTGATGGGGCTCGGGAAAAGCGCAAAGGGATTTGCCTGAAGCTTTGTAATTTGCAGCTGGCCCATAAACTGTGGTCCGCCTGCGTCATCGACCGTTAACCTAGAATACCCAGTTGCCGTCAACGTAAGATCACGGCTTTTGACCGAAATGTCGCTAAAGTTAATGTCACGATTGATCGGATCATATGTGAAATATGTTTGTGCCCCATCAAATGGAATCGGGCGCACCGTTTCATTTGGACGTACAACGCCACCTGCGATCTGCAATGTGCCATTAATCGGCATCAAATCGCCATTTGCAGAAAGACCACTACGCAAAGCACCCGAAATTGTCGCCTCTAATGGTTTTAACCACGCCAATATTTCCGATTGGGATGCAATATTTTCCGCGGGAATATCGGTCAGCAAAATTCCAAATTCGGCTTTTCGTGTTCCAATCGGGCTTTTATAGTTCAATTCCAGCGTTGAAACGCCAGCGCCGCCATTTAGTAACGCCAGATCCCCGCGAATTACAATTTCATCATTTTCACGGGCAACCGCCAATCGCGCACCATCGACCAAAAAGCTTTGATCCGATTTCAAATCGTCATATTGAACGGATAAACCGTAAAGATCGAAACGTTCGAAATTTGACAACGCATCCCCAGATGCTGCCACATCAATTGCACGCAGTATCACAAAAGGATCAAATGTGTTTGCATCGGGCGCGCCCAATTCGCCAAACTGAAACGTCACGCGCCCATCGGATGACCGTTTCGCCGCAATGTTTGCACCATCCAATTCCAACCGCGAAACACGCATATGGCCACGCATCAATTGATCCAACGATATTTGGGCCGAAACGGTATTCAGTTGCACAAAAGACGGATTATCACCTTGGCGAACGCCAAGTTGGAGTAAATTAAAAACGGGTTGCCAAGTTTGCGATAGTCCAACCGTAATGTTTGAAACATCCAAAGTAACGTCATTCATCGACCGGTTCAGATCATCGATCATACGAGATTGTATCGATTGGGGCACTGCGATGTCGCGCCCTTTCATCACGACGATAAATGCACCGCCAACAAGAAGTGTTGTCAAAACGATGGCCGCGATGATCCCCAAAACGGCACGGATCACCGGATGGCGCCGCAACCAAACCATCGCTGAGACAACTCGTTTCACCAAAACCGCGATCTTTCTCTTTTCATTTCGTATTTAGGAATTAGATTACGGAAATAACCCACGCCAGTAAAAGGATAATACAGTGTCTTCTCTTCCTTATCCAGCACCCACAGTCGATTTGCCGCGCAACGGCGGTGGCACGTTAAACCTCGCGGATTTACGTCCAAACAAAGTTGTGGTGTTCTTTTATCCAAAAGACAACACCCCCGGATGCACCAAAGAAGCGATTAGTTTCACCGAAGCCGCCGAAGAATTTTCAAAATTAGGCGTTGAATTGGTCGGAATATCAAAAGATTCCATCAAATCGCACGAGAAATTCATCGAAAAACAAAATCTAAACGTCATCCTAATGTCGGACGAGCATGGAACAGTTTGCGAAGACTTCAATGTTTGGACAGAAAAATCGATGTACGGCAAAACCTATATGGGCATCGAAAGATCCACATTTTTAATCGATGGATCAGGACAGGTTGTACAAGAATGGCGCAAGGTCAAAGTTCCTGGTCACGTCGAAGAGGTTTTAGCAGCGGCAAAAAACCTGTGACACATCTGACCCTCACCGAAATGGCGACGGCCGTCTTGTTAACCAAGGACGGCCGCGAAAAAACCGCACTTTCAAAACATTATGCACAGATGTGGTTTGCGTCACGCGAAAACGGACATACAATCGAAATTGGCACGGCCAACCCGCCGTTGCATCCTGCGCGCCCCGACAAACCCGAATTGTTATCACCCCGCGATGTTCCCCGCCGCAGGCCGGGCACCGCCGCAGGTCGCATTGCGTTATTACACGCGGTCGCGCATATCGAATTGAATGCGGTCGATTTGCATTGGGATATTATCGCCCGCTTTGGACATATCAAAATGCCCATCGGTTTTTACGATGATTGGGTCAAATCTGCCGCTGAGGAAAGCAAACATTACAACCTTATCTGTGATTGCCTTGAAGCCTTGGGAAGCCACTATGGCGCTTTACCTGCGCATGCATTCATGTGGCAAGCGGCACAAGATACCAAGGATGATCTTTTAGGGCGTCTTGCTGTCGTGCCAATGGTTCTAGAAGCGCGTGGGCTGGACGTCACGCCAGGAATGATTGATTTGTTTGAAAAGGCCGGTCAAACCCAATCAGTTGACGCGCTAAAGGTGATTTACGCCGAAGAGGTTGGTCATGTCGCCTATGGGTCAAAATGGTTCAATTTCCTATGTGGACGCGAAAATCTTGATCCCAAGGATGTATTTCACGACTTGGTGCGCAAATATTTCCATGGTGTTCTAAAGCCACCATTCAATGAAGAAAAACGTGCGGATGCGGGCCTTCCACCCGATTTTTATTGGCCATTAGCTGATCAAATGGGCGTTCGTTTGTGATAAATTAGCGCATGACACCCTCAATGCATGGGCGCAATTCCGCACATGATTTGGAAAAATTGTTGCACCATTGGGCGTTGGAGGTTACCCAAAAGGCGGGATGAGAAACAGTTACGGGAACTGCATTGTTGAAACACCGCATTGCACATAGTCTAGATCGGTTTTGGGTGCGCTATTTTCCAGAGCGCCGAGTTTTTTTGAAATCCGATGATGACACGCGGTTTATTCGGCTGCGCCCCACCGTTCAGGCATCATTGTTTTTGGTCATGGCTGCGCTTTTGGCGTGGGTGATTATAGCAACATCAATCATTGTGATGGACAGCATCGGCGCCGGCAATTTCCGTGAACAGGCCCTGCGTGATCAAGAAACGTATCAACAGCGGCTTCAATATATGGCCCAAGAACGCGACATTCGCGCGGAAGAGGCAACAAAAGCGCAACGTCGTTTTGACCAAGCATTGGGTCAAGTATCGGTGATGCAGGCCGAATTGTTGCAAATGGACCTAAAACGCCGCGAATTGGTTGCCGCGCTTGAAACAACCCAGAAAAAAATGCGACTGGCGTTAAGCGAAAATAACACTGTAAAAGACGAAATTGCCGCTTTAAAATCATATGATCCGGCACATGCCACGATGACACAACAAATGTCGGGTACTGGCAATCTGGACGAATTGTCACTTTTGGCAAAAACGCTCAAGGATACCGCGTCCGAACGGGATCAGTTGGCAAAAGATGCCCAAGCGGCCTTGGACAAGGTCCAAGAAATCGAACTTGAAATGCGATTGACGGAACAACGCAACGAACAGATTTTCCGTCAAATCGAAGAAGCAATGACAGTGTCCATCAAACCGTTGAATAAAATGTTCAAATCCGCGGGCATGAACCCCGATAGCATTATCGACGCTATTCGCCGTGGTTATTCCGGATATGGCGGGCCGATGACAAAGCTGTCAACGCACGGACAAGAACCCACAATCGAAGAAACCCGCGCGTTGGCGATTTTGGGTAATTTAGATGAAATGAATGTATACCGCATGGCGGTTGAAAAGGTTCCATTTGCATCCCCTTTAAAAAGCGCATTCCGCTTTACATCAGGGTATGGACGTCGATGGGGCCGGATGCATTACGGCACCGATTTCGCAGCCGCCCACGGGACACCAATTTATTCAACTGCTGACGGTGTTGTCACCCATGCCGGGTGGGCATCCAGCTATGGCAGGTTGATCAAAATCAAACATGAATTTGGCTATGAAACCCGCTATGGTCATCTTTCAAAAATTCGCGTACAAGTTGGACAAAGAGTGTCGCGTGGCGAACGGATTGGTGATATGGGAAACACTGGACGATCAACCGGGACGCATTTACACTATGAAGTTCGCGTTAATGGCGACGCGAAAAACCCTATGAAGTACTTAGAGGCTGGACATGATGTTTTCTAAAAGCAAAATTAACGACCCTGCACCCAAAGAAGATGCAGCGAAACCCGCAGCACCCGTTGTGGCAGAAAAGCCAGCCGCACCAATGGCAAGCGCACCAAAGCCAAAGCCAGCGGCATCTGTGTTGTCCGCGGATTTGCACGTCACTGGCAACATTCGCACAACCGGTGACATCCAAGTCGAAGGCACCGTCGAAGGCGACATTCGTGCACACCTTTTGACCATCGGTGAAACAGCGACGATCAAAGGTGAAGTGGTCGCGGATGACATCGTTGTAAACGGTCGCGTCATTGGTCGTGTTCGTGGTCTAAAAGTTCGCCTGACTGCAACTGCAAAAGTTGAGGGTGATATCATTCATAAAACAATCGCAATTGAATCAGGCGCCCATTTTGAAGGCTCCGTTCAACGCCAAGACGATCCGCTCTCAACAGCAGCCAAAGCAAAATCGGCTACGCCTGTTGATGCACCAAAGTGATTACGTCATTTTTTGACATGAAAAACCCCGCCCTTCGGCGGGGTTTTTTATTGTTCGATCTGTGCGGCATTAACCTTTTGGTGGGATGGAATACGTCAACGACGCGCGTGCCACGGGTTCCACCATTCCAACGGAATAAATGAACGCATCGCCAACCGCCAAGACCCGTCCCATTTTATGGATTTTGCAATCTGCAATCAAATCGGTGTTCGCAACTGGTTTGCGCATAAAATCAATCGAGCAATTTGTTGTGACCGCCAACGCTTCACGGCCAGCGCGGGCCAAAACGGCCATGTACATCGCGCAATCTGCCAATGCAAACATTGTTGGCCCCGACACCGTTCCACCGGGCCTTAAATGTTTTTCCGAAATAATCATGCGAACCCGTGTCAGGTCATCTGACAGATCTTCGATCACAAAATCGTCTTTGACTTGTGGGAATACCTCGGCCAAATAATCTTGTAATTCTGCAATCGTGAAACGTAACGGCATTCTTTTCCCCCAAACATTTTCAGTCTATGTTTTGCTAAATTCAAACGGAGGACAAGATGGCAATTCTAGAACGTTACGACACAAATGCAGTTGCGCATTTGAAATTGAATTCACCAGAGCGATTGAATGCCCTTTCTGACGAAATGCTTGCAGCGTTAAAAACCGAATTTGACGCGTTAAAAAATGACAAAACGATCCGTGCCGTCGTTCTATCGGGTGAAGGAAAAGTGTTTTGTGCAGGTCATGATTTGAAACAAATGACAGCGGGCCGACAAGCAGAAGATGGAGGCAAAGCATATTTCAAAGATCTGTTTGATCGCTGTGCGACCATGATGATGTCAATCCGCACCCTGCCCCAACCTGTCATCGCCCAGGTCCATGGAATTGCAACCGCCGCTGGGTGCCAATTGGTCGCCAGCTGCGATATGGCTGTCGCGGCTGAAGGCACGCGATTTGGCGTAAACGGCGTCAACATCGGTTTGTTTTGTTCGACACCCATGGTTGCTTTGTCGCGCAATATCCCCCGCAAAATGGCATTTGAAATGTTATCAACCGGTGAATTTATCCAAGCAGAGCGCGCCCTAGCATTAGGATTGGTGAACCGCGTTGTCGCGCATGATGATTTGGAGTATGAAACAACACGTCTGGCCCAAACGGTCGCGGCAAAATTGGGGGCCGCCGTGAAAATCGGCAAAGAAGCGTTTTATGCCCAATCCGAAATGTCGATGCGCGATGCCTATGATTATGCAGGCGACGTAATGGTGCAAAATATGTTGTATCGTGACACCGAAGAAGGCATTGCCGCATTTTTGGACAAACGCCCCCCAAATTGGGATCAGTAAACCCAAATTAGGTCGCGATTTGAGTATTTGAACAAAGATGAAAGCCGATACTTTCCCATCTTGACCAAACATGGGATTGCGCGGTATGGCGAAGGCGCGCGGGTATGATGTAATGGCAGCCTGTCAGCTTCCCAAGCTGAACGCGCGGGTTCGATTCCCGCTACCCGCTCCATCCAATTAATCGCGCATGATTATTGCATCAATCAAGGACGGCCCTTCGTTCAATTTCGCACGTTTCAATCCGGTTTCCAGGGCAAGCATGAAGTCGTCTTTTGTTGTTGCACGTGTCCCCCACCCACCCGCGGCGGTCGCGATGTGTTGAAAATCAAAGCTGGGCGACAGATCCGTCAATGGAACCGTATTGGACTGGGCGGCCGCACCATTGGGATACAATGACAAGACAGATGCACGTACCGCATTCCATTCAGCGTTATTCATAACAATAATAATGGGGCTAATGCCTTCTGCTGCGCAGATTTGGTGACACGCGACCGGATTTGCAAACATATAAGACCCATCGCCTACCGTCGCAATCACAACACGATCAGGCTTGGCCAAGCGAACCCCCATCGCGGCCGGCAAACCAAACCCCAAGCCGCCAGAATGTGGGCTTTCGTACCAAGCATCGGCATGCGACAAGGCCATCAAGGGTAATTTTGCGCCCAATTCGGCAACCAACACAGCGTCTTCGCGATTTATGATCCCAGCAATTGCTTGGCTAATCCATGTTTTGGTCAATTGCGGTGATGTGTCATCGCAATGCGTCTGGGCCATTATGGCGCGCGTAGCTTGTGTTTGATCCGCGATTGCCTTGGCACGGTTTAAGGCGTGTTCGTTGGCGCATGTCCCCAAGGTTCTTGCCAACGCGATAATCGTTTCACTTAGATCCCCAGCGATCGATACATCAGCGCGGAAATTACGAATTGGGCGTTGTGAAAACAAGGGATCTGGCCCGATTTGAACAACCGTCGCGTCGGCCCGCGGCACATGTTTGGAAGGTTCCCACGGCGCAAGCGCGTCCAGGCAAATAATCAGATCGGCGTCACGCAATAACGGGGATGGATCGGCCGTGACGGACATCGTGTGATCCGTCGGTATTGCCGGTTGAACGGCCCAATATTGACATACCGGAATTCCCCAATCTTGTACCATCTGGCCCAGGGCATTGCTGGCTTCGCGCGACCCAGCACCGCGTTGAGCAAAAATAACCGGGAATTTTGCCCGAGCGATCCTTGTGGCCAAATCGGCAATGTCGTCTGGATGGCCGATGGATCGTGCGGGTCGCATCGAAATTGGGGGGTCTGTGTCCTGAACATCTTGGCACAAGACCTCACGCGGCAACGAAATATAAACAGGTCCTTTCGGATCGGAATTGGCAATCGCAAACGCACGGTCGACAAGTTCATCGATTTGCTCGGGAAAGCGCAATTCGTAATCCCATTTGCAGGCTTCGCGCATCAATGCATGTTGATCCATCATTTCTTGTCCCCACCCAATGGGCACCGTGCGCGACCCGAATTGACCGCGTTCGGTGACCGGTGTGCGACCTGAGAAGATCAACATTGGTACGTTATCAGATTGCGCATTCAATGCACCAATCACAGCATTCGCGAGGCCCACATTTGTGTGTACCATGACCGCTTGGGCGTGTTGCGTCGCTAAATACGCGCCGTGCGCCATGGCAAGTGCAGCGGTTTCATGGGGGGCGGTGATCATACGCGGGATTGCACGATCTTTGGCCTGCGCTTGCGCAATACCTTCGATAATGGGCGGGAAATCGGTTCCAGAATTACAAAAAACATAAGACACGCCCAATTTGTGCAATCGGGTCACCAATTTTGCGCCTGCGCTGATCATCGTCATGATTTGCCTTCTTTTTTGGGCATCGTGACAGCGCTTATAAAATTGTCAATCCTTTGGCGTTTTATCCCAACGCATATCCTGCGCCGCGAACAGTTCGAATTGGGTCCGAATGGCCATGTGCGACCAAGGCCTTTCTGAGCCGACCTATGTGGACATCAACAGTGCGTGTATCGACATAAATATCACGCCCCCAAACATCATCCAAAAGTTGATCACGCGATAAAACGCGCCCCTGTTTTTCCAAGAAAATTGACAAAAGACGATATTCAATAGGACCAAGTTTGATTTCAACATCACCGCGAAACACCCGATGCGCCGCGGCATCCATCATCAGATCATCAAAGGATAATTGTTCCCCCATCAATGATGCCCGCGTCCGGCGCAGCTGTGATTTGACCCGTGCCATTAATTCCGCGACCGAATAAGGTTTGGTCACATAATCATCGGCCCCGGTTTCCAAACCGCGGACTTTGTCAGCATCATCAGATCGTGCCGTTAATAAAATTATCGGAATGTCTTTTGTCGTCTGCTTGGCCCGCAGTTGGCGGCACAGCTCAAGGCCAGATAATTTTGGCATCATCCAATCGGCAACAATCACATCTGGGATATTTTCGTATGCCAAAACGGCACCGTCTTCACCATTATCGGCCCAGATCGCATCGTAACCGGCAGCTTTGACATTGTACAAAAGGACTTCGCGTTGGGCGGCTTCGTCCTCAATTACCAAGATTAGTGGCGCTTTCGCCATCACCCCTATCCTTTTGACAAATCAACGTTGGTTGATGTCTGGTCCGCTTTATCGCGCGGTTCAGCCGGCATTTGGCCTGTCACCACAAAAATCACTTGCTCTGCGATCGAGGTCACATGATCGCCCATCCGTTCAATATTTTTTGCAATGAAATGCAAATGCATACAAGGTGTGATGTTGCGCGGGTCTTCCATCATATACGTCAGAAATTCACGGAAAAGCGCGTTATAAAGTTGATCGACATCTTTATCACGATTGATGATATAATGGCCCAGATCGGCATCGCCTTTTACATAGGCGTCAAGAGCGTCCTTTAACATCAACTGAACCTCACGCGCCAAGCGACGCAAGGATGCTGGCGAATTTTCGATGGATGGCATTTGCAATAAAACATGGGTTCGTTTCGCCATATTCTTGGCATAGTCCCCAATGCGTTCAAGATTGGCCGATACCTTCAAAATAGACAACAACCGACGCAAATCAGACGCAGCAGGCGATTGAAGCGCGATAATGCGCGTGACATCTTCGTTAATCTGTGCTTCTAAAGCGTCAATTTTTTTGTCCCGTGCACGCACGTCGTCGGCCAATTCGATATCACGCGTTTCAAAACATTTGGCGGCGTCCAATATCGCGGCTTCGACCATGCCGCCCATTTTCAACATTTTTGATTGAATAGCGTCCAGATCACGGTCGAAAGCGGATCTAATATGTTGGTTCGAATTCATAATGTGCTCCTATCCGATACGGCCCGTGATATAGCTTTCCGTGCGGGGATCTTTGGGATTTGTAAAGATTTTGGTGGTGTCGTCATATTCGACCAAACTGCCCAAATGGAAAAAGGCGGTTTTTTGGCTAACACGTGCGGCTTGTTGCATTGAATGCGTGACAATCACGACCGAATAGTTTTGGCGCAGTTCATCGATCAATTCTTCGACTTGTGCCGTAGCAATCGGATCAAGCGCCGAACACGGTTCATCCATCAATAATACGTCGGGCGCGGTGGCAATCGCACGCGCGATACAGATACGTTGTTGTTGCCCCCCAGATAAGCCAGTGGCGGGCGCATCCAATCGATCTTTGACCTCATCCCAAATGGCGGCGCGGCGCAAGGCGCTTTCGACAATCGCATCAAGATCCGCTTTGGTTTTCGCCAAACCGTGAATGCGCGGACCATAGGTAATATTGTCATAGATCGACTTTGGAAACGGGTTCGGTTTTTGGAACACCATCCCCACTTTCGCCCTAAGCTGGACGGGATCAACCTTTGGATCATAGATATTTTCGCCATCCAATAAAATTTGCCCGGTCACGCGGCAAATTTCGATGGTGTCGTTCATTCGGTTCAAACTACGTAGAAACGTGGATTTGCCACACCCTGACGGACCAATAAATGCGGTCACGGTATTCGCATCGATTTCGACGTTGACGTCTTTGATTGCATGCGCATCACCATAATGAACATTCACCTGTGAGGCGCTGATTTTAGAAGTGTTTGAGGTCACAGAACTCTCCGCTAGTCGAGAAACTTGATCTTTCATTATAACCACCGACGTTCAAAACGGCGCCGTAAGATCACGGCAAGCGTATTCATGGTAATCAAGAAAACAAGAAGGATGATAATGCCGCCCCAAGCACGTTCATAGAACGCAGGATCGGAGCGTTTGGCCCATTCATAAATTTGCGCAGGCATAACCGAATTCGGTGCTAAAAATGCATCTGCCACCGTTTGCGGCATATTGGTTGCAATGTATCCGATCATACCAATCGACAACAATGGCGCGGTTTCACCCAATGCTTGGGCCAAACCAATGATTGTGCCTGTCAAAATGCCCGGTGCGGCCAATGGTAAGACATGGTGAAACACGGATTGCATTTTCGACGCCCCTAGCCCTAGTGCGGCGCTGCGGATGCTTGGGGGCACTGCTTTTAAGGCCGCCCGCGTAGAAATGATGATTGTCGGCAAGGTCATGAGGGTCAACACCAACCCACCCACCAACGGAGCCGATTGCGGCAATTCAATCGTGTTGATGAATATGGCCAAGCCCAAGATCCCAAAGACAATCGACGGAACCGCGGCAAGATTGGCAATGTTGACTTCGATCAGGTCCGTAAACCAATTCTTTGGCGCAAATTCCTCTAGATAAATTGATGCCGCGACCCCGATTGGCAACGACAACACCAAAACCACCAACATCATTGCAAGCGATCCAATCATCGAAACACCGATACCGGCATCTTCTGGGCGCTGATCTGACGCATCTGCGCCGATGATAAAGCCTAGGTTAAATGTCTTTTTCACAACACCCAGCACGACCATTTCATCCACAAAATCAAGTTGTTGCACTGTGACATTCTTGTTGTTTTGCGTGTTTTCGCGTGTGACCCGCCCTTTGAGATACCCGTCGATCCAAGAATTCGCCAAAAATCTAAATTCAACTGTTTGGCCAATCAATACTGGGTTCGCCAAAACGCGATCGCGCATCTTTGAAGGCGCACTTTTCGATATGATTTCGGCCATATCTTTGGCTTTGATCTTGGTCGCAACGCCTTTTTCGGCTACCAAGGTTTCAAACGCGTTTTTTATCAAAGGCGCATATCCAAAGGTCGTGACCTTTTTCATTTCATCCAAATTGCGATTGCCCTTTTTATCCAATTTGCTTTCGAGCAATTCGATATTTAACGTGACAAAGGTTTGTTGAAACGCGCCAGCGCCTTTGGAAACGATTGTATAAGCCAACGTGACCAACATCAAAAGTCCAACGGCAATGGCCATTTTTCCATATAAACGAAACCGTTTTTCGGCGGCATTGCGGCGCTTTGTTGTGGCGGACGCAGCAAAAAGAGAACGTGTTTCTGTCATTCGTATTGTTCCCGATATTTACGGACAATGATCAGGGCAATGATATTTAACCCAAGGGTTATCACGAACAAGGTCAACCCCAAAGCAAAAGCAACCAAAGTTTCTGGGCTATTAAAATCACCATCACCTGTCAGCTGGCTAACAATGCGTGTGGTGATCGTCGTTAACGCCTCTAATGGATTGCCTGTAAAGCGTGCGATCGCCCCCGCCCCAAGCACAACGATCATGGTTTCCCCAATGGCACGCGATGCGGCCAAAAGAATTGCACCAACGATACCTGGCAAAGCCGCCGGCAAAACAACCTGTTTCACGGTTTCAGACTGCGTCGCGCCCAAACCATATGACCCATCACGCAAGGATTGCGGCACAGCGTTAATTATGTCGTCAGACAATGACGATACGAATGGGATTAACATAATGCCCATAACAATACCGGCCGTCGCAACCGACCGCGCGTCCGCCATCCAATTTACACCCAAATATCCACCGTCGCCAAACCAATCCTTTAAAAACGGGCCAAAAACGACCAGCGCAAATAAACCGTAAACGATCGTTGGAATGCCTGCCAAGACCTCTAACATCGGTTTTGCAATCGACCGCACAGGCCGCGATGCATATTCGGATAGGTAAATTGCAGCGTATAACCCGATAGGAACGGCGACCAATAGGGCGACCAACGAAATGTAAAGGGTGCCCCACAGTAATGGCAAAATAGATAACGCGCTATCCCCGCGGAAATTCGGCGCCCATTCAGTTCCGAAAAAGAAATCGATCCAATTGTGTAGCTTGAAGAAATTCGTTGTTTCAAAGGCCATCGACATCACAATGCCAAGCGTGGTTAGGATCGCAACCGCAGAGGCCAAGATTAAGACCCCTAAATATACGCGTTCCACCGCATTTCGTGCCCAAAATTCAGGTGCCACGCGGCGGTAAGAAAATGCGAAACCCAAAAAAGCTATGATGATTGCAACGATAACCATACCCATATGAGAGGCTTGGTTTCGTGACATCAAATCCAATGCCAAGCTTAATATTTCTGGATTTAAATCGCCTGATAACATGACGCCTGCGGCGTTCAGGATATTCGCCAAAACCGATAGGTTGGTTTCCGCACCTAACGCGTCAACGTCAATCAATCCGGTGCTGCGTCCATAGTCAAGTCCAACAGCCAGGCGATGGATTTCTGACATTATCAAATCTGCGGATCCACCGTCGGGGATCATATTGGGTGTAATTTGGCCAAATACTGGCGCATTCACGGCCATGGGCAAAAGAGTCGGCCACATAGCAATCAATAACATAGCTGGAACGACCGTATAGATCGCAACGTATGATCCATAATAGCGCGGCAACGAATGCAATTTTTTCGAGGCACCCAATGCTTTGCGGCGCCCGGCGAAAAATCCGATCACGCCAAGCGCAAGGATAGAAATAACCAAAGTTGGATTTGACATATCAGCCCTTATAAATCGGCCTTGGCAATCGAACGATCGCCAAGGCATTTTTGCGGTGAGTAATCTACCCTTTATTGCATGACATCTTCGTTGCTGACAACCGACTGGGTCGATGCCAATTCAGGATCAGACACCAAACCATATTCTGCCAATGGGCCGTCTGGACCTGCGATTTCGTCCGAAATAAAGAATTCTGCATATTCTTTGATACCAGGGATCACACCAAGGTGTGCTTTTTTGATGTAAAAGAACAATGGACGTGACACGGGGTAATCGCCACTTGCGATTGTGTCAGTCGAAGGTGTGACACCTGACATTGTTGCAACTTGCAATTTGTCAGTGTTGTTTTCATAGAAAGACAAACCAAACACGCCGATACCATCTTTATTTGAATCGATCGACGCCAAGGTCTCTGTATAGTCGCCATCGATATCAACCGAACGGCCATCTGTGCGCACAGCCATACAGGATTTTTCTGCGGCTTTCTTGTCACCGCCATTCATCGCCATGATCGCGTCAAATGCGCCTGTTTCTTCACAGCCTGCCAACAATACTTTTTCTTCAAACACTTCGCGTGTGCCGTGTTTGGTACCCGGAATATAGGCTTGGATCTGTTGCGATTGGAATGCTGCGTTTACATCTGCCCAATCAGAATGCGCATTTGCAACCATTTTGCCATCAACAGGCAATTCGGCCGCAAGCGCGGTATAAATGTCCGCAGGTTGGAAGGCAAAGTTTTGACCGTTAATGTCGGATGCAAAAACGATCCCATCATAGCCGATGCGCACTTCGATGATTTCTGTCACGCCGGCGTCTGCACAGGCTTTGATTTCCTTGTCTTTGATTTTACGCGACGCGTTTGCAATGTCGATTGTGTTTTCGCCAACACCTTCACAAAAGCGCTTCAAACCGCCAGATGACCCGCCAGATTCTACGAC
>JAYPUL010000030.1:0-31016 GCA_038134005.1 Paracoccaceae bacterium | reverse complement strand
TGGCAAAACAAAACGGAGGCTAACATGCGCGCGCTTATTCAACGGGTCAAACAGGCGTCAGTCGTAGTTGACGGCAAAACCATTGGCCAATGTGATACGGGGTTGTTGATCCTGATCTGCGCAATGCAAAGCGATACCACAGCCGAGGCTGACCAGCTGGCCGCTAAAATCGCGAAACTGCGGATATTCAAAGACGATGACGGCAAGATGAACAAATCAATTTTGGACATCAAGGGATCTGCTTTAGTTGTATCACAATTCACCCTTGCCGCCGACGTTTGGCGCGGAAACCGGCCCGGGTTTTCCTATGCGGCGGCACCGTCCGAAGGTGAAAATTTATATACATATTTCGCGCAACAAATTGAATCGCAGGGAATAACCACCCAGCGCGGTCAATTCGGCGCGGACATGGCGGTATCGTTGGTCAATGATGGACCTGTGACCATTTGGTTGGATACCTCAGAAAAATAGTGGCATTCTGCCCCTCTTGGCCTTTGGCCAATTCACCCCTGAGGATATTTTCTGGACAGAAAATGCAAAGCACGCACAGTGTTCATTTTCTGTCCCCAAATATCCTCGCCGAAGGCGAAATTAACGTTTATGAATTACGATATTTGCGCAATTCGGCGCGCGCGACTTGGCGACGATGGACGGCATCTGGACCATCAGCAAAGCGCAATGTGCGGACATGCGTCCACATATGCGCGAGATCAAAATCCTGACTAATCCCAGCGGCGCCGTGAAGCTGCATTGCATCATCTATTACTTTCCCGGCCACAAGCGGCGCCACAACTTTGATTTTTGAAATCCAAGGCTGGGCCGCGCGCACACCCGCGGTATCCATCATGTGCGCAGCTTTCAGGCACAGCAAACGCGCCATTTCAATTTCCATACGTGCGTTGGCAATGATGTCATAGTTCGCCCCCAGATCGATGATTTGTTTCCCGAAGGCTTCGCGTGACAAGCCACGGCGGCACATCATTTCTAATGCTTTTTCTGCCTGACCGATGGCGCGCATGCAATGGTGTATGCGGCCAGGACCGAGGCGGCCTTGGGCCACTTCAAACCCTCGACCTTCGCCCAAAATAACGGCCGAATTAGGGATGCGGACATTTGTAAACCGCAAATGCATGTGCCCATGCGGCGCATCGTCATGGCCAAAGACCTGCATTGGGCGTAGAATTTCGATACCAGGTGTCTTTGCATCGAGCACAAACATGGTGTGACGTGCATGTTTTTCGGCATTTGGATTTGAACATGCCATCAAAATGTAAACGGCACAGCGTGGGTCACCTGCACCTGATATCCACCATTTTTCACCATTCAGCACCCAATCATCGCCGTCCTTTTGCGCAGAGAATCCCAATTGGGCCGCGTCTGAGGATGCGGTATTCGGTTCAGTCATGACATAGGCGGACCGGATTTTTCCGTCCAACAAATCGCTCAACCAACGATCTTTATGGGCTTGGGTGCCATAGCGTTCTAACACCTCCATGTTGCCCGTATCAGGTGCGTTGCAGTTAAACACCTCGGCCGCTATGCCAACTTTGCCCATCTCCTCGGCCAAATAGGCGTATTCTACTGTGGTTAATCCGTATCCACGATCGCTGTCGGTCAACCAAAAATTCCACAGCCCGCGTTCGCGTGCCAAGGCCTTAAGCCCATCCAAAATTTCCAATTGGCGGGGTGTATGTTGAAACCGATCCCCAGATGGATGTTTGCCAACCTCGGCATGAAATTCCGAATCCAGCGGCGCAATATCGTTTTCAACCATGTCCCGCACGGCATTAATCAGCGGTGCGACGCGTTCTGTTATTCCTAGGTCCATTCTGTCCTCTATTTCAAATCTGGAAGTATATAGTCGGCGAATTGCTGGCGCAGGGTTAGTTTTGAAACCTTTCCAGTTGCGGTCAACGGTAACGTATCGACAAATTCAAGTGCGTCGGGCAATTGCCATTTCGCAACATGCTGTAACAAAAGTTCGTCTATTTCGTCTTTGTCCACCCGCGCATCACCTGCGGGAACGATGACAAGCAACGGGCGTTCGTCCCACTTTGGATGTGGCACAGCAATCACTGCGCAATTGGCAACCTGAGGATGGGACATCACAATGTTTTCTAGATCAATTGAGCTAATCCATTCGCCGCCTGATTTGATAAGATCTTTCGCCCGATCTTGGATCGACAAAAAACCATCGGGGCGAATTGCGGCAATATCACCTGTTCCAAACCAACCGTCCGCGTCGAAGGCATCGGAATTGGCGTCGTCATTTTGGAAATACCCCGAAATGATCGCGTTTCCGCGCACATATAATTCACCAACGGCTTTGCCATCATGGGGCAATTCGGCACCATTTTCATCGACGATTTTCAGATCAACACCAAAAACACGGCGCCCTTGATATTGTTGTAGATCAAGCCGTTCCGACAATGTTTTCGACTTAGCCATCTCAGCGGGCAAAATACCATGGGTGCCCACCGGGCTCATTTCGGTCATACCCCATGCATGACAGACCGATACACCCGTGGATTCAAATTTTTCAATCATCGATCTTGGTGCTGCGGATCCGCCAACAACAACCGACGAAAACCCGTTTGGATTGCGCCCTTGCGCGGCAATTTCAGCTTGGAGCCCCAACCACACGGTGGGCACACCCCACGCGGAATTGACGCCTTCGATATCCATCAATTTGAAAACGGATGGTCCATCCAATGCAGCACCAGGGAAAATCAATGATGCCCCTGCCAAAGGCGCACCGTATGGCAAACCCCACGCATTCACATGGAACAACGGCACAACGGGTAAAACACGCGTCCCTTCTTGTAAAAAGCGACCAAGGCTGATGCACAAAGAAAACGCATGCAACAATGTAGACCGATGTGAATAAAGGGCACCCTTTGGATTTCCCGTTGTGCCAGAGGTATAGCACAGACCACAGGCGGTATTTTCATCCAATTCAGGCCAGTCAAAAGTATCGGGACAATCCGCAATCAAATCCTCGTAACACAATAAATCCAACGGGCTTTCGGGCAAATGTGCACGATCTGTCATTACAACAAATCGCATGTCCGTCGGCAAATGTTCGGCCAGCGCGTTGATAATGGGAACAAACGTTGTATCCAAAAACATCACACGATCATTAGCGTGGTGTGTAATATAAGTCATTTGTTCCGCGCTAAGCCGCGGATTGATTGTGTGGCACACCGCGCCCATGCCGCTTATGGCATAGTATAATTCAAAATGCCGATACCCATTCCACGCAAGCGTCGCAACACGGTCCCCCGGATGCATGCCCAAGCGTTTCAAAGCATTTGCCAATTTTGAAACGCGACGATATGCATCCATATAGGAATATCGATGAATATCGCCTTCGGTTCTAACCGAAGCGATTTCCGCGCTTCGATGACTTTCGGCTGCAAATTTAAGAATTTCGATAACCGAAAGGGGCCGATGCATCATCTGACCTAACATGATATTCTCCCGTTTTTTTGGTCCAGTATGGGAACGAAAAATCATGTTTTGCAAGCTAGGTTTTGCAAGACGTTACGTTTCTTCTGCCTCAAGGGTTAACGTGGGTGTGGAAAGCTGGCGCAAGTCTTCGACGGTTAATGGATAGGTTGGTTTTGATAATCGGTTACGAACGACCCAAATCAACCGATCCTGTGCCCGTGTGATCGCAACATATGCCAATCGTTTCCAAAGCGGCTGCCCCGCTTCGTTTCTATTCATTTGCGCAGCAGTATAAAGATCAGGCGCAAACACCTGAACCGTATCCCATTGGGACCCTTGGGCTTTGTGAATTGTGACGGCTGCCCCATGCAAGAATGCCGCGCCCATACGGGCCGCATAAGGGATAAAAGGTTCTTCTTCCTCGGGACGTTCGATTTTCACAATGGATGCTGCCGAAACCTGTGGATCTTCGGCCCCCATAACGTGTAATCGCGAAAAACCTGGCTTGCGCCCTGGCCCCAGGTAAACAACCTGCGCACCTTTGATCAATCCGCGGGCTTCTAGGTCAATCCGTTTTTTGCGATGCTTCAACGGCAATTCAATGCCGTCACAAATCAACGGTTCGCCTTCTAACAACGCATCATCGGGGGCGCCAAAGACGCTTCGGAATGCTTGGATCAATCGTATACGCGTAGCGTTGCGCCAAACCAGAACGGGGCTACGCGCCATCAAATCAACCTCGACACGTTGCCCCCATATCACGCGATCATCTTTGCGCGACGTCTCTTCGATCATCTGTTCAAAATCGTGAAACTGCAAATTTGGATCGGCCAAGGCATGCGCCAAATCCAAGATGGGGTTATCTTGGGTCTGGCGGTGCACACGGCTTAAATGTTTCTTTTGTCCCTCTGGCAGACGATCAAACACCATCGCGCCCGATTGATTAACCGGTGCAAGTTGGGCAGGATCGCCGAATAACACCAGCGTCGGAAAGATCTCCTTCAAATCTTCGAATTGGCGATCGTCCAACATTGAGGATTCATCAATAAAGCCAATATCTAATGGGTCTTCGCGGCGTTTCCAACCGGTGATGAAATCTGATCCCCTGAGCCCTGCTGCCGCCAAAGCACCAGGAATAGATTTTGCAACCTGATAAAAATCATAAGCCCGGTCTAACGCTTCATCGGTCAAGCCCTCGACATCGGGGCGTTCGTCTTCGCCGGCCAACCATTCGGCGATACGTTCGTATTCAGGGTCATACACCGGCGTGTAAAGAATGCGATGGATGGTTGTTGCAGGCACGCCGCGCATGCGCAAAACGCTTGCCGCTTTGTTGGTAGGCGCCAAAATCGCAAGGGTGCGTTTTTGCTTTTTTCGGCGGCTTTCGTAATCACCCGAAATCACTTCAACGCCCGCGTCTTGCATCGCTTTGTAGAGCTGCGCCAACAAAAGCGTTTTACCAGAGCCCGCCTTACCCATGACCGCCATCACAGGGGAATGCAAATCGCCCCCCGAATACACCATCCCATCCTCTAAATCGACGCCCGCCCCGCGCAAAAGTTGCGCGACTTTGTCATACGCCTCGGCTTGATCGGGGGAAAATGTAATCACGTTTGGTGTCATGGCGCGACATTATCGCGCCACTGATCAAAGCGCCAGAGGTTACTAACCCACCTGCGCCAATCTTTGATCTTCACCAAATGCCAAATCGAACCATTTGCGCGATTGCGTGGGCGATATTCCTGCGATTTTCGCAACCCTTTGTCGCAAATCGTCGCTAAACGACCAGACCCCGACACCGATAAAATCCTTACCTTCGCCAGATTGCCCCAAAATCTTGGGCTGTGCACCAATCATTCGATAAATTCGGATCATGCGTTGACCAAAAACGCCAACGCATTGCTTGACACCAAATCCAACCATCACCTCGCCATCGGCAAGCATCAACGCATTCGCGGTCAACCGCGTCGCCGCGCGCGACAAACAAAAGAGGGTGCATTCCCAAATTGTAGGATTTTGAATAAGATCTCCCCCATGAGGTCAAGAAAATGTTCATTAACCATGCATCGACCCGTCGTGGGCAACAATCGCATTGAACCGCTATGGGTGCCTTGGGGGGTTTCCCAAATAACATAGAGGGGATTTAGGTTTGCATCGTCGTATTCATCGCGTTCAAACCCGTTTTCTTCAACATTAACATCCCTGTTTAAACGTGTTTTAAATTGATCAGCGCGATCGCGAAACATGGAATCGCGCAGGGTTGGAAATTGGTCTAATTGATCGGCAAAGACATATCGTAACATAAGTTGGGATCCTTTTTGGTGGGTTCCCAACGCTACGTGAAAAATGGTTAATTTTCGGGACGCGCAACGTGCGCTATTTAATTAAAATTAGACGATTATCATACCCGCGTTGATGGCACATGCCACAGCGTGAACCGTATTCATCGCGCCCAATTTATGACGTCCGCTTTCGATATAGGCACGCAGCGTGTGTTCCGATATTGTCATGGTTTGCGCAACTTGCGCACGGTTATACCCCAGCGCCAAAAGTGTCAGCGCCTCGATTTCGCGGGGTGACAAATGTGCGCGCGCATCGCCAATGCGATCGCCTTCGATTTCAAGCACCTTTTTGTTGAAATAATGCGCCAATAAAATCAGGTTTCGGCGATTGTCCGTAATGAAGGCCAACCATTGGTCATCACGGCAATTGTGGCTTACCGAGAAAAGCGCATATTGTCATTGGGGGCCACGGATCGGGATGGACATCCCTTGGTTACCGACACCAAATGAAATTGCGTCTTGCTGGAATTGGCGGGCGGCCTTCGCGCTCCAATCCAGATTTTTCCAATCAACAGGATGGAAATGTTGCGCACATCCTAAAATCACAGGGTCGATGCGCAAATACCCCTTTTCGAGGTACCGTTCGATCCAGTCTTGCGAATAGGTTCCAACCCCTAATTTTGCCCCTCTGGCATTGACCCAATGATACACCATGTGATCCACGCGAAAGCCGTCACGTAAAACTTCGATGATCGGTTGCAGATCAGATAATACGCTTGCTTTGTCCAAGCGTGTAAAGATCGCGTCGATCTGAATTATCTTGTTCAATTGCGTCAATTGCGCTTCTTTCATAAACGGACGCAATTTCAATCGCAGCAACCATTTGCGTTTCGTCCAGCTGTGCCGCAAGGGTCAGCAAATCGTTTTCACGGGCAAATGTACCCAGGTCTGTCAGTACGTCCAAGATCCAGTCATGTTTCATGATCAATCTCTTTTTCAAAGGTTAATATTTGGTTAATACAATCATAGCGCGAAACGATTAGTTAACGAAATTCGCTTTTTCCAACCCCCCTAAAATAGCGGGTCTGCGATTTTTAACTTATTGAAACAAAACAACCGACATTTTTAAAAACAAAACGGCCGCGTATCACTATGGTGATTCGCGGCCGTCGATGAGCGTTAAGGGAACATTAACCCTCTAATGCATCCTCAAAGGTACGCAAACCGGTGCGCGGCGCTTGGACCAAAACGGCCATGTTGCCGGGCTTGTGTTGATTGCGTAGCATTTTCAAATGCGCCATCGGAATTTCAGCCCATGGGAAAACTTCGGACATGCACGGATCCAAACGACGTTCGACCATCAATTTGTTGGCGGCTGACGCTTGTTTAAGATGGGCAAAGTGGCTGCCTTGGATACGTTTTTGATGCATCCACAAATACCGCACATCAAAGGTACAGTTAAAGCCCGTTGTGCCCGCGCAAATCACGATCATGCCACCTTTTTTACAAACAAAGGTCGACACAGGAAACGTTGCTTCGCCTGGGTGTTCAAATACGATGTCAACATTGTTACCCTTGCCCGTGATGTCCCAAATCGCCTTGCCGAACTTGCGCACTTCTTTGAACCATGCGGCGTATTCTGGCGTATTCACGGTCGGCAATTGCCCCCAACAATCAAAATCCTTGCGATTGATCACGCCCTTCGCACCCAATCCCATGACGAAATCGCGTTTGTCTTCTTCGGAAATCACACCAATTGCATTGGCTCCCGCCGCGTTGATCAATTGGATCGCAAAGGATCCCAATCCGCCTGATGCCCCCCAGACCAAAACGTTTTGACCAGGTTTAAGTTCATGCGGATGATGCCCAAACAACATGCGATATGCTGTCGCAAGCGTCAGCGTGTAACACGCGCTTTCTTCCCATGTCAGATGTTTCGGACGTGGCATCAATTGTTGCGCTTGAACACGGGTGAATTGCGCAAATGATCCATCCGGGGTTTCATATCCCCAAATGCGTTGACTGGTTGAAAACATCGGATCGCCACCGTTGCATTCTTCGTCGTCGCCGTCGTCTTGGTTACAATGGATCACAACTTCATCGCCAACTTTCCAACGGGTAACCTTATCGCCAACGGCCCAAACGATGCCAGATGCGTCCGATCCCGCAATGTGATAGTCAGCGCCGTGGCCATCAAACGGCGAAATAGGAACACCCAATCCCGCCCAGATCCCGTTATAGTTTACGCCAGCCGCCATCACCAAAACCAAAACCTCTTGGCTGTCCAATGTCGGAGTATCAACTATTTCGACTTGGAACGATTTGTCAGGTTCACCATGGCGTTCACGACGAATGGCCCATGCATACATCTGTTTTGGCACAAAACCTAAAGGCGGCATTTCACCGATTTCATATAGATCTTTTTCAGGCGCATCATACTGCGCGATATTTGACTGTGCGTCCAAGGCCATTGTCCTCTCCGTATCGAAATTGCCGCGATGCAGAATCGCTTTCTGAGTTAAGAGATATTACCCATCGCGCAATAATGCAACATTTTCAGGTCATTTTTTGTAACTTTATAACCGAGCAAATGCAGAAAAACGAAATTTACCCCAGTTTATTGAATTAAATTTTTTATTATCAGCATCTTAAAAACGGACACCCGACACAAGACTGCGCATCATCCACCGCCGCAACGCAGCGAATTGACAAAGTCATAAAGTTCCAAGTATTAATCATATCAAGAAATATTATTACCAAGAAAGGTTCACCATGTCCCAAGCGACCAAAGATAGACCGTGGTTAATTCGTACCTATGCTGGCCATTCCACTGCGTCTGCATCCAATGAATTATACCGGTCAAATCTTGCAAAGGGGCAAACGGGTCTTTCTGTTGCCTTCGATCTGCCAACACAAACCGGATATGACAGCGATCATGAACTTGCGCGCGGCGAAGTGGGCAAAGTCGGCGTTCCAGTTTGTCATATGGGGGATATGCGCACCCTGTTCGACCAAATCCCGTTGGAACAAATGAATACGTCAATGACCATCAACGCAACCGCGCCATGGCTTTTGGCGCTCTATATTTCCGTCGCCGAAGAACAGGGCGCGGATGTGTCAAAATTGCAAGGCACTGTTCAAAACGATCTTATCAAAGAATACCTGTCACGCGGCACATATATTTGCCCTCCCAAGCCGTCACTGAAATTGATTGGGGATGTGGCCGAATATTGTTACCACAACGTGCCAAAATGGAACCCGATGAACGTGTGTTCCTATCACTTGCAAGAAGCAGGCGCGACACCAGAACAAGAACTTGCCTATGCGTTGGCAACCGCAGTTGCGGTTTTGGATGAATTGAAGCCCCGTGTTGATGCAGCGGATTTTCCTGCACTATGTGGGCGTATTTCGTTCTTTGTGAATGCCGGCATACGGTTTGTGACCGAAATGTGTAAAATGCGGGCGTTTGTTGATCTTTGGGATGAAATTCTACGCGATCGTTATGGCGTCGAGGATGCAAAACGCCGTCGTTTCCGCTATGGTGTACAGGTCAACAGCCTCGGTTTGACCGAACAACAACCCGAAAACAACGTCTACCGCATCTTGATTGAAATGTTGGCTGTAACGCTGTCTAAAAACGCCCGTGCCCGCGCTGTTCAATTACCTGCGTGGAACGAAGCGCTGGGCCTGCCACGTCCTTGGGATCAACAATGGTCGATGCGCATGCAACAAATCATGGCATTTGAAACCGATTTATTGGAATTTGACGATTTGTTCGATGGCAACCCCGCGGTTGATGCAAAAGTCGAAGCGTTAAAAACGGGCGCGCGGCATGAATTGGCCAACCTCGATGGGATGGGTGGCGCGATTCAATCAATCGAATATATGAAATCCCGTTTGGTCGACAGCAACGCAGATCGGTTGAACAAAATCGAACGTAACGAAACGGTCGTCGTCGGGGTCAACAAATTCACCAATGGCGAACCGTCACCGTTAACGGCAGGCGAAGGCGGCATTATGGTCGTGGACCCCGCGGTCGAACAAGACCAAATCAACCGTCTCAATGAATGGCGGGCAAAACGCGATCAAGCGGCGGTCAAAGCGGCACTTTTGGCGCTTCGTACCGCAGCGCAAAACGATGAAAACGTGATGCCCCCGTCCATCGCGGCGGCAAAAGCCGGCGTCACGACGGGCGAATGGGCGGCGGAAATGCGCGCCGTCTTTGGTGAATACCGTGGTCCAACCGGTGTTTCGCGCAGCGTGTCCAACAAAACCGAAGGGCTTGACGACATACGTGATGCCGTAGATGCGGTCAGCAAAAAATTGGGCCGCCGCCTGTCCTTTTTGGTTGGAAAACCTGGCTTGGATGGGCATTCAAATGGCGCTGAACAAATCGCTTTCCGCGCGCGCGATTGCGGCATGGACATCAATTATGATGGGATCCGTTTGACACCGGATCAATTGATCGATGCGGCCAAGGAAAACAATCCCCACGTGATTGGCCTGTCGATTTTATCGGGCAGCCACCTTCCCTTGGTACAAGACGTGATTACAAAAATGCGTGCAAACGCATTGGATCACATTCCTTTGATCGTGGGGGGTATCATCCCAGATGACGATGCAATTCGCCTAATCGAAATGGGCGTGGCCCGCGTTTATACGCCAAAAGACTTTGAATTAAACACCATTATGTTGGATATTGTCACGCTGGCCGATCCACAGTCAATCGCGGCGCAATAACCCACCGACATACGAAAGCGCCCACCAAAGGTGGGCCCAGACATCTGCGTGGGGCAATCGCCCCACACATTTCGCAAATTGCATACCGGATATGTTTTACTCAGGATTGAAAAAACGTACTTGTCCGCCTTTATGTGATCGATGCAAAACACTTTAATCACACGTCAGGAATTGCCAGATGACATTCGTTTCCTGATAGACGGGTATCCACGCGATGGCTGGACGACCCATCCAAATTTTGCCCGCTCGATCCAAAACTGGCTGGGTGCGCATCAAATGTTTCGCCAGCTTAGCGAGATTTTGGTGTCAAAAACCCAACGCGCGATAGACAACGACATTGATCAATCGCGCTATGTGGCCGACCTTGGATATTATGGCGATGCTTTGGTTCGAAATCTACATGGGCACCACACATGGGAAGACAGAACGTATTTTCCCGAACTTGCCCGCGCGGATAAACGGTTTCAAACAGGACAAGACCTATTGGAAAGCTATCATTTGGAATTAGATGCAGTGTTAGACGACATTACCAAAAGGTCAAATCGGGTCATAAAGTTGTTCGATCTTGATCAATCACAAATATCCGAAGAACTTGGTCCTTTGGAACACGCATTATCGAAACTCAGCCTATTTTTGAACCGTCATCTGACCGACGAAGAAGATCTGATTGTCCCGATCCTGTTGCATCACAAGATGCGTGGTTAAGGCCCCCTTTTCTTCTTGGCGTTTCCTGCTACAAAGTGAACCCATAGGTTCACTTTATTAGGAAATGCCTTCCGTGCCCCCCAAACCCACACGTGCAAATTGGCTTGCAATCATCTCACTTGGGCTCATTTGGGGGGGGACATTTATGGTCGTTTCCCTTGCTTTGCGCGGGTATGGCCCATTTACAGTGGCATGCGCGCGCACAACATTGGGCGCATTGGCGTTATTCAGTTTGATGATTGTCTTGCGTCGGCCTTTTCCGTCGCGCGACGCGTTGATTGCAACGGCGATGATAGGCCCGCTGAACACAGCCATCCCTTTTGCGCTATTGGCATGGGGCCAACAATTCGTGCCATCGGCATTTGCCGGCATTTCAATGGCGGTTTTGCCGCTTTTGATCTTACCATTGGCGCATTTATTTTCGGATGAAAAAATGTCATTGCCAAAGTTATATGGCGTTTGTTTAGGATTTGTGGGCGCTGTTATCCTTATTGGAGCAAGTGCATTCGAAATCGGCCAAGGAAGCAATGCGTTGGGGCAATTGGCATGTTTGGGTGCAACGCTGTGTTACGCGATTTCATCGATCTTTACCCGGCGATGCCCTCCAATTGATTCAATTGCTTTGGCAGCATTTACATTGGTATTTGGCGCGATCTGGATTATTCCAGCGATGCTATGGATCGAAGGTGTGCCCAAAGTCACCGATTTCAATAGCAGTGTCGCAATTTTGTTCCTAGGATTTGTGCCAACCGCATTGGCGGCCTACCTTCGCGTATCCGTCGTACGAACGGCCGGATCCGTTTTTATGACGAACGTGAATTACCAAGTGCCCCTTTGGTCGGTATTGTTTGGTACGTTGATCCTTGGGGAAACATTGCCATGGCGGTTCTTTGCAGCGTTGGGTTTAATCTTGTGCGGATTGGTGATCAGCCAAGGCAAAAACCCGATCCGCATCCTGGTGAACCGCGCATAAATTATGCGGCGGTTGCCTTTTTTATCACTTCGACCACATCATTGACGACCATGTTGAGTAAAGCATCATCTTCGCATTCGGCCATAACCCGGATCAAAGGTTCGGTGCCAGATTTGCGGATCAAAAGACGGCCCTGTGATTGCAAACGGGTTTCTGCGTCGGCAATGATCGCTTTGACCGTGTCCATCTCTAACGGAGCCTGACCGGTTTGGAAACGGACATTTTTCAATAGCTGTGGAACGGGGTCAAACGTGGCCGCCAATTCGGATGCTTTTTTACCTGTCCGCACCATTTCAGCCAAGAATTGAAGCCCCGCCATCAACCCATCGCCTGTTGTGGAAAAATCGGTCATCACGATATGGCCCGATTGTTCGCCCCCTAGGTTAAATCCCCCTGCGCGCATCCGTTCCACGACATAACGATCACCAACAGCTGTGCGTTCCAAACCAATGCCTTTGCCCGACAAAAACCGTTCAAGGCCCAGATTTGACATCACCGTAGCGACCAATGCATTACCGCCCAACCGGCCTTCGGCCGCCCAACGGGACGCCATCAGACCCATGATCTGATCCCCATCTGCCACCTTGCCTGTTTCATCGACGATAACCACGCGATCGGCATCGCCGTCCAAGCATATGGCGACATCCGCACCATGCGCGACAACCATTTCTGCCGCCGTTTGCGGTTTCGTGGATCCACATCCTTCGTTGATGTTTTTACCATTTGGCGAGGTCCCGACAGGGATCACATCCGCCCCCAGTTCCCACAAAACTTCGGGAGCAGCGCGATAGCCTGCACCATTTGCGCAATCGATCACAACCTTAATACCGTTTAAGTTCATACCGGATGGGAAAGACGACTTAACACGCTCTACATACCGATAACGTCCATCATCAACGCGCTTTGCGCGCCCGATATTTTCGGGCATCGCAGGTTCCACCCCTTCATCGATCAAGGCTTCGATCGCCAATTCGGCACCATCGGACAATTTATACCCATCTGGGCCAAAGAACTTGATACCGTTATCATGATGGGGATTGTGGCTGGCTGAAATCATGATGCCAAAATCCGCCCGCATTGATGGTGTTAACAAACCCACCGCAGGTGTTGGAACCGGACCTAACAAAAGCACGTTCATTCCCGTTGACGTCAAGCCAGCGGTCAAAGCGTTTTCAAACATGTATCCTGACAAACGCGTGTCTTTGCCAATGACAACACGATGAGTCTGGGATCGGTCTCGACGAAAATAACGCCCCGCTGCAGCACCGATTTTCAATGCCATTTCGGCAGTCATCGGATAGGCATTTGCCAAACCGCGCACACCGTCGGTTCCAAAATACTTACGCGCCATGCCATTCTCCTGTTTGTACTGCGCTCCACAAGGCGAACGCCTGTTTTGTTTCGGCCACGTCATGGACGCGGAAAATCTGCACCCCGTGTTCCATCGCCGCCAATGCAACCGCAACCGACCCCGGCATCCGATCTTTTGCACGGTCTGCATGACCAATAGTTTTCATCATTCCCTTGCGAGAAACCCCCAACAAGATGGGCACCCCCAAGCCATGAAGCACCCCTATGTGATTTAGCAATTCAAGATTGTGGTCAAGCGTTTTGCCAAACCCAATTCCGGGATCGGCAATGATTTGCGAACGCGCAAGGCCCGCAGCAACAAGTTGATCAATTTGTGTTTCAAGAAAGTCATAAACATCGGCCACAACGTGATCATACTGTGGCTTGTCTTGCATCGTTTTGGGGTCGCCTTGTGCATGCATGACACACACCGGCACCTGATGATCAACACAAACACGGATCAAATCAGTGTCAAAGGTAAAGCCGGACACATCGTTGATGATCGACGCACCCACCGCCAAACCACGCGCAGCAACGGGGGCTTTGCGCGTGTCTAACGAAATTGGAACAGTCATGGATTTAGTAATTTTTTCAATGACAGGTTCGATGCGCGCGATTTCATCATTCACGGGAACATAGACGGCCCCCGGACGTGTGGATTCGCCACCAATATCAATGATGTCGGCCCCCGCGTCGCACAATGACGCGGCACGCGCAACAGCGGCGTCAACCGTTTCAAAATCACCGCCGTCAGAAAAACTATCCGGCGTGACGTTCAAAATACCCATAATTTTTGGCGTGACAAAATCCAACCCAGCAATCGCAGCGCGCGGCTGGGTCCATCGTTCGAGAACGTTGTCAGGAACATCCGAAACCGCGACCACAGATGATGAATGATCACGCGTTAATACTTGGGCGCGATCAAACCAAAGACGCGTTCCCGCAAATTGTAACGCAGTCGACGTAAGGGACGTGCGAGACGTCAAGATCGGGCGATAATAGTGTTTCATATGCGATCTCTTGCGAGGGTTTTGTTAGCATTGCAAGTTAAAATAACGTTTGAGGTCCACCTTGGGCAACGGGCTAAAGCGCCCTAAAATCGCGCAACGTCAAAGGCCCCCAAAATCCAAACCAACATATTTTAGAGGGATTGACGTATCCATTTCTGTTGGACAATCAAAACAGGTTACAACATCGGCTTGAACATGCTGAGCTAACCAAATGGCAAATTCATGTGCTTGCTCACACTGTGCAACCGGCGGCGAAACCGCATCCAAAATCATTTTTGACGGCGCCCAGACGGCCAAAAAATTCCGTTTGGCGGCCCAATCCATTTCCGTTTTTGTCGCAACAACGCGAACGCGCGGATCGAATGAGGCAAATGCCCATGCATTTTGGTCAATCGACAACAAATCAATCGTGCGCTGCGCATTGCGATTTTTGACCCGCAGCCGCGAAGTATCAGGGAGACCCACACAGAAAATGATCGGTGCCTTGCGTTGTTCAAAATGGTCCACCAATGACACCAACTGCGTCGCCGCTTTTTCAACGTTTGGCACATAAATGATCTGAGGTCGGGCAACATTGCCGTCTAATGTGACATCGTCTGAGGTTTGTTTATCGCGAACAATCTCAACCCCCAAAACCCAAGGACCACGATCCAGTTTTTCAATTCGTACAAAAACGCGCGATGCGAGCGGCGCTTTTAAAACACGCGCCGCAATCCGTTCCGCAAGCGTTTCCAATAGGTTCAACCGTTCTTGCGCAAGCTCCGCTTCAATCGCTTCGGTGATTGTGTCATAGGACATAATCAAATCAACATCATCGCCCAGTTCATCAGCCGACGGCGTAACTTCAACGACGACGTTAAAACGGATCCGTTGGACCACGCCGCGTTCGTGTTGGAATGCGCCAATTTCAACGTCTACGGTGTAATCACGCACCATAATCCGATTTAATGCGACAGTCTTACAATCGGCATGAGATCGTTCAATAGGGTGCGCAAAACCAAGCTTAATATCGTTTGTCACAAATGACCCTTTTAAAGCTGTTGATGCCTACACATATCGGGTGGCGAAAGTGCCTTAGTTGGATGAAACGACTGTTGGCAAGCGATAAAAGACATGGCTGCCGATTTTTGCCGTTTTTAACAAGTGCTTTGACCAAGATGGACGCACGCGCGTTGCGTGGTAATGCGTTGCCCCTTTGGTCAGATCGCGCGGCATTCCGTCCATTAATAAACGGGCAATTTTCGCAGCACGATCATAGGCAGATTGTTCTTTTACAACTTCGGCGCGACCATCGCAGGTATAACTAAACTGACATGCGTGTTTGCGCCCTGTTCCTTGATTAACAACCCCGCATACAGAATCAGGATAGGCGGGGTCATCCACGCGATTCAAAATAACTTCTGCAACTGCAATCTGTCCCTTAACACTTTCTCCGCGCGCTTCGAAATAAAGGGCTTCACTGAGACATTGCCATTGTGGGCCGCCCTTTGCATGTGGCAATTCAGATAAATAATCTGCGCTATAAATGTCATCTGTTTTTGGTGTAAGTGATCCAAAAACACCACTTAGTTTTACACTATCAATTGACGCTACTTGTTGGGTATCAAATTCCAGAATCTGTTCAACAGGATCTAATTTAATCTCGGCAAGCCCCAAGGATGGCGTCGCCCAGACAAGACATAAAAACAAAAGTCGTACCATTGCAAAAAACCTTTCCGGACGCGATGCGCGTAATCAGGTCCCGTTTTTTGGCCAATTCCCTTTGACCTAATATTAGACGAAATAGTATCGAAGGTTTGGCGTTACCCAATTTTATCAGAAATTGCAAGTTGCGCGGCCGCAAGACGCGCAACAGGCACCCGAAATGGCGAACAGGACACATAATCCATGCCAATTTTGCGACAAAATGCGATGGACTCAGGGCTCCCGCCATGTTCGCCACAAATCGACATTACGATATCAGGACGGACTTTTCTCGCACGTTCGACACCGATTCGAAGCAATTCGCCAACGCCTTCTGTATCAAGAATGTGAAAAGGATCTTCGGGGAATACACCTTGGTTTACATACGCCGACATAAATCGACCTGCGTCATCACGTGACAAACCATAGGTCATTTGGGTCAAATCGTTTGTACCGAAACTAAGGAATTTGGAATTCAATGCGATATCGTCGGCACGCAAAGCGGCGCGTGGTGTTTCAACCATCACACCCAAACGGTAATTAAAACTTTGCCCCGTTTCGTTACGCACCGCAGCGGCGATTGCATCAACGCGGGTTTTCACCAATTCAACTTCACGCTTGGCACTGACCAAGGGGATCATGATTTCGGGCACAACCGGGGCGCCATCTTTGCTTGCTTCGATGGTTGCTTCAAAAATTGCACGCGCTTGCATTTCATAAATTTCGGGGACCGTGATCCCCAATCGCACGCCGCGCATTCCCAACATAGGGTTATATTCGCCCAATGCCTCGGCCCGTCGTGTCACCGTCGATAAAGGCAAATCTAACGCATCGGCCAGATCCAATAAACCCGCGCGATCCGATGGTAAAAATTCATGCAGCGGCGGGTCAAATAGCCGGATACAGACGGGCATCCCCTGCATTATTCGGAACAATTCGATAAAATCGGCACGTTGCATTGGCAATAACCGATCCAAGACCGCACGCCGATCTGTCGCAGAATCTGAAAAGATCATTTCCCGCATCACAGTAAGGCGATCGGCATCAAAGAACATGTGTTCAGTTCGACAAAGGCCAATCCCCTGCGCATTAAAATTTCGTGCAGTCTGGGCATCACTTGGCGTGTCGGCGTTGGCGCGGACTTTGATATCGCTCATGTCTTCGGCCCACGTCAAAAGCGTTTGGAAAGTATCGTCCAACGCTGCTTCGATCATTGATGGGGTTCCTGCCAATATCTGACCATTTGTTCCGTCAATCGTGATCGTGTCACCTTCACGCAAAACACGGCCATCGGCTAATGTCAGGCGCTGTTTGTTCATTTGGAATCGTATGTTGGATGCACCAACAACGCATGGAAGCCCAAGACCACGTCCAATAACCGCAGCGTGGCTGGTCATACCGCCCCGTTCGGTCAAAACGGCCTTGGCCGCATGCATTCCACGAATATCTTCTGGACTAGTTTCGCGACGCACCAACACACAGGCTTCACCGCGTGATGCGCTGGCTTGCGCGGCTTCGGCGCTGAACACAATTTTGCCAGATGCTGCACCTGGGCTGGCGGCGACGCCCGTACCAAGGATGTCTCGGTCCGCATCTGGGTCAACTTGACGGTGCAACATTTCACCCAAGGCGCGTGGTTCAACCCGCATGACGGCTTCTTCTTTTGAAATGATGCCATCTTGTGCCAAAGCCACGGCTATACGCACCGCCGCACGTGCTTTGCGGGCGACGCGCACACCATCCAAAATGTGCAAATTGCCATCTTGAATAGTGAATTCAATCTGCATTTCTTCACGTAGCTTTGTGCGCATGATTTGCGCATTTTTTACAAGCTCGTCATAAATGTCTGGCGCGCTGCTTTCCAATGAATCTCCGCGCGGGTCGCGCGTCAAATAAAGCGATCCCAATTCCCCGGTTAACGCTTCTCGGCCTTGGCTTTGACGACGGTAGCGGCCGGTTATTTGCGGCGTGCCCGTGTCCGAGTTGACCAATTGCAATACACCTGATCCGCATTCGCCACGCCCAAAGCCAAAGGCCATGTGTTGGACAACCAAACCTAACCCCGCATCCGCAGGTGCACCTTTGGCTTGGCGCAACAATCGCGCGGTGGTACCGTCCCACGCCCGCGCCATTGAACGCAACACTTCGCCCAATTGTGTTTCAATATCTTGCGGGAAATCTTCGTCGGTTTCATCGGAATACGCGCGCAATGCGTCATTCTTTGCGGCCTCGTCATTCCCTGTAATATTGTCGAACATATCCGGATCTAAACGTGCGACGTTGATTGAATAGCTTTGGATAAAGCGTAAATACAATTCAGCCGCCGCGTTCACCCCCAATACTTTGGACAAATCTTCGAACCGTTGGCCATTCATACCAATATTCAAAATTGCGCTCGGTCCGCCCCAATCAGGGCTTTCCGAGGATGGTCGCACACAGAGCAATTCGCTTTGATTAAAATGTGACAGGATTGTCGACAGATCAGGTAAGTCGCCGGATGCAATGCATTTTATCGCATCAAATGACAAAGCCACCGTTTTGGGGACGGGCAAATTTAGACGAACAAGACGCTGTAAACATTTCGCACGACCGCCATGGGTTGGCGTCGCGATTGGGGCGTCTGACGTGATAAGAGAATATCTTGGGGCTTCTTGCTGCAATGCGGCATTCCTTTATGTAACCGCAGGATACCCAGAAAGACCTGATTTTCAAGACAAAAATTGGGAACATGGCATTTTGACCATGTTCCCAAAAGGATATGATTAACCTTCGACCTTCGCCAAATCCGCCACCGATAAACAAATGCTGCGAATGCGGCTTAGCAAATTCAAACGATTCCGACGCACGATGTCATTTTCAGCGTTGATTTGAACAGCTTCAAAAAAGGCGTCAACGGATGCGCGAAGATCCGCCATTGTGGTCATCGCTGTTTCAAAATCTTCATCCGCCAGTGCAGTTTGGATTTTGGGTTCAGCGGCATCTAGGCCAACAAATACCGCGCGCTCCACTTCAGATTCGGCAAATTTGACATCTGCACCATAAGAATATTCGACACCGTCTTTTTCTTCGGCCTGGGTCAAGATATTGTTTGCACGTTTGAATGCTTGCACAAGGTTCACACCGTCATCCGTTGCCAATACCGCACCCAATGCTTCGGCGCGCTTTACCAACAATGTGATATCGTCATTACCATCCATCGCGATGCAGGCATCAATTACATCGTGGCGCAAACCACGATCGCGCAGGAACACTTTTAGACGGTCATGGAAAAACGCAAACAAATCGGCAGCAATCGCAGCGGCGTCCACCGATGCATCGACGACGCTAACATGTGCAACAATCATATCTGCCAAACCAAGGCGTACGTTATTTTCCAAAAGCAACCGAACAACACCTAGCGCCGCACGTCGCAGCGCATATGGGTCTTTTGATCCCGTTGGTTTTTCATCAATCGCCCAGAAACCTGCCAGGGTGTCCAGTTTATCGGCCAAGGCAACCGCCACCGAAACGGGCGCTGTCGGGACATCATCTGATGGGCCCAAGGGTGAATAATGATCCTGACACGCCTGTGCAACAGCGTCGGGCAACCCCGCAGCAGTTGCGTAATACCGGCCCATCAAACCTTGTAATTCTGGGAATTCATAAACCATTTCAGATGACAAATCTGCCTTGGCCACTTGGGCGGCCAAGGTTGCCTGATCCCCGTCTGCGCCAACTGTCGGCGCAAGTGCCGCGGCTAATGACGCAATGCGATCAATGCGTGCTTTTTGGCTGCCCAGTTTGTTGTGGAATGTGACATTTGACAAACGATCTGTCCACGCTCCCAAACCTGCACGCTTGGCAATGCGTAGATCATTTTCCCAAAAAAACTTGGCATCCGACAAACGCGCCGAAAGAACTTTTTGGTTACCCGCCAAAATGGTTTCACCATTGTCGCGAGTTTCGCGGTTGGCGACCGTAATAAACCGTTCAATGCGCCCTGTTTTAGGATTGCGAACGGAAAAGAATTTTTGATGTTCTTTCATCGAGGTTTGCAAAACCTCTGGCGGCAGATCCAGAAATTCGTCGGCAATCTTGCCCATCAAGACAACCGGCCATTCGACCAATCCCGCAACTTCGACCAAAAGGCCGCGATCCTCGACCACTTCCAACCCATTGGCAAAAGCCGTGTTTGTGGCATCTTGCCAAATCATTTTCTGGCGTTCGGTTGGATCCAAAATCACATGCGCCCGTTTCAGTTTGGCGGCATAATCGTCAAAACCAGAGACTGCAAACGATCCGTTTGACATAAAACGATGCCCTTGGGTTTTGTCACCTGCGATCAATCCATCAATGTCCAAGGCAACTGGCGTTGTCCCTGTCTCGTCTGTCAAAATACAGATGATCGAATGTAACGGACGCACCCAGCGCAAAGACCCACTGCCCCAGCGCATAGATTTTGGCCAAGGGAAATTGCGGATCGTATTTTCCAAAACCGCGGCGATGATGTCCGCCGCAGGGCGACCAGGTTTTTCGACAACAGCAAAATAAACCTGTCCTTTTTTCTCGTCCCGAATTTCCAATTGGTCTTTGGTCAAACCCGCTCCACGCAAAAACCCTTCGATTGCTTGTTCAGGCGCATCAACACGCGGACCCTTTCGTTCTTCTTTCAAAGTTGGGCTTTCGGACAAAACCCCTTGCAATGTTAAGGTCAAGCGCCGCGGCGTTGAAAACGCGGCGGCCCCGGCATAGGTGATGCCGGCCTCAACCAACCCGTCGGTCACACGTTTTTTCAAATCGTCTGCTGCACGCATCTGCATACGGGCGGGGATTTCTTCGGAAAACAGTTCAATCAAAAGATCGGGCATTATTGTTCCCCTTTCGGGCAAGTTGGATCAACGGGGCTGCCGTCGTATTGTTTTTCACCGCATTTGTTGACTTGGTGCCAGACATACCCACGGCCATCTGGATAAACCGCGACGATACGGTCGATTCCATATTTCAAATTACGGGTTCCCATGAATGCGACTGCGGCACCAGTTTCGATATCCTGTCCGATACGCTGCGCGTCAAAACAGTCGAACCATTTGGGTGCCAACAATGGTTCCGCGCTTTCCAAAACCACATAGGTTTCGGTCAACATGGCAATGGACGCCTCTGTTTGAAAACAGGCACGATAGCGGATCGGTGAACTGTCTGCATCAATCGCTTTAAATGTGCTAAGCGCGATGGCTTCGGGGCCACCAGACACAACAGATGTCAAAGACACTTCGCTTTGGTTTTCGGGCACGTCGTAATAATAGCCATAAACCTGCAAATAATACATCGCCGCACCGGCAACCAGCGCACAGATGACGATTGCAAGCGTTAGAATTTTGCCGGTCATGCAACATATCCCCCAGCCGTTGTTTGCACAAAGGCATCGGCACATTTTTTGGCTAAGGCACGGACACGACCGATATACGCCTGACGTTCCGTCACGGAAATCACACCGCGCGCATCAAGCAGGTTAAACATGTGGCTTGCTTTGATACATTGGTCATAGGCGGGATGCGCCATGATGATGCGTTTACCCGTTTTCGGATCAATATGATCTTGGGCCAAGATCGCTTCACATTCGGCTTCGGCTTCTTCAAAATGGCGCAGCAAGACTTCTGTGTTTGCCACGTCAAAGTTCCAACGCGCGTATTCTTCTTCGGTTTGCTTAAAGACGTCGCCGTATTTCAGCGCAATGGGGGATTGCGGATCGTTAAATGGCATGTCCATCACGTGATCTACACCCAAAACATACATCGCAATGCGTTCCAAACCATAAGTTAATTCGCCAGACACAGGCACACAATCATGGCCGCCGACCTGTTGGAAATAGGTGAATTGGGATACTTCCATCCCGTCACACCACACTTCCCATCCCAGGCCCCATGCGCCCAAGGTTGGGCTTTCCCAATCGTCTTCTACAAAACGAATGTCGTGCATTTCCATATCGATGCCAATTGCCTCTAATGAACCCAAATATAGGTTCTGCAAATCTGGGGGGCTTGGTTTGATTAAGACCTGGTATTGATAATAATGCTGCAAGCGGTTTGGATTTTCCCCATATCGTCCATCTGTTGGGCGACGAGATGGTTGCACATATGCCGCAGCCCATGCATTTGTCCCCAACGCACGCAATGTTGTTGCGGGGTGAAACGTGCCTGCGCCGACCTCCATATCGTAAGGTTGCAGGATCGCGCACCCTTTTGTCGACCAATAGGTTTGCAGCCTTAGGATAATCTCTTGAAAAGATTTAGGTTTCTCAATCGCCATTTTAGGGACACCCTTGCGTCAGGAAAATTTGCCCCCTCATACGGCAAAGCCTGCACAAGGGTCAATGTAACCCATCACAGAAATGAACATTAAATCCACGTTTTTACGCAAATTTTGCAACAAAGGTGGAATTTAGGAAACATGCAGGTTAGAAGCCAAGGGCTTAATCAAATTGAATCGCTTGGGGGAATTATGAAGCGTATTTTTTTACTTTTGGTATTTATCTGTGCGCCTGCCTTGGCATTTGGACAACAACGTTGGGTCCAAATCGAAGCGCAACCCAGCCTATTAGAGGCCGAAGCGCACGCACGTGACCATGCGCGCAGCTTAAGTGACGTACAAGCTTTTTCTATCGGATCTGGTTGGTATGCAATAGCTTTGGGACCGTATCCTGAAAAACTTGCCCAAGAAACATTAGATCTTTTGTTGGCTGCGGCCGCCATTCCTTCAGATAGCTTTTTATCAAGCGGCACAAATTATCGTCAAAAGATTTGGCCCGCGGGTGCAGATAACGACGTCACCATTTTACCATCGGTCGACCCCGTTCCCGAAAACGTGCCCACCCAAACCGATGAGCCTGTTGAAGTTATAGAAACCTCACCGGAACCCAGCACGGCCATGGTTGATGACGAAACCCCAAACCAAGCACGTGAATCAGAAGCAGCGCTTTCACAGGCGCAAAAAGAACAGCTTCAGGTCATGCTAAAATGGGCCGGCTTTTACAACAGCACAATTGATGGCGCCTTTGGCCCTGGAACACGCAGTTCGATGGCCGCGTGGCAAACTGCCAATAATTTTGATGCGACCGGAATTTTAACGACCTTCCAACGCCAAACATTGATCGGTCAATATAATGCAATTTTTGATGGCCTTGGAATTGAAAAAACAGTGAATTTGACCGCGGGCATCGCTATGGATTTGCCTTTGGGAAAGGTTGCGTTTTCAAACAATGCCGCGCCTTTGGTCCATTACACGTCCCCAACTGGTGGCATTGAACATGTGTTCATGATTTCGCAAGCAGGCGACCAAGATGATTTGGCGGCCTTGTTCGAAGTTCTACAAACGCTGACCATTATTCCACGCGATGCGAAAGCCACCCTTTCAAACGATAGCTTCGAAATTTCTGGCACTTCGACAAATTCACAAACCTTTGTAAGCGCACGCCTATCTGACGGCGCGATCAAAGGCTATGGTATCGTTTGGCCAAACGGAAATCGCGAATTGGTGTCACGTTTGATCGCGCGCATTAATGCCAGCTTTGAACCACGTACAGGCGCTATGACGGCTGCGGATAGCCAAAACGTATCGGACGGCTTGGATTTGGTCTATGGCTTGGAATTACGTCGCCCATTGATGGTACGGTCTGGTGTTTACATTGGACAAAACGGGACGTTGATTACCGCTGCTGAAAGTCTTGATCTATGTACATCCTTTGTGATTGAAGGCGAAATCGAAGCGAAGCTGGTCGAACCAAATCTAAACGGTATCGCAATTTTGCAACCGCTTGCGTCGATGGCCCCCCCCGCCACAGCCTTTCTTGCATTCCCTCCTAATGGCACCGGTCAGGATGTATACTTAACAAGCTATCCCTACGGCGGACGTTTGAACGCCCCCACCGTCACGAAGGGATCGGTCGAAGATTTGCGTGGATTGGACAATGATCCCGCAAAAATGCGCCTAGAGATGCCTGCGAATTCAAATGACATTGGCGGCGGCGTTTACGACCAATTTGGTGGTTTGGTTGGGATCTTGGTGTCACCAAATGCATCGGGGCGCATTTTACCGTCTGAAACACAGGTGGCAATCAACCTACCCCGTTTGATTGAACAGGGAACCGATATCGGTATGCGGGTTGCATCCACAACCGACACAGATCTGCGCGAAGAAGCATTGGTCAGCGCGCTTTCCGGCCCCACAGCGTTGATCGAATGTTGGGAAAACTAAGACGACAACTGGTTTAAACAATGAAAAGGCGTCGCAGAACCGCGGCGCCTTTTTTAGTTTGGAAACACAGTTTAATTGCGCCAAAACCGTGGGGTAAACAAAATATAAACGGTCATCAATTCAAGACGACCCAATAACATGCCCAAGATTAACAACCACTTTGCGGTATCGTTTAATCCGGCGAAATTCCCAGCTGGGCCAATTTGATCACCCAAACCCGGGCCGATGTTGGCAACCGCAGTTGCCGCACCCGACAGTGCGGTCACAAAATCCAATCCGGTCATCCCTAACAAAACGGCCAATATGCCCAGTGTCACAAAAAACACCACGAAAAATGACATGACCGATGCCATGACATCTTCGCCAATTGGGCGACCTTGGAATTTAGGAATAAATACGCCGTTTGGCGAATGGATTTTCTTTAATTGATTACGGATTGACGCAACCATAATTTGATAGCGAAAGATTTTGACGGAACACGCGGTTGAACCAGCGCACCCACCAATTAATCCGATAAAGAAAAACATGGCGATTAAAAACCCGCCCCATTCCATATAATCAACCGATGCGTATCCTGTGCCACTTAGGATCGATACGATATTGAACAAAGCTTCACGGAACGCTTGTTCGTAATGGTGAGGAAAGATCGAAACCAAAACAAACGTCGTTCCAATCACAAGAATACCAATCAACGCGATGAATACGATGACCTGCGAGTCTTTGGTGAGAACCAAAAAATTACCATTCACCATTTGCACAAATCGCACGAACGGCAGCGCGGCCAATATCATGAAAAACGATGCAACATATTCAGGCGGCCCTGAGAAGGTTCCAAACGATGCATCATAATTGGAAAAACCACCTGTCGAAATCGTTGTGAAAGCATGGACCAACGCGTCAAATGAATTAAGCCCAACCGCCAGAAATGACAGAAAACAAATCAACGTTAGAAAGATATAAATCCCTGAAATTTGCCCCGCAATTTCCGTCGCGCGCGGCAAAATTTTACCCATGGTATCAAAGCCTTCTGCACGAAACACCTGCATGCCCCCGACGCGTAGTTCCGGTAAGAATGCAAGAGCCACAACAATGATACCGACGCCGCCCAGCCATTGCAAAATTCCCCGCCATAGTAACAAGCCGCGCGGCAGAAAATCAAGGCCCGACAACACGGTCGACCCTGTGGTCGTCATTCCAGACACAGATTCAAAAAATGCGTCAACAACCGACGCTTTGGTTGCCCCCAAAACGAACGGCAATGCTCCAAAAAACGGCAACGCAACCCACAGGCTCGCAGTTAACAAAAACGTTTTTTGGATATCCAATCCGACATGTTTTCCATTTGACGTGGCAATTGCCATCAATGACCCGAACAGAACGGTGATGATACCGCTTTCCGCAAACGCACGCCAATGTGGATTTCCATCATAAAGATCAACAATCAATGGGAAAATCATGGTTGTCCCCATGAGGGCGACAAGCATTCCAATCACATATCCAACGGGGCGAAGATCAAACATATGCTTTCGATGCCGCGCCGCTAGACGTAAGTCAAGAGGGCGCGCAAAGTTTCCTAGCCGCGGTGGATCAGTGTTTCAAATAATTTCGGATCCATTGACGGGCCAGCGAACGTTTCACCTTGGATCAAAACCGACACGGCATCATGACTATGCAGGCTTTCTTGGTGGCTGGCGATCACACGAAAATCTCCGATCCGTTCGTCATTCAACAATCTTTCACAAAACAAACGCGCGGCATCTTCGACAAAAATCGGATTGGCGGCGTTCAATTCGGCAAAGGCTTGTTCATCTTCGCGTTTGACCATCACTTGCGTTTCGGTCGGCACAGCATTGCGGCACATATCAATGACATCTTCAAACCAAAGCTTTTTGGCACCTTCCACCTTTAACGACACTCGCGCAACCGAGCGTTGCGAATGCGGTGTCGCCAATTGCCCGCGTGTTTGGCGTGCATGTTCGGACAATTCTAACGAACATGGGCATGTTGAGCTATAAACATAATCGATGTGCATGATCTTATGTTGAACGCCATTTTGTTCCACAAGCTCAAGTGCGATGTCATAATATTGATACCCTTCAAGTCCCGACCGAAGACTTTGAATTTTTTGCGGAAACGAAAACCGAAGCACGATCCTTGCATCAATGCTTTCTAGGTCTGTTTTATAATCGTCCAGGGCGGCACGCACGACATCAAAGCTAAACAAGCTTTCGGCATGTTTATAAAAGCTGCGCATAATCCGCGACATGTTGATGCCTTTTTTATTGGCATCTAAACCGACGGTCCCCGTCACAGATGTTTCCAATGTTATTTCGCCACCATCACGACGTTGAAACCGAATTGGCAAACGAAAATTAGAAATACCTACATGTTGAATGGCGGTTTTGGCGCCCAAAATCAAAGAACTGGGGCCATTTTGCAGATCAGGCAATGTTTCTTTGTAATCGGCCGTCACATTCAATTCGCTAGGATAGTCACGCGATAACGTCGGATACCCTAAATCAGTACCGCTAAGCGCCTTTGCGATGCGTGTATCATTGGGGTTTGCTTGCGCCCATGCACGAACAATCGACAACGCTTGATCAAGCGCTTCTGTGCCATCGCCATGTTCCATATCACGCGAATGAATCGTCATGCCGATCCCCCTTTTTATTAACGCAACATCTGATATAGGTACGGAACCCACCATTTCAAGTTCCGCACCGTTATACACGGTTTGCGACCAATTAAACCCTTTTATGTGACCTGCTTACTGTAGCGCAGACAGGATGTCATTGATCAAATCATTTGTATCTTCGATGCCGACTGACAAACGAATAAGGCCTGGCGTGATGCCCAACATGTCTTTTTGCTCTTGCGGCAAACGTTGATGGGTCGTTGTCGCAGGATGCGTTGCAATGGATTTGGCATCCCCCAAGTTATTTGAAATCACGATGATTTCGAGCTTGTTCATGAATTCAAAGGCCGCTTTTTCGCCACCCTCAACTTCAAAGGTAACAATGGTCCCGCCCTTCCCCATTTGACGTTTGACCAAGTCATACTGTGGGTGGCTTTCATGTCCAGGGTACGACATTTTGGAAATTTTGTGATGACCTTTGACCGCTGTTGCAATTTTTTCTGCACTTTCGGTTTGTGCACGCACCCGAAGATCAATTGTTTCCAAACCTTTTAACATGATCCACGCGTTAAACGGGCTCATGGATCCGCCTGTGTGTTTCATATAGGTTTCGATCGGCCCGCGAATAAGGTCACGTTTCCCCAAGATGACACCACCCAACGCGCGGCCCTGGCCGTCGATATGCTTAGTCGCAGAATAGGTTACGATATCCGCGCCCTGTTCAATCGCGCGTGAATAAACAGGTGTTGCAAAGACATTATCAACAATCACTAGCGCGCCATGGCGATGTGCGATTTCTGCGACGCCAGCAATATCGACAACCTCAAGCCCGGGGTTTGAAACGGACTCGAAAAACAAGGCCGCTGTTTTATCGGTTATTGCACCGCGCCACGCGTTTAGATCGGTGCCGTCCACGAACGTCACACTGACACCAAAACGCGGTAGAATTTCGTCCAAAATGTACAAACATGATCCAAACAACGCACGTGCCGCGACAACATGATCGCCAGCTTTCAGGATTGACACCAATGCGCCATTTACGGCCGCCATACCCGACGCACATGCAAAGGCATCTTCGGCGCCTTCCAACATTGCAATTCGGTCTTCGAACATCGCAACGGTCGGGTTGCCATAACGGGCATAGATAAATTCATCTTCACCCGCCTTTACAAAACGCGCCTGCGCTTGTTCGGCACTGTCATAAACAAACCCTTGGGTCAGGAAAATCGCTTCGCTGACCTCGTTATATTGGCTGCGGCGCGTACCACCATGCACCAATTTTGTTCGGGCGTTCCAATCTTTTGTCATGTTATCCTCGTGGCCAAGTGACCATAAAAAAACCCCAATCGCATGGGCCAAGCGAAAGGGGGCTCTCTCATCCTGACCTTTTAGCGGCATGTTTAATGTGGCCCGCAATCTGGTAACAAATCGCCACGTGCGTGTTCTTAGACGAAATACGCCCTTTGGTCAATTGCCTCAGTCTTGTTTATCGCTTACCCCGTGGGTGCCAAAAACCTTGTATTGGCTCATCAAAAACCCAAACATCGCAATCGGCAAACCGAAGGTTTTGAAATATACCCAAAGTTCTGTTGTTTGTGTGCGCCAAATGACTTCGTTTGCACATGCCAAAGCGGCCAAAAACACAGTAATACGTCGCGCTAAAATCATCCAACCTTCGTGCGTCATTTTCATTGACTGGCCCAGAACGGTTTCCATATAAGATTTGCCGCGCAGCACACCGAACCCCATAATTGCAGCAAAAATCAAATAAATGATGGTGGGCTTCATTTTGAAAAACCGTTCATCGTTAAACGCTACGCTTAGCCCGCCAAAGACGACCACCAAAATGACGGTAACCACCTGCATTTTTGAAATTTCGCCCGACAAAAACCACCCCAAAATTGTGGCAAAAACCAACACTGGAACAAACACCGCAGTTGCAAGGATAAAGCCGCTATAAGATTGGCCGAGGATCATGACCTCTTGCCCCTTAAAGACATAAAAGGCGGCAAAGAAAATGACCAGTGGACCATATTCTAAAATGTTTTTCATCGCGGGCGACAAAAGTTTTTTGGACATATCTTATCCTCCGAATTCAACGATGACCGCACCAAGCGCAATCAATGTCATTAATGCAATGCGTCTTGGTCCTACCTTTTCTTTCAAGAAAATCCAACCAATAAAGGCTGCAAAGACCGTGGAAGTTTCGCGCAAAACGGCCGCTTCGCCAACCTTATCCAATCGCGTCGCCAACATAATGGATCCAAAACTAAGATAGGCGACCAACCCACCGACAAACCCGCGTCGCAAAAGCGGCCCCAGCGCAGGACGTTGATCCAACGTCATCCAACGGCGCGTTGCACTGATCGGAAATAAAACTCCATCAATCAAGAAAAACCATGCCAGAAACGTCATTGGGTTTTGCGCCAAACGAATGCCGTACGCGTCATAGGTGGTATAGAGCGCAACAAACAATCCGGTGATGACAGCAAAGACCATCGCAATGCCCAATGTGTCACGCGCAGTTTCCAGATAAACCATATTGTAAATTGCCAACCCAAAAATGCCGCTTAGCAAAACGACAACCCCGAACCATTGGGTAAGGGTGAACATTTCGCCAAATATAACATAGGCGCCAATAACCGCGAACAAAGGCCCCGTCCCCCGCACGACTGGATAGACCACCGTATAGGCACCTTTTGTATAGGCCATTGCTTGCAGGTATTTGTACACACTGTGGATGATGAAAACGCCACCATATATGGGCCAAAGCGCAGGTTCCGGCCAAGGGACAACGAACAACGCGACAGGCAAGGCCATGATGCCGTAACTAAAATCAATCGCCCCACGCGACAACCACGGGTCAAATCGCCCTTTTTGCAACGCCCCAAAGACCGCATGCAAAAACGCCGCCATAACCGCAAGACCCAGAGCCAAGTTATGGCCCGTTTCCGTCCCCTCAATCGCGTAAATCCATTCGGTCATTTGGGGTATCCTTGCCGCGTGATTATTCTAAACCTGTTAACGCTTTTGCGAAATCTTCAGGGTCAAATGGGGCCAAATCATCAATTTGTTCACCAACCCCAATCGCATGAATGGGCAGGCCAAATTTATCCGCCAATGCAACCAAAACGCCGCCTTTGGCGGTGCCATCCAATTTGGTCATGATCAAACCGCTCACGTTAGCAAGTTTTTTAAAGGTCTCGACTTGGCTCAGCGCATTTTGGCCCGTTGTCGCGTCTAGGACCAACAACGTATTGTGCGGCGCGTCGGGGTCTTTTTTGCGAATAACACGAACGATTTTTGCCAATTCTTCCATCAAATCTTGACGGTTTTGCAAACGCCCTGCCGTGTCGATCATCAAAAGATCTGCGCCATCTTGTTGGGCCTTGGTCATGGCATCAAACGCAAGCGATGCTGGATCGGACCCTTCAGGCGCGGTTAAAACCGGCACCCCTGCACGATCGCCCCAAACTTGCAATTGTTCAACCGCGGCTGCGCGGAACGTGTCACCGGCCGCAATGACAACCGACTTGCCCGCCGCTTTGAATTGGCTGGCCAATTTTCCGATTGTCGTGGTTTTGCCCGACCCATTCACACCAACGACCAAAACCACCTGTGGTTTGGTTGCATAAAGCGGCATTGGTTTGGCGACCGGTTCCATAATGCGCGCGACCTCGGAGGTCAAAAGCTGTTTGATTTCTTGGGCAGACATCCGTTTGCCAAACCGACCCTCAGCAATGTTTGCGGTGACGCGCAATGCGGTTTCAACGCCCATGTCCGATTGGATCAAAAGCTCTTCGAGCTGTTCCAACATATCATCGTCTAATTCACGACGTACGACAGTTTTCGCGTCTCCGCGTCCCAACAAACGCCCCAAAAGCCCAGGCTTCGCCGCTGGTGTTTGCACTGGTTCTTGTAATTTAACAGGCTCTGGAACCGCGGCAACAATCGGCTCT
>JAYPUL010000029.1:15053-31020 GCA_038134005.1 Paracoccaceae bacterium | reverse complement strand
CATTTTTTGTCCAAAAATATCCTGGGGGTTTGGGGGCAAAGCCCCCAAGACTAGAAAGGAAACCAAATGGCATCCTATGACGTAATCGTAATCGGTGGCGGCCCTGGTGGCTATGTCGCAGCGATCCGCTGTGCGCAACTAGGCCTAAAAACAGCCTGCGTCGAAGGCCGGGAAAGCCTGGGCGGCACCTGCCTAAACGTCGGCTGTATACCGTCAAAAGCGCTGTTACATGCCTCCCATCAACTACACGAAGCTGAACATAACTTTGCAAAAATGGGTTTGGTGGGAAAATTCCCTTCCGTCGATTGGAAGCAAATGCAGGCGTACAAAGCCGACGTTATCGACGGCAATACGAAAGGCATCGAATTTCTGTTCAAAAAGAACAAAGTTGATTGGATCAAAGGATGGGGGTCTATCCCAGCCGCAGGTCAAGTCAAAGTTGGCGATGACATTCATCAAGCTAAGAACATAATTATTGCATCAGGTTCAGTGCCATCATCGCTACCAGGGATCGAAATCGACGAACAAATTGTCGTGACATCAACAGGCGCATTATCTTTGCCGAAGATCCCCAAAAAAATGGCGGTCATTGGGGCGGGTGTCATTGGTTTGGAACTTGGGTCCGTTTATGCACGCTTGGGATCAGAGGTCACAGTAATTGAATTCTTGGATGTTATTACGCCCGGCATGGACGGCGAAATTCAAAAAACATTCCAACGCACTTTGAAAAAACAAGGCCTCAATTTCATTATGGGTGCGGCCGTACAATCCGTTGACGCATCAAAAACAAAAGCAAAAGTGAACTATAAGCTGCGCAAAGATGACAGCGATCATTCATTGGATGCAGACGTTGTTTTGGTCGCAACCGGACGTAAGCCTTACACAGATGGTTTGGGACTGGACGCATTGGGTGTTGAAATAACACCACGCGGCCAAATCAAAACAAACGCACATTGGCAAACCAATATTGCCGGTATCTATGCAATCGGTGATGCCATCGAAGGTCCGATGCTTGCCCACAAGGCAGAAGATGAAGGCATGGCGGCCGCCGAAGTCATTGCCGGCAAGCATGGCCACGTGAATTACAACATTATTCCAGGCGTTATTTACACAGCTCCCGAGGTTGCAAATGTTGGCCAAACCGAAGAACAGTTGAAAGCCGAAGGCCGTGCATACAAAGTCGGTAAATTTAGCTTTATGGGCAATGGTCGTGCAAAAGCAAATTTCGCGGCGGACGGGTTTGTAAAAATCTTGGCCGATGCAGCGTCAGATCGCATTTTGGGCGCACACATCATGGGCCCGTCTGCGGGTGAATTGATCCACGAAATTTGCGTTGCCATGGAATTTGGCGCATCGGCGCAAGATTTGGCGTTGACCTGCCACGCGCATCCCACCTATTCCGAAGCCGTTCGCGAAGCAGCTTTGGCCTGCGGTGATGGCGCAATTCACGCTTAATCCAATCTAGTTTGACGCAAAAGGCCCTCAGATTTCTGAGGGCCTTTTTTCTTTTATGAACAAATATTTATAGGGAATTATGCGTTCCATCGCACAACGGTGCTTTTGAACTATGTTTACATCCACAAAAGAACACTTTGCCCGTTTTTTCCGCCGTGTATTTGACGGGCTAAACCGTTGTATCTTTGTGGCTACCGTCACAGAACGGTTGTTTTGAACCTTTACCACAAGCACACCAAAAATAATTTTTGCCTTCTTCTATGTCGACCGGCATTGGCGATTTTTGTACTATGATAGGTGCTGACATTATTATCCTCATGTAAAAAAGGCACCCGGTTGGGTGCCTTTGGTTTAACTTGGCTCAGGGGCTAAATCTGGTCCGCTGGGCTTTGGTTTGGCTTTTGTTTTCGGGATTGCCGTGATCGATGGCGCGCTACCTTCATCGTCGTCATTTGTCCCACTGGGCGGATCGCCTGCCATGACGCGTTTAATTTCGTCACCGGTAAGCGTTTCATATTCTAGTAATCCTTGCGCCAAACGTTCCCATTCGTCTTTCTTTTCCGTCAGAATGGCATAGGCACGTTCATAGGCATCTTGGATAAAGCGTTTAACCTCTTCCTCGATCAATTCCTTGGTCGACGCAGAAACAGAAAGACCCGCTGTGTTCCCTTGGTACCCTTCGTGTGCTTCAGAGTAATCGATGTTACCGACTCTGTCGGACATACCCCAGCGCAAGACCATCGCGCGCGCTAGACCGGATGCCTGTTGGATATCACCAGCAGGACCGTTTGACACGTTTTCGGGGCCGTATTTCATGATTTCGGCGGCTTTGCCGGCCATCGTCATGGCAAGCTTTTCTTCGCATTCTGATTTATGCCAATTTAGGCGATCAATTTCGGGTAAGGACACGACCATACCCAAAGCGCCACCGCGTGGGATAATTGTCGCTTTATACACTGGATCACATTGCGGCAGTGAAAGACCGACAACCGCATGCCCGGCCTCGTGATAAGCAGTCTTTTCTTTTTGGTCTTGGGTCAAAACCATAGACCGGCGTTCGGCACCCATCATCACTTTATCTTTGGCGTTTTCAAAATCAACCATAGTGACAACCGACCGACCAACGCGTGCGGCCATCAATGCGGCTTCGTTTACCAAGTTTGCCAAATCTGCACCCGAAAAACCAGGTGTCCCACGCGCGATCAATCGAAGATCAACATCAGGGCCCAAAGGTGTTTTGCGGGCATGCACATTCAAAATCTTTTCGCGACCTTTGATATCTGGGTTTGGAACGGTCACCTGACGGTCAAACCGACCTGGACGCAGCAACGCAGGGTCCAACACGTCGCGACGGTTGGTTGCCGCGATGATGATCACACCTTCGTTCGCCTCGAACCCGTCCATTTCAACCAAGAGCTGGTTTAATGTTTGTTCACGTTCGTCATTCCCGCCGCCATACCCGGCACCGCGATGGCGGCCGACGGCGTCGATTTCGTCGATGAAAACGATACAAGGTGCGTTTTTCTTGGCTTGTTCAAACATATCACGCACGCGGCTTGCACCGACACCCACGAACATTTCAACAAAGTCCGAACCTGAGATTGTAAAAAACGGCACACCGGCTTCGCCCGCAATCGCACGCGCCAGCAATGTTTTACCCGTACCGGGAGGGCCCACCAACAACGCGCCTTTTGGAATTTTGCCACCTAGGCGGCTAAATTTTTGTGGGTTGCGCAAGAATTCAACGATTTCTTCCAGCTCTTCTTTGGCTTCATCGATACCGGCCACATCATCAAACGTCACACGGCCCTGTTTTTCGGTCAAAAGCTTGGCTTTTGATTTGCCAAAGCCCATTGCGCCACCTTTTCCGCCACCCTGCATACGGTTCATGAAATAAATCCATACACCAATAAGCAGAAGGAACGGGAAGATCGTCATAAAGAACGATTGAAGCCCCGATTGTTCTTGGGCTTCGGCGCGAATTGCAACATTATTTGCGATCAAGAATTCGGTAACGTTTGAATCCGACGGGCGAATGGTAACATATTCGCGTTTATCGCTTCCGATGAATTTCACTTGCTCACCGTCCAAAGTAACAGCGCTCACGTCACCCTGTTGTACCGATGTGACAAAGTCTGAATAGCTGATTTCACGACTTTGAAGCGATGATGTGCCACCACTAAAAACGTTGAACAGCACGACGATGACCAAAAATAAGACCACCCAAAACGCGATATTACGATTGTTGCCCAAGGAAACTCTCCTACAATAGCTAGGGCTTGTGTATATCACACAAGCGTTTCCACATAAATAGACAATGGATCAGCAGGTTCAATGCCCTTTTAGAAATTCTCTAAATTTTGGGCGTGAATCGGACAGATAATCGTTATTATTTTCATAAAAATTCGGCACGTGGATCAATTTGTCGTGTCGAAACACCCCGGGCAATGGCCATAAAGCGCGCGCTGGGTATGCTTTTTTGATTTCTTTCCCCAGATACGCGATCCCTGAGGGCCCCAAACACGCGATTGTTAGGCCGGCTTGGTCCTTGTTCAATTGCCAAATGCCATCCCAACGGTCACCTTGACGCGCGTTATCGATCGGCGGGGCACACCGCGCAAATTCACGCACGATTTGAATTTCACCACCACGTTGATAAATCAATGTCCCCATTATAGTATGAGCCCGACGCGCATTTAGTGCCCCCAACGCGCCGACAATTGCGTCATAGCGTGGGCGATACGTCGCGCCTGTGGTCCACATGACCGCGGCTGAAAGTAACCGGGTTTGAATTTCTGTTGCCAACGTATCAAATCCGGTGGCATCGAACGAAAGCCCCACCTGCGAAGGGACCGCCAGAAATTCATAGGCCTCAGCGGTGTTCGCACGCAGCGCGTCGCTTGCCCGCGACATGTGTTCGGACAAGTCCGCAAGCGTATCAGCGCCAATCCCAGCCTTGGACAATTCAGGCAATAGTTTTCGCATTACGACGCGATCAAAATCTGTATTGTCGTTTGATGGATCATCAATCCAGGTTTGCCCCTGTGACCTGAGATACCCACGTAATTCGTCACGCCTAAATGATAAGAGCGGGCGCACAATCGTTAAACCGTCGTCGCGCACATTATGTTGGCGCATTGCGGCCAAGCCGTCGACACCCGATCCGCGTTTAATGCGCAACAAAACAGTTTCGGCTTGGTCATCCATCGTGTGACCTGTCAACAAGGGAACATTGTTTCCCAAAGCCTCGGACATCAAACCATACCGCGCGCTACGGGCGGCGTTTTGTATGTTACCGTGCCCATCCCAGCCGGACCAAGTTAATGTGTTATGTTCAAAGCCATATTGTTTTGCAAGGTTTTTTACAAATTCGGCTTCCTTGGCGCTTTCAGCACGTAAACCATGATCAACCGTCAAAACGATAACCTGCGTTTCGTGCGGTGTGATCCACCGCGCAACAAGAGCCATAAGAGCTATGCTATCACCACCACCTGAAACACCAAGCGCAATCCGATTTGGGACCACGGGAAAAGCCGTGGCCATCGCGGTCTGAAAACGTTGTTCTAATGCGTCACTCACGGGCACTGAAGCAATTTCATGCTTTCCGCAGCTTTGGCCACAAATTCATTCCCGGGAAAGCGTATTTCAACTTGGGTCAATGTTTGACATCCCGCATCGGTTTGCCCCAGTTTTCCCAAGGCATCCCCCAAGCGATAAAGCGTTTCGGGCGCCACTTCGGAAACAGGATAGGTCGAAAAGCCTTCGAGATATGATCGCGCACCAGATTTGTGATCCTTAAGCTCTTCATAGGCTTTTCCGCGGATCAACAATGCTTGTGCCATCAAAGGGCTATCAGGATACGTTTGCGTAAACCGCGCCAACATGTCCGTGCTCTCTTGGTAACGACCGTCCTCGAATGCACGGGATGCATTGTCAAAATCAACCTTTTCGCCGATCGCTAATTCAGGACCTACATTTTCAGGCGCAGGCGCAACGGGGCGCGTATCAATGTCACCACCCAATGTTGTCGTTTCACCCAGTTTGGAAATATCGCCACCTTCTAATTCAACAAGACGAAATTCTAAATCACCGATGCGATTTGTCCCATCCGTCACGATCCGTTTAATGCGATAATCAAGTTCTTCGGTCGACGACGTCAAGCGTTGAACTTGTTCTTCTAAAGCGTTTAGCCTGTCAAGAACCGACCCATTAGATGCGGCCGAATTGGGGGCTTGCGTGGTTGACAATTCGCGCTTGAGGCGTTGCATATCAACATAAAGGACATTCAAATCTTGTCGAATGTCCGCAAGCGTTTGCGCCCGATCCTGTGCCACCGCCGAAACCGACGATGTCAAAATCATTACGATGCCCAATAGGATCCGCATCCCCGACCTCACCGATTAAAAGTTAGCGTTGTTAAGAACAGATACCGCGCGGCGGTTCATCGAATAACACGATTCAGCGCTGCACAATTCCGCAGGGCGTTCTTTGCCATAGCTAACGGTTTGCAAGCGATCCGCCGAAACGCCCAATGACGTTAGATATTCACGAACCGCATTTGCACGACGCGCGCCTAAGGCAAGGTTGTATTCACGGGTCCCTTGTTCATCGGCGTGACCTTCGATTGTTATGGTGTATTCCGAATTGCTCAACAACCAATCGGCCTGAGCGCGCAAAACCGCTTGGGCTTCGGCGTCCACTGCGGATTGATCAACGGTGAAAAACACGCGATCTCCAATTGTTTGTTGGAAATACGCAGGTGAGGTTGGATCACTGACTGAAGCTGCGCTATCAGACCCATTTGCGCCCGAACCACCGCCGGCGTATGAACCCGGATTGTTTGAACACGCCGCCAATGCAAGGGCGGTTACTAAGAAAGCTGCTCGATATATTTTTTTCATGTTTATGTCCCATGCGTTTTTCATTTTGTACCACAGATAAAGGGTTATGCAAATGCCGCTATTTACCAAGCGGCGACCAAGCTGGGTCCGATCCACCCGACGCGGTGGGGACTGGTTTCAGGTTACGACCAGAAATATCGACTGAATATAAATTGGCCGCCCCCGTCACACCTTGGGTTTCTCGTGTGAACATGATTACACGTCCGTTTGGCGACCATGTTGGCCCTTCATCCAAGAATGACGCGGTCAAAAGACGCTCTTCGGATCCATCGGTACGCATCACGCCGATGTGAAAGCGACCCTTGCTTTGCTTTGTAAACGCGATCATATCGCCACGGGGGGACCACACAGGCGTCCCATAGCGGCCATCGCCAAAGCTAATGCGTTTTGCAGCGCCACCATCAGCAGACATGATGTAAAGTTGTTGCGATCCAGATCGATCACTTTCAAACACAATCTGGCTTCCGTCTGGGGAAAAGCTGGGGGCCGTTTCGATCGAAGCATCATTGGTCAAACGACGACTTTGGCCAGATGCAAGATTCATTAGATGAATATCGGTATTCCCGCCTTGTTCAAGCGAATAAACAATCGTGTTTCCATCAGGTGCGAAGCGTGGCGCAAAGCTCATTGTTCCCGGTGCATTTTGCAAAACGCGGCGCGTTGCAGACCCAACATCCATCACATAGATGCGGGGATGTCCGGTTTCATAGCTGGTGTATAACACACGATCACCTGTTGGCGAAAACCGTGGGGCCAATACGATATCGTCAGATCCCGTCAGGTATTTTACGTTTGCGCCATCATAATCCATGATTGCCAACCGCTTACGGCGTTGGCCTTTATTGCCCGACTCTGCAACATATACAACGCGACTATCGAAATACCCACTTTCGCCCGTGATGCGGCTATAGACGACATCGGCCACTTTGTGCGCGATGCGGCGCCAGCCATCTTGGCTGCCAGAAAACTTAAGCCCTGCGCCAAGTTCTTGGTTGGCAAAAACATCATAAACGCGGAATTTTACTGTTACCGTTTTCCCATCTGTCCCAACAGCGCCTGTTAATAGCGCCTGCGCATTGATGGCTTTCCAATCGGCATATTGAATGGGCGATGCAAAGCTGGTGACGGTGCTGATGAATGCACTTTGTGGAATTTGGCGAAATAGCCCTGTTCCAACCAAGTCCTGAGACACGACATTAACCAAATCTTGTGCAAGATCGTTTGCGGCCGAATTTTCGGCAACAAACGTAGGCGCAGCAAAGGGTAATGGTTCAATAACGCCGTTCTTAATTTCGATCCGCAACGGTGCTGCTTGTGCCAATGCGGCGTTTATCGAAAACAGTGTAAAAATCAAAAATCGGAACATTAGCGTGCCCTCATCTCTTCAGGGTTAAAGGTAATTTCGATATCCCGCCAATGATCATATTTATCAACGGGAAGTTTATATCCATCTTTTTGACAGCGTAAAATTGCGCGTCGCGCAGCATTGAACGCAGTATTCGCAGCGCGATCAGAGCCACCAGTGCTGGAAATCAATTTCAATGATCCTCCATCCACCATGCCATCACGATCCAACGACATCCCAACCGTAACCGTCACATTGGCGGCCTCGGATCCAACGTCGACCACCCAACATTTTTGAACAGAAATGCGAAATGCGTCGGTTTCCCCTTGTGTCATTGGCGGTCCAGACGGTTCCGATGTGGTGCCCGCCATGGCTTGGGCCAATGCATCTTGAACCGACGATGGGTCGGATTTCTGTGTTTCTGGGGGCGCAGGGTCTGTCTTTTCGACTTGTGGTTCGGCAGGGCGTTGCCGCGGGCGCGGTGACGTTTTTGGCGCACCCGACGGGGGTTCTTTTTTTGCCTCGGTTACGATTTCGGTTGTTGCAGCCTCGGGCGCGGTTGCTTCTTGTTCGGGTTGGTCCGTTTTTTGACCCGCATCCGCCAATGCGACGCTGTCTTGCACTTGTTCATCAATTGCTGCGTCTTCTTTTGGCGGTGCGACGGGTTCTGGCGCAACACGATCAGCAGGCCGCGGCACAGCGTTCGGTCTTGTGACGGGTAAATCTGGCGTCACCTCTTGGGGTGGTGCCGGTTGGTCCGGGATTGCCGGTTCGACCTGCGGCGTTTCCAATGGCTCGACCGGCTGTGGTTTGGTAATCTCAACAGTCTGTTCGGGGCGCGCCGGAGGAATAACACTGGACACGGTTTCGTCTTTTGCGGTCTCCAGAATGGGTGCCGTTTCCGTTGTTGGTGTTTGTGTGAGATCCTGCGCAGCCATGTCAATCGACGGCGGTTGATAGGCCGCCGTGATCGCATCAAATTCTGCGCTGGTAATCACAGACACAGTTACAACCTCCATCGGCAAAGGTTCAGGTGCGAACATGCCCCCAAACAGCGCCCAAAAGATCAAACCTGCATGCGCTCCGCCCGAGATATAATGGCCGATGTGCATTGTACCTTACTAGCCACCTTGACCAATTAGGGTAGGTCCGCCAACGTCGGTCACCAATCCGATATTTGAAAATCCACCAGCATTTAGCGCACCCATTACCTGAACAACCGCTTCATATGGGATCGCGCCATCAGCCCGCAAAAACACTTTGTCGCTGCTGCGTTCCGCCGCAATCGCACGCAGTTTCCCCACCAGTTCATCCGCTGGGATCATTGTGTTTTGGATCGCGATGCCACCATCCGCCGTCATTGAAATGGTCAACGGTTCTTCTTGTTCTGCAGCCAATGCATTCGCAGCGGTTTTTGGCAATTCGACGGGAACACCCACGGTCAACATAGGCGCGGCCACCATAAAGATAATCAACAAAACCAACATGACGTCAACAAACGGTGTTACGTTAATTTCGGCCATGGGTTGGGCGCGGCGTCTACGACGCCCTTTGGTGGGTTGTGATTTTGCAATCGCTGCCCCCATGTTATGCGTCCAATTGACGACTTAGGATCGTCGCAAATTCATCAGCAAAGCTTTCATAGCCACCAATGATACGATCCGAGTCTGCAGAAAGTTTATTGTAAAACACCACTGCCGGAATAGCGGCAAGCAACCCAAGACCTGTCGCCAAAAGGGCTTCGGCGATACCGGGGGCGACCACCGCCAAATTTGTGTTTTGCTGGGCCGCGATTTCAATGAAAGCGTTCATGATGCCCCAAACCGTCCCAAATAAACCTACAAATGGCGCGGTCGACCCAATGGTCGCCAAAACACCCAAACCTTTTTGCAGCTCGTCCGCTTCGCGGGACACTGCAACATCCATTGAACGCTCAATGCGCGATTGTACGCCGGCGATCAATTGCCCATCTGACTTTTGGCTTCGCTCCCATTCCGTCATTCCTGAAACAAACACGCGTTCGGCACGTCCAGCCGGCTCTGGCCCCAAGTCATTGTAGAGTTCATCCAAAGGTTCGCCCGACCAGAACAGCCGGTCAAAGCGCGCAGCTTCGCGTCGCGCAGCGCGGTAAAGGATGGTTCTTTGTACAATGATTGACCATGACCAAAAGGACGCCCCAATCAACAGCATCATAACCAATTTGACGGTAAAGGTTGCTCGGGCGAACAATGCCCAAAAAGAGAAATCCAAATCCTTGGCCAAGGCCAGCGCTTCTGTTTCCATAATCTTACTGCTCGTATATTAGGTGCCCTTTTTGGGCGTTTCCCAAATCATAGACGATTTGCAAGTCAAAACCAAGCGATATAGCGACGTTACGCCAATCACACCACAAATCGGCGATCTTGCGCCGATACTCAAGTGCAAGATGCTGACACAACGCTGTCAGCATAGGGATGCTATTACCGCGGTTGTCATTTAATCAATGGAGACACTATCATGACAAAAACCGTTGTCTGGAACGAAATTCCTGTGAACAGCTTTGAAACCGCAATATCTTTTTATAAAACAGTGTTTGGATATGAAATTTACATGGAAAAGATGGGCCCTCACGACAATGCAATTCTAAAAGCGCAACAAGGTCACTTAAGCGCAGATTTAAATATTGGAAGGCCACCCGAAAAAGGACGCGGGACTGTTGTACATTTGGCAATTCCTGACAATCTTGAGAACGCGATGAAACGGTGTGTAGCTGCCGGTGGCGAATTGATCGGTAATATTGTTATGATCCCACCAGGACGCTATCACATTGCATATGATCCAGACGGCAACAGCGTCGGCCTATTTGAACCTGCGCACGGGTACGCGTAATGCGGCGCGCCGACCGCCTTTTTCAAATCGTGCAATATTTGCGAGGTGGTCGGCTTTTGACAGGCGATGATTTGGCGCAACGTCTTGAGGTATCCAGGCGTACAATTTATCGCGACATCGCCGATCTTATGTCAACAGGTGTTCCGATCGACGGCGAAGGAGGCGTCGGATATATCATGCGATCAGGGTATGATGTTCCGCCCCTCATGTTCACAAATGATGAAATCGCCGCGCTGGTAACGGGCGCACGTATGCTGCGGGCGTGGGGCGGTTTGGACATGGCTATCGCGGCAGAGGAGGCGTTGATTAAAATACATTCTGTCCTGCCTGAACATCTTAAAACACAACTTGGTCAAGTTCAGGTTTATTCACTTGCAAACCCAAGCATTTCAGATGACTTGCGCGCAAGGCTGGATTTTATAGAAACCTCTATTCGCAGTTCATTTAAATTAGCCCTTAAATATACCCGAGAAGATGGAACCGTATCGCAACGCACCCTGCGCCCGCTATGTCAATTATTTTGGGGTCAAGTTTGGACGCTGCTTGGATGGTGTGAACTTCGCAACGATTATCGCAGCTTTCGTATCGATCGTATAATTGAAATTGAACAGGGACCCAAATTCAAAACAGATAAATCAATATCTTTCGCCGCATTTTTGGAACACGAAAACAATGCCCATCCCAATATAAAGGCACATTTCAAATCAATTTAATTTGTAGTCCTTAATGACCCAAAATTTCAACCGGCAAACGCACAGGGCGCCCTTGGTCGTTTAATGCCACCAAAGTCACTTGGGCAGAAAACAAAATGGCACCTTCACGCGAAACCCGTTGTTCCAAAACCAAACGTGCGGGTGTTTTTGCCACGACTGACGTCTCAACGTTCAAAACATCATCAAATTTTGCAGGGCTGATGTAATCTGCCTCGACGCGGCGAACAGCAAATACAATGCCCTTTTGTTTCATCACAGTTTGATCAACGCCCAAACCTCGCACCCATTCGCTGCGAGCGCGTTCAATAAATTTTAGGTAATTGGCATAATACACAATGCCCGCTAAATCGGTGTCTTCATAATAAACACGGCACGAAAAATTATGCATGGGCACCACCCAACTTTATACGAAACATTTTGGTGTCACTTTGTTCTGACATCACATCGAACCCCGCTTTTTCAAGAACGCGGCACGATGCAGGGTTTTGATCGGCAACTCCACCAAATGCATATTGAAACCCCGCCGCCCGCAACATTGCCACAAGCCCTAGGATCAGCTCAGATGCGTACCCACGCCCCCATGCCGATTGTGCCAACATATACCCGATCATAGCTTCGCGATCGGCCCCGTTATGCAACATAACCAAACCAACGCCCAAACCATCACATTTTACAAACATTACCGCCGCACCATGATCACGTTGATAGGATAACCATGCTGCGACGTCGCCATCAAAATGCGCCAGTCGCGCACGGGGTGGCAAAAATTCGGTAACGCTCGGCGTTAAAATTCGGCCAAGATCCGAGGCAATCGTTGAAGAAATCGTGTGAATTGCTTCCACACTTAATCGTTCGGTTTGAAAGCTTTGGAATTCTGTCATGCCTTGCGACCAATCCGTGCAAAAAGCCGCAAAGCATGTGTTTTATCTTGGGTAATCGCTGGCAACACTGGATCATAGGCCGCACGAATAATATCGGCCACATCGGGATGTAAAATAGTGTGCCCTGCATCAGTACGCGCCAAAGGCGAATTGGCGTGAAACGCTTTATCAGACCAAAGCAAAAACGATTGCGCCACTTGCGCAAGACACAGATCCTGCGCCGGCACAGACGACAAATGATCATCCATTCGCAAAAAAACAAAACATGCCTTTATCGCGCCCTCGGGATCAAACCGGAAAAATCGGTATTGGTTGGCATCGGCATTTGACAACCGTTCCACCAAAGACGACAAATCGGGCACCAGCTTGTCCATATCTGGAACACCTAATAATTCTGCCCAATCTCGCATGAAAAAGAACATAAGGTTCGATCCCAATTCGGGATCGGTTTCGGCAACGGGGTGACCGACCATTTTTGTCATCGCTTCTATCGCGCCCTTTAAGGTGGCAAGGGTCGCATCATCGATGCCAAAGACAATCGGTGCGATAGGTCGCCCCCATCGCGCGAATAAATACGTGCCGTCGGCACGGGTAAATTGGGCTTCGATGTCGCTTGGCTGCATGTCGGTTCTCTTTTTATTGGGATTTAACAAACCTGACCCATATTTGCCAGAGGCAGCTCTATTCGAACAGATCCGTTTGCCCTTTGGCAGGTTCCGGCGCACGCAATCCCAAATGTTCCCAACCACGACGCGCCAACATGCGTCCGCGTGGGGTACGTTGGATCAAGCCTTGTTGTAATAAGAAGGGTTCTATCACCTCTTCTAAGGCATCACGGCTTTCTGACAATGCCGCGGCCATGGTTTCAATACCAACAGGTCCGCCCGAATAATGTTCGGCCATCATCCGCAAATACCGACGATCCGCACCATCAAGCCCCAATTCGTCAACCTCAAGCCTCGTCAGCGCATGGTCGGCCAAAGCGCGGGTGACAGTGCCATTGCCATCAACCAATGCGAAATCAACAACCCGACGCAACAAACGCCCCGCAATTCGCGGTGTTCCACGGGCACGGCGGGCAATTTCGCGCGCCCCCCCTTCGTCCGCCGGGGCACCCAGTTTGAGGGCGTTTCGGGATACAATTTGATATAACTCATCCTCGGTATAGAATTGCAACCGCGTCGGAATGCCAAAACGGTCCCGCAAAGGCGTCGTCAATAAACCCAAACGCGTTGTTGCGCCCACCAAGGTAAAGGGCTGCAATTCGATCCGCACCGTGCGCGCCGCCGGCCCTTCGCCGATGACCAAGTCCAATTCAAAATCCTCCATCGCGGGATAAAGGACCTCTTCGACGACTGGGTTAAGCCGATGGATTTCGTCGATGAACAATACATCGCGCGCTTCAAGGTTGGTTAAGATTGCGGCCAAATCGCCCGCCTTGGCCAAAACGGGCCCGCTTGTCATTCGGAAATTAACACCTAATTCACGGCTCATGATTTGGGCAAGCGTCGTCTTACCTAAACCTGGTGGGCCATAAAACAATGTATGATCCATCGCCTCGCCCCGTTGGCGGGCCGATTGAATAAAAACCTTCAGATTGGCGCGCGCTTCAGCTTGACCGATAAATTCATCCAAACCCTGTGGCCGTAACGCACGATCGTTGTCCATATCATCAGGCAAAGGATCGGGACGCAGCATTGGATCAGATTGTGTCATACCCTACCCCTTTGGCGCCAAAAGCCGCAGGGCGGCCTTGATCAATTGTGATGTGTCCAATCCGTTATCGTCGCCCAGCGCGGTTGCAACAGCACTTGCCGCATCTGAGGGCGAATAGCCAAGGTTCGTCAACGCAGACAATGCTTCTGCCTGTGCGTTTGATGAAGGCGCCGATGTTTTGGATGATTTAGGAACAGGCGCAGTATCGATCACATCAATGACCGCGTCGACATTACCCGCATCAGGTTGCACCAAAGGTCGTTGTCCAGCCATCGCCATAACACTGGGCGCTTTGTCTTTTAAGTCTAGGACAACGCGTTGTGCAGTTTTGGGCCCAATGCCTTTGGCAGCCTTGACCGCGTTCCAATCGCCCAGCGCAATCGCACGAGAGACACCATCTGGGCCTAATGCACCTAAAATGGCCATTGACGCTTTGGCACCGACACCTTGGACCGTCATCAATAACCGGTGCCATTCTTTTTCAACCAAAGATGTAAAACCAAATAGCTGCAATAGATCTTCACGTACCAATAGATCGGTATATAACGCAACAGCCTCGCCCACAGATGGAAGCGTCATCATTGTGCGATCTGAACAATAAACGATGTAACCAACACCCTTAACGTCCAAAAGAATGTGGTCGTCCGCCTTGTAATCAATGCGTCCAGACAGTTTGCCAATCATGATGCCGCCTTTTGTAATGCTTTGCCCAATCGATCCGCGGATCGTGCATAATGCGCATGACACAACGCAATCGCCAATGCATCGGCCGCATCAGGACCGGCGATATTCACACCCGGTAATTGTAGTCGGACCATATGATCAATCTGTCCTTTATCCGCATGCCCAACGCCCACGACGGTTTTTTTGACCTTGTTGGGGGCGTATTCGGCGACTGTTATGCCTGTTTGCGCGGGCACCAGCAACGCAATTGCTCGTGCCTGACCCAGTTTCAGGGTCCCAACCGCATCTTTATTCACAAACGTCTGTTCAACCGCGGCCGTTTCAGGTTGCCACCGCGCGACGACATCCGTCATCTGATCATAGAGGGTCAACAGACGTGACGCCAAATCATCACCAGATGAATGGCAAATCCCGTTTGCGACATGGCTGATTCTACTGCCTACAACGTCGATCACGCCCCAGCCCATGTTCCGAAGCCCCGGGTCAATGCCCAAAACCCGCATGCCTTTTCCTTTGTGTTGTTTTTTTACCTCACTAGCACGAAACGTGAACAAATGCCAATCGTAAAAACCATGATCTAAAAACGACCATTGCAAAAAACACAACGACATTACGGCGTTATCGCAAGGCAATAATCGATAATATTTCCTTAATTACAAGGTGATTTGGCACAAAATGACCTATGCAAAAAATGCATAGTTGGCATGCACTTTCCATTCTTGTTGGATCGTATTTTTGGGTCTATCTGCAGCCCGAACACATCGACATCGTCGAATATAAGGAATTTATGAAATGGCCGCGACACATACAAACATTTTCTACACATCCCCAGTCCGCTCTGCTGGCATCATTGCGCATGTTGTTGCGATGGTAAAAAACTGGAACGATGCACGCGCGACACGCGTTCAACTAAGCAAATTGACTGACCGTGAATTGTCCGACATCGGCTTGTGCCGTGGTGACATCGACGCGGTTGTGGAAAACGCATACCGTTAATTTTTGTTCGCTTCTCTCCCTGTCGAACAATAGACCGTATGGCATAGCTCATACGGTCTTTTTTATTGCCGCTTGCGAATACGCGAAATGTTCGCGATTTATTTTTTACTGATCACACGCAAGCGCGGCGTTTAAACCGTCACGTGTTGGGGGTACGTTAAGATTACGACGATGAAATGTGCCATCATATGTGACCGACACAGCCATTTTCCATGTGGCATCCGCCAATACAATTTCCGGTCCATTGCCGCAGTTTCGAACACCACCAACGATATGATCCCATCCGATTTGATGGTTTGTCACCCCTGCGAAATCGGCGACATGTGCCAACGCGCTTGTTCCATCCCAACGCCACAGTCGCAAGGTTTTTGCCAAATGAGGGCGGTCGACATATGCGATTTCGACGCG
>JAYPUL010000029.1:0-14953 GCA_038134005.1 Paracoccaceae bacterium | reverse complement strand
GGCGCGATGTCTTCGAAAACGCGACTATCTGGCAGTGTAATAGAAAGAGCGCGCCCATCTTGCAGCACAATACGAAGCGCGCCCCATTCAACATCATCCCCTAAGATCGCGTGATCATATCGCGTGGTAGGGCCAACAAACGCAGAAGATAAAATGTCAGCCGCCGTAACAAATTGCGGGATCCCAAGAAAAATTCCCAAGATCCAAAAACGCATTAGATTTGCTTTTCTGGCATTTGGACGATCAAACCGTCCAATGCGTCGGTCACTTTGATTTGACAGGTAAGGCGTGAGCGTACCGCATCAGGTTCGAATGCGAAATCCAACATGTCTTCTTCCATGTCTTCTTTTGCACTTAATTTTTCTACCCAATCTGGATGAACATAAACATGACACGTAGAGCATGCACAGGCACCGCCACAATCGGCGTCAATGCCGGGTATATTGTTGTCACGCGCGCCTTCCATAACAGTCAGCCCATTTGCGACCTCAACCACATGTTCGGTGCCGTTATGTTCGATATAGGTAATCTTTGCCATCACACATCTCTCCGATACGTATTTTTGTTCACCGCTTCCTAAGCAGTATTAAATCATTTTGCGATACCCGAAGTGACGGTTTATCGTAAAAAGGTCAAGCCCACAGTTTTCAATCCCCCGCGCAACGATGTCACCAATACGATATCCTCATCATTTCGCTTGCAAGAAACCCGTCTTATCCCCATGATCACCGCGAAAAGGCAGGCATGAACAAATGCAAATCTTTTCTCATCCTTGTATGTGTAATCGCGGCAGGCTGCGGCGGCCAAACTGTGCCAACAGTTATTTCACGCGATGACACATCAAACCAGTGTTTAAGCGAAATCATCACACCCGCGGTGATCGAAACAACAATTGAACAACGTGAAATTGCGCCGGGCCAATTCGAAACCCACTCTCGCCCTGAAATTTTGCGCGAACGGTCTGTTACACGGATTGAATTGGTCTGTCCCGAAGATCAAACGCAAACCTTCATATCTTCTTTGCAACGCGCGTTTCGGGCACGCAGCCTTTATAATGGCCCAATCACCGGATCATGGACCCCACAAACCCGCAAAGCATTGACAGATTTTCAAACAGTAAGTGGCATTAATTTGACCACGCCAAGCCTATCAACAGCCCGCGAAATGGGATTGGCGATAACACCCATTTCACGTTAACTCGCGCTATTCGAATTGTTCACGTAAAACACGCTCTTCCAGACCGTGTCCGGGATCAAACAATAATTTATGTGACACGCTCGGTTCGGATTGAATTTCAACCGACACAACATCGCGAAATGAATGGCTATCTGCGTCACACATCACGGGCCGCTTGTGCGGATCAATCACTTCGAACAGAACCTTGGCATTTTTATGCAATAGCGCCCCGCGCCATCGACGGGGTCGAAATGCGTTCAATGCGGTCAATGCTAACACCTCGGCACCTATTGGCAAAATCGGGCCATGTGCAGAGTAATTATAGGCCGTTGACCCCGCAGGCGTGGCAAGCAAAACACCATCTGACACCAATTCGCCCATGCGTTCACGTCCATCCACCGAAATACGTAACTTGGCCGCCTGAGGGCCAGCACGCAGCATAGAAACTTCGTTTATTGCCAGCGCACGGCGGGTTTCACCATGTATATTCGTCGCACGCATCGCCAATGGGTTAATCACCGCCAATTCAGCCGATCGTAACCGCATTGGCAAATCATCAACGTCGAAAGCATTCATCATAAAGCCGACCGTACCGCGGTTCATCCCATAAACAGGCGCTGGCAAATCCTGAGTTGCATGCAGCGTTTGCAACATGAATCCATCCCCACCGAGGGCAACAATCACATCCGCCGCTTCTGGTAAGACCTGACCATAGCGCGCAGTTAATTGAACCAATGCATCTTGCGCAGCATCTGCATCACTAGCGAGAAAGGCAATTTTTTGTCTCATCGGCAAAAGTTTCCCAAAATGGTTTCTGTTTCCAAAAGAAACATAAGTTTCACCAAAGTACCAGATATGCCGCGAGATTTATGTACATCGTCGTTTTATGGGGTTTTCGCCTTGCAAAGTTTCCGATAGGAAAACTGCAAAACAAACCTCTATTGGAGAATCCGTGAATGACCGCCTTAAAAACTCATGACTTTTTCACACGGTCCTTGGCCAACAGCGACGCAGACCTATTCAAAGCCATTGAATTGGAATTGGGCCGCCAACGCGACGAAATCGAATTAATCGCGTCAGAAAACATCGTGTCAGCCGCCGTCCTTGAGGCCCAAGGCAGTGTCATGACAAACAAATACGCCGAAGGTTATCCAGGTCGCCGGTATTACGGTGGATGCCAATACGTTGATATCGCAGAAAATCTTGCGATTGAACGTGCGTGCCAGCTTTTCAATTGTTCATACGCCAACGTTCAACCAAATTCGGGTAGCCAAGCGAACCAAGGCGTTTTCCAAGCTTTGGTGCAACCAGGCGACACAATTCTAGGCATGTCATTAGACGCCGGCGGTCATTTGACCCACGGTGCGGCGCCAAACCAATCGGGTAAATGGTTCAACGCAATCCAATACGGTGTACGCAAACAAGACAATCAAATCGATTACGATCAAATCGCCGCTCTGACTGCGGAACATAAACCTAAATTGATCATCGCGGGCGGCTCTGCGATTCCGCGTCAAATTGATTTCGCGAAAATTCGTGAAATTGCAGACACCGTTGGTGCATATGTATTGGTTGATATGGCCCATTTCGCGGGTCTAGTCGCTGCGGGTGAATACCCGTCGCCATTTCCACATGCACATGTCGCAACGACAACGACGCACAAAACTTTGCGCGGCCCACGCGGTGGCATGATCCTTACCAACGACGAAGCCATCGCGAAAAAAGTCAACTCGGCGATTTTCCCAGGCATCCAAGGTGGCCCTTTAATGCACGTTATCGCGGCCAAAGCCGTCGCATTTGGCGAAGCGTTGCAACCGTCTTTCAAAGATTACATCAAACAAGTGGTCACGAACGCCCAAGGTCTTTCTGACGAATTGATTAAAGGCGGCTTGGATACGGTGACACACGGCACAGACACGCATTTGTTGTTGGTTGACCTGCGCCCTAAAGGCGTCAAAGGCAATGCAACAGAAAAAGCATTGGGCCGCGCGCATATCACCTGTAACAAAAACGGTGTTCCATTTGACCCAGAAAAACCGACCGTAACATCAGGGATCCGCCTCGGGTCGCCTGCGGGCACAACCCGCGGCTTTGGCGAAGAGGAATTCCGCCAAATCGGTCGTTGGATTATCGACGTTGTTGATGGTCTGGCGGCTAATGGCGAAGACGGCAACGCAGAGGTCGAAGAACGCGTCAAAGCCGAAGTGGCCGCGATGTGCGCCCGTTTCCCAATGTATCCAAACCTCTCAAAGTCTTGCATTCTTGCCCACAGGTAACCCATCATGTGGGCAAGAATAAAACAAAGCATTTAGAACAAACTTTGGGTCACTGGGTCCGTGCACGGGTCCCATTTGTCCTTGCCGAATTTATTGTGTTCGGATTGAAACAAGCATGGGCCGCCATTTTTGGCGGCCTTATCTTATCTGCAATTATAATTACCAAATATACTTGGCCAATAGATGCATCAATAACGCGATATGACGGATTATTTATCATTTCTGTCACGATTCAACTGATCATGCTTGCATTCGGTCTTGAAACCAAAGCCGAAGCAAAAATGATCCTTATCTTTCACATAACCGGTACGGTCATGGAAATTTTTAAGGTCTCGGCAGGATCATGGATATATCCCGAAAATAGCATTTTCATGATTTCGGGCGTCCCTCTTTTTTCTGGGTTTATGTACGCCTCTGTTGGATCCTATATTGCCCGCGTCATGCGGGTATTTCAGATGCAGTTTGCGCCCTTCCCCCCCTATGGCAAACTTGGACGATAGCCGTTTTAATCTACGTTAACTTTTTTGCGCATCACTTTATGCTTGATATGCGGTATGCTCTCATGTTTGCCGCTGTGATGATCTTTAGAAAAACAAAAGTCTGGTTTCTCATTGGTCGCAACTGGTATTGGATGCCGTTTCCAATCGCTGGTGGCCTTGCATCATTTTTCTTGTGGATTGCCGAAAACGTCGGGACCCGAACGCAAACGTGGTTATATTCATCCGCAGACGGATGGCAAAATGTAAATTTCGCCAAAATGGGATCGTGGTATCTGTTACTCTACGTCGCCTTCGCAACGGTAACCCTTACAATTCGCGAAAACCTAACATCTGATGCGTTGAATCCGCGCGCGTCACGACAATAGCATTTTCTGTTTAAAAATATCCTGGGGGAATTGGGCCTTTGGCCCAAGGGGGCAAAGCCCCAAATAAAATGGGGCGCATAAAGCGCCCCATCAGCTAAGATTACTTAACGCTGATGCGCCCGTCTTTGTACGGCGTCACAGGCCCAATCTTCGCCATATATTCTGCCGTTACGTCGGCCAGATCGGGGCCAAAGTCATAGACATTTTCGGCATCGCGGAACATCTTAAACCCGTCGCCACCATTGCGAACATAGTTGTTTGACACAACGCCATACGATTTTGCCAAATCGATTGGCGCTCCACCAACCATCACTTCAGAAATCCGCGCACCTGCTGCTGCGGCGGGATCAACTGTGAAAGACATTCCCGCGACTTGTGGGAAACGGCCCGCACCTTCTTCCATCTGGCTTACACCGGATTCCAATGCATCAACGATGGTTTGACCTGATACGAAAAACGTCGACAGAGTATTTTGGAACGGTAAAACAGTCAGAACTTCGCCCATAGTTACGGGACCTGCATCAATGGACGCGCGAATACCGCCGCCATTTTGAATTGCGATCTCAATGCCTTGGTCTCGCACGCGATCCAACATCGCGTCCGCAATAATATTGCCCATTGCACATTCACGTGCCCGGCATTCATCTTTGCTTCCGATGATTTCTTGTGCCGTTTCCGCGACTACGCGGTTACGAATTTCTTCTAGCGGCTTTGCGGCCTCAGCAATGCGCTCAACGGTTTCGGCATCCTCTTCGACGGCACCATCCATGATCAAAGGCTCACCGACCGCAGACACAATTTCACCTGCGTCATTGAAGGTCACGTTCAATTCGCCCAAAAATTTACCATAGGCATAGGCGGACACAATCGCCGTATTACCAACAATTGTTGGATATGGCCCCTCTGCCTTGTCGGACGTGTTAGACAAATAAGTATTGCTATGTCCACCGACGATTACGTCAACACCTGTCGTTCCGGCGGCAACGCGCTGATCCACGATATAACCCGAATGTGACAAAACGATGATTTTGTTCACGCCTTGTGCCGTCAATGCGTCGACTTCGCCCTGTACCGCCTGTACGGGATCTGTAAAGACAACGTTATCGCCTGGGCTTGCCAATTCATCGGTGTCTTGTGGTGTCAAACCAATAATTCCGATCTTTTCGCCGTCACGCTCGATAATAGCGGATTTTTGCAACTTGCCGTGCAAAAGCGCTTCGCCGCTGAAATCGGCGTTTGACATAACGACGGGAAAGTTTACCGCGTCCATAAACCCACGCAATACTTCGGGGCCATCATCAAATTCGTGGTTTCCGACGGTCATGCCGTCGTAACCAAGTTTATTCATCATTTCTGCTGCCAATTTCCCTTTATAATATGTGTAAAATAGGGTGCCTTGGAATTGGTCGCCGCCATCGACTAGGATCGAATTATTTGACCGCGCCCGTGCGGCCGAAACGGCGCTGACCAAGCGAGCGGAACCACCGAAACATTTGCCCTCGGTGTTGTCTTCAGAAGAACACCCACTGTCGTATTTGGAAATAGGTTCAAATCGTGCATGAAAATCGTTTGTGTGCAAAATGGTCAATGAATAATCGGCCATTGCCATACCAGTCATCATCGCGCTTGCCGCAACTGTTGTTAGAAATCTGTGAATCATTTCTGTCCCCTTTGTTGGATGTGCCATGTTTGCCGCAAAACTTGCGCCTGTCAAAACTCTTTGCAAGCTTACGTAACAGACAGATGACGCTTGACGTTATTCATCGGGTTTGAGAAGACAGCGACATGATAATTTATAAAATATTCCGCCCCAGTGAATGGGATGAACTGTGCCAAAATGGAACCACCCTTGGCGCTCCGATTGACGTGGCCGACGGATATGTCCATTTTTCAACGGAAGAACAGGTTCGTGAGACCGCGGCCAAACATTTTGCAGGTGCAGGTGATTTGGTGTTGCTCGCTTGTGACGTAGATGCGCTTGGCGCTGATTTAACGTGGGAAATTTCGCGTGGCGATGCGCTTTTTCCACATTTGTACCGCCCATTGGCGATGACTGATGTTGTTTGGGATGTCGTCCTGCCACAAGGCCCAGAGGGCCATATTTTTCCAAAGGATATGTGATGCGCATTATCGAAAAAATTGGCCTTAAAGCGCTTTATAATTTCGATCCTGAAACAGCGCATGGTTTGGCCATTCGTGCGCTTAAATGCGGTCTGGGACCAACGATTGGCCCAATTACATCACCTAGGCTACGAACCCCAGTTGCCGGTCTTGATTTGCCAAACCCAATCGGATTGGCGGCGGGCTTTGATAAAAATGCCGAAGTCATTGCGCCGCTTGGGAAATGCGGTTTTGGCTTTGTCGAAGTGGGCGCGGCAACGCCACGCCCCCAATCGGGAAACCCCAAACCGCGCTTGTTTCGCTTGACCGAAGATCGCGCGGCGATCAACCGATTTGGGTTCAACAACCAAGGCATGGATGTAATTGCGGACCGTTTGGCGAAACGCCCCCAAAACGGCATCGTTGGCCTGAACCTAGGCGCAAACAAAGACAGCGACGACCGCGCCGCGGATTTTGCCAAAGTGTTGACGCACTGCGGTGCATATTTGGATTTTGCGACCGTTAATGTGTCTAGCCCCAACACAGAAAAGCTTCGTGACTTACAGGGCAAAGACGCTTTAAGCGCGTTATTGAACGGCGTTATCGAAGCAAATAAAAAGTTGCAAAAGCCGGTTTCAATTTTCTTGAAAATCGCCCCCGACCTTGCCGATCAAGACTTGATGGATATTGCACAGGTAGCGCGTGAAACCGGCATTCATGGCATTATCGCCACAAACACGACATTGTCGCGAGATGGATTGGAATCAGACCACCGTGACCAAATAGGCGGTCTGTCGGGGGCGCCTTTGTTTGAAAAATCGACGCGCGTCTTGGCGCGATTGTCTGAATTGACAGATGGTGAAATACCGTTGATTGGGGTTGGTGGCGTGGCCACTGCTGAAGACGCATATGCGAAAATCTGTGCGGGCGCGTCGGCGGTGCAATTATACACCGCTCTGGTTTACGGCGGCATGTCTATGGTCGGTGACATCGTGCGCGGTTTGGACGAACTTTTGCAGCGTGACGGATTTAAATCTGTCCAAGATGCGGTGGGAACAAAACGCGGGGCATGGCTGTGATTACCATCTGGCATAACCCAAGATGTTCGAAATCGCGCCAAACATTGGCCTTGTTGAACGACAAGGGTCTTAAACCTGTTGTGGTTGAATATCTGAAAACGCCGCCCAATGCGATCGAAATTCGTAATGTGATTGAAAAATTGGCGTTGTCGGCACACGACATGATACGTTCCAAAGAGGCGATATATAAGGCTCTTAATCTGTCACCAGATATTGAACCTGAGGTTTTGATTTCTGCAATGGTTGAAAACCCTGTGTTGATTGAGCGCCCCATCGTTATCACAGATGCACACGCTGCAATTGGGCGGCCGCCAGAAGCCGTGCTTAAGATATTATCTAACGCTTAGGATGTGATCGCGCGTTCGATCCGCGGATAGCATAGGCCCAGGGTTATTCCACGCATCATGAAAGATATTAAAAACGCGCCCCAAAGCCCATGATTGCCCAAAAGTGGAACCAAAATGGCAACGGCGACAAGATAGAACGCCAAACTCACAGCCATCATATTGCGCATATCGGGTCCACGTGTGGCGCCTATAAAAATTCCATCCAACATCCACGGAAAAATACCGATAATTGGAACGGCAACCATGTATGGTAGGTAAATGCGCGCTACCGATTGCACGTCACTGGCTTTGACCATAAGATCAATAATGTGTCCGCCAAACCACCAGAATGTACACGCCCCTAAAATCCCAACAATCGCTCCCCAAACACCACAAAGCACAACTGCTTTGCGAAGATGCGGGATCGATCGTGCGCCGATTGCTTGGCCAACCAAACTTTCAACGGTAAAGGCAAATCCATCCATGCCGTATGCGGTTATTGAAAGAAATTGTAAAAGCACTTGATTAGACGCCAAGGTGACATCATCAAAACGCGATCCGATCAATAAGAACGATACAAACATAACCTGCAAAGCCAACGATCGCAAAAAAATGTCGCGATTGACCCCTGCCATGCGCATCAATTCTGACCTATTTAAGATCCGAGACCAATCCCAAGTGGACGCCTGTACCAATGATGCGCGGCACAAATAAAGCGCTATGGCAAACCCCATCCATTCTGAAATTAATGTTGCATAGGCAACACCAGGCACTCCGGCCCCAAGGCCCAAAACAAACCAAAAATCCAAAACGATATTGATCGCATTCATCGAAAATTGGATCGCAAAAATTGCGCGCGTGCGTTCTTGGGCAATAAGCCAACCAGACATACCATAAATTGCAATGACAGCAGGTGCCGAATAAATTCGTATCGCCATGTATTTGCGCGCTAAGACCTCAACGTCGCTTGACGCTGGTGATACCCAAAACGAAGCCGCAAAAAGGGGAACTTGGGCTATGATCAAAACCACACCGGCCCCCATGCCGAACATGACGACCCGCGCCAATATCGCCGAAAGTTGCGTGGTGTCATTTCTGCCATAGGCCTGTGCCGCCAAACCCGTGGTTCCCATTCGCAAAAAGCCAAACATCCAATAAATGGCGCCCAATATCACCGCACCGATCCCAACCGCGCCTATTGCGGCGGCATCCCCCAACTGACCGATGACACCCGTATCAACGGCGCCCAAAATTGGAACCGTAATGTTTGACAAAACAACAGGAATTGCGATGCGCAAAATGCGCGCATGGGTGATCGGCGTCATTTTATAAATCCGCCAAGATCTCGGGTACAATAAAATGGCCAGATGCTTGTGCAAATAGACGTGACCTGTTGTCTTGCCACGCTTCGACATAAACCGATGCATAACGCCGTCCCGATCGGTTGATGCGTGCACGTGCATAGGCATCGCGCGGCAACCCTGACCGAAGATAGTCGACCGTAAAATCGATCGTTTTGGGCAACGTTAATGTTTGCCCGACCTTGATGTCATCTGGGGCCATTTTTCCATTTTCAATTGCATCCCACAAGGTTGCCCAAGTTAGTTCCATCACACAGGTCATTTCCAAAAACGCAGCAGTCGCCCCACCATGAAGCGCGGGCAATACGGGATTGCCAATTAAGTCGTTTCGAAATGGCATAATCGCAGTCACTTCATCTCCGCGCCGTTCGAATTGAACGCCAATAAAGTTTATATACGGGATCGAAGCCACCAAATTCGCAAGCGCCGCATCGCGACGTTGTTTCACCACTTGGACCGGTTCAGGTGTAGAACGAACCATAATCAAACCCCCGTTACAAATGTACCAGAGGCCATAGCAACAGGTTTATCGTCGCGTACATCCGTGGCGACGGCACGCACAAATGCAACTGTGCGTGTCATGTTGTAACAGGTGGCCGTTGCACGGATTGTTTGCCCCGGCGCGGCGGGACGCATATAATCAACGCGCAGGTCAATCGTCGCTGTGACGCCTTTATGATCAGGATGGGCATAAACAGCCGCGCCGCTGCAAGTATCCAGCAGCGCAAAGACCGCACCGCCATGAATAACACCAGTCGCTGGATCGCCAATAAATCGTTCATCATACGGCAATTCCATTGTCACCTCACCTTTTGCGCTGGACACAAAACGCATCCCCAAAGCTTTGGCGTGCGGCAAGGCGTTAAACAATTCTTGTGCGGCACTTATTGACAGGTCTGGCATTTCTTTTTCCTATTTCCCCCATATGAAAGACAAAATATTTTTTTGGCAAGGGCCGAGTTGCCCTTTCTGCGTGTTAAGCTTAACCTTGGCGCACAGTGAGGTACCAAATGAATGACAGCAAATTAACATTCAAAGAAATGTGCGCAAAATTCGAGGTAACGCCGCGGACTTTACGGTATTACGAATATATCGAACTGTTACAACCCGAACGCCACGGACGGTCACGGTATTATGGGCCCCGCGAATGTGCACGCATGACGTTAATTTTGCGTGGTCGCAAGTTTGGCTTCCAATTGGAAGAATTACGGCAATGGCTTTTGATATATGACAAAGAAGGCACGCAAACCCAAATGGGCGTGTTTCTAAATATGGCCGACCGAAAGTTGGTAGAATTAGAAGAGCAACAAAAACTATTGGACGAAACGATCCAAGAGCTAAAGGCATTACGAAAAACCACGCAAGCACTCTTGACGTAAGGTTGACGTAAATACATCTTAACGTAAACGTAACCCTGTGGTAAGCTGATTCTCGGATCAGATATGAGAGTGCTGCCCCCAAAGCAAAGACTATGAGTATGATTGACGAAGACATAATGACAATCCGCCAAATGTGTGAAGCTTTTGAAGTAACCGCGCGTACCTTGCGTTTTTACGAAGCAAAAGAGTTGATCTCACCCATTCGACAAGGTCAAAAACGTTTATTTACAAAACGGGATCGTGCACGACTTAAGTTGATCCTTCGCGGCAAGAAATTCGGATTTTCGCTCGAGGATATCCGCCAACTTCTTGAAATGTATTACATGGAGGACCAACAGGCCACACAGCTGACAAAGACCTTTCAGCTGGCCAATAAACGGTTGGAAGAATTGAAAATCCAGCGGGATGAATTGGACGAGACGATCCGCGAATTAGAAGCACAAATTGAATGGGGCGCAGAATTTATGCGCTCTAAAAACATACCACCCACAGTTTAGATATTTATTAGGAGTAAACATGCCAACCTACACCGCACCCGTCCGAGACATGGAATTCGTTTTGAATGATGTCCTAAAGGTTCAAAGCGCGGGCATCACGGGATATGACGAACTGGATGCTGATTTTCTTTCCGCTATTTTGAATGAGGCGGGCAAAATTACATCCGAAGTCCTAGCCCCTTTGAATGCAGTTGGCGACAAAGAAGGATGCCATTTTGAAAATGGTGTCGTCCGCACCCCGACGGGCTTTAAAGATGCGTTTGATCAGGTACGAAATGGCGGATGGACGGGCATTGATTGTGATCCTGAATACGGCGGTCAGGGCATGCCTTATATCGTTGGCACCGCAGTAGGCGAAATGTTTGCAAGCTCGAACATGGCGTTTGGCATGTACCAAGGTTTGACCCATGGCGCCTATTCTGCGATCCATGCCCACGGCACAGACGACCAAAAGCAAAAATTCCTGCCCAAAATGGTAAGCTGTGACTGGACGGGCACCATGAATTTGACCGAACCACATTGTGGCACCGACCTTGGCCTGATGCATACAAAGGCCGAACCACAAGAAGACGGTACATATAAAATCACTGGTCAAAAAATCTTTATCTCTGCCGGCGATCACGACTTATCTGACAACATTATTCATCTGGTTTTGGCCAAGATCCAAGGTGGGCCCGACGGTGTAAAAGGTATTTCACTTTTCATCGTACCTAAATTTATTGTGCATGATGACGGAACATTGGGTGCCCGCAATTCCCTTTCGGTTGGTAAGATCGAAGAAAAAATGGGCATCCATGGCAACGCGACCTGTGTAATGAATTACGATGGCGCGACGGGGTACCTATTGGGGGACATGCACAAAGGCATGCGCGCCATGTTCACCATGATGAACGAAGCCCGCTTAGGCGTTGGCCTACAAGGGCTCGCCCAAGCAGAAGTCGCATACCAAAATGCGCTGGCCTATGCCAAAGATCGCCTGCAAGGGCGCGACGTCACGGGCGTGAAAAACCCCGATGGCCCGGCCGACCCATTGATCGTGCATCCTGATATTCGCCGCAATCTTATGGACCAAAAAAGCTTTATAGAAGGCGCGCGCGCCTTGGTTTTTTGGGCGGCTGAAATGATCGACCGCACCCATCGCGCCGACGACAAAGACGCCGACGGATTGGTCAGCCTTTTGATCCCAGTTGTTAAAGGATTCCTGACCGATAAGGGTTTTGAAGCGGCCGTCAATGCACAACAGGTGTACGGCGGGCATGGATATATCGAAGAATGGGGCATGTCCCAATTCGCTCGGGATGCGCGTATTGCCATGATCTACGAAGGCGCAAATGGCGTTCAGGCTCTTGATCTGGTGGGCCGCAAACTGGCGCAGGACGGCGGCAAACACGTTATGGCATTCGTTGACTTGGTGAAAACCTTTGTTGCCGAAAACAAAGGCCAGGATGACGCGTTTGACGCAGAATTCCTTGACCCGCTAAAGTCAGCGTCCAAAGATCTTCAAACAGCCGCGATGTACTTAATGCAGGTTGCAATGAAAAACCCAAATGACGCCTTGGCGGGGTCCTATGACTTTATGCACCTATTTGGACACACAGTTGTCGGCCTGATGTGGGCACGCATGGCGATGGTTGCAAAAAATGTCTTGAAAACCGCGCCCAGTGACGCCGCGTTCTACGAGACAAAACTAAAAACCGCTCGCTACTATATGGCACGACAACTGCCCGCGACGGCGATGCATTTGGCCCGGATCCAATCAGGATCGGTCACAGTGATGGGACTGGGCGCGGACGAATTTTAAGGGAGAGCGCAATGATCACCACTCGATCCAATTGGATGACCGATGAACATGTGATGTTGTCAGAAATGACCGCAAAATTCATCAATGAAGAATGGTCACCCCATTTTGAACGGTGGCGCAACCAAGGCGAAATGGACCGTTCGACATGGCAAGAAGCGGGCGCATTAGGTCTGCTTTGCCCATCGATCCCAGAAGAATTTGGTGGCGCGGGTGGTGATTTTGGCCACGAAGCTGTCATCCTAATGGAAGGCAGCCGCGCCAATTTGGCCAGCTGGGGCCAAGGTATCCATTCAGGCATCGTTGCGCATTATATCCTTGCCTATGGCACAGAGGAACAAAAACAACGGTGGTTGCCCAAAATGGTAACGGGCGAATTGGTCGGCGCTTTGGCGATGACTGAACCATCTGGCGGATCAGATGTCCAAGCGATTAAAACCCGTGCAGTCAAAGAAGGTAATTCATACCGCCTGACTGGACAAAAAACGTTCATTACAAATGGCCAACATGCCAACCTGATCGTCGTTGCCGCCAAAACCGATCCGTCCCTAGGATCCAAAGGCACATCCTTGGTGGTCGTTGAAACCGACACCGCCGATGGCTTTACTCGTGGCCGCAACCTTGACAAAATTGGGCTCAAAGCGGGCGATACGTCCGAGCTATTCTTCGATAACGTCGAAATCCCACCAGAAAACATTCTTGGTGGACAAGAAGGCCAAGGGTTTTATCAAATGATGAAACAGCTCCCCCAAGAACGCCTGATCATCGGGTGCGGTGCGGTTGGGGCCATGGAAGGCGCGGTTCAACGAACGATCGACTATTGTAACGATCGGCAAGCATTCGGTGGTAGCCTCATGCAGTTCCAGAACACGCGGTTCAAACTTGTTGAATGTCTCACAAAAACCAAGGTCGCCCGAGCGTTTTTGGACGAATGCATCGCAGAACACCTTCACGGCGAGCTGAGCGTCGAAAAGGCAGCTATGGCGAAGTATTGGTTGTCAGACACACAAGGCGAAGTTCTGGACGACTGCCTGCAGCTGCATGGTGGCTATGGGTTCATGCAAGAATACGCAATCGCCGAAATGTGGACAGATGCGCGGGTGCAACGCATTTACGGTGGGACAAATGAAATCATGAAAGAGCTGATTGCGCGGCCATTGGTCCGCAAATAGCGTACACGATATTGATAAGTGAGGACGCCTTCGGCGAGAGTATTTTATACAAAGATGAAAGAGATGCGTCCCCAAATTGTTTACCCTATTGGGTACCATTGGGGACGACTTTCACCTTTGGCGGTCATCGGCGCTCCTGCCTGTACCGCAAATTGATAAAACCAAAGTATGCCTAACAAAAAGCTAACGTCTTTCATCTTTGTAAAAATACTCAATCCCAAGCCCTCAAAAAGCGATATGATTGGAAATGTAAAATGACACTGAAACTCTACTGCTTTGGCGAAAGCGGGCATTCATATAAGGCGGCACTGGCGTTGAATTTGGGTGGCCATGATTGGACGCCCATCAAGATTGATTTCTTTAACGGCGAAACCCGTAGTGCGTCATATCGCAATGAAGTCAACGAAATGGGCGAAGCGCCTGTTTTGGTGGATGGCGATGTTAAATTAACTCAGTCTGGCGTAATTTTGGATTACCTCTCAGAAAAAACCGGCAAATTCGGCGGCAAAACACCCGACGAACGCCGTGAAATCATGCGATGGATCTTGTGGGACAATCACAAGCTTAGCTCGGTCGCAGGCATGACAAGATTTTTGATGAATTTTGTTCCCGATGATAAACGCCCCCAAGATGTAATTTCATTTATGCAAGGACGTTTAAAGTCTGCATATCAAATTTTGGATGCGCACCTTGCGGACCGAGATTGGATTGCAACTGACAACATTACAAATTCTGATCTAACCTGTTGCGGTTATTTGTTTTACCCTGAACCTTTTGGATTTGATCGAACCGTTTGGCCCAATATTGATGCGTGGCTGTCCCGTATTTCTGAACAACCTGGATGGAAACATCCCTATGATCTTATGCCCGGCAATCCGTCGGACCGTATTTAAAAAAGGAGAAGTCGATGAAAGACGTCTTTAT
>JAYPUL010000028.1:0-33312 GCA_038134005.1 Paracoccaceae bacterium | reverse complement strand
GAATGGCGTTCACCGCAGCATCAAACAGTTTGCGATTGCCGTCCAGATAGTCGACCAAAGCATCAACCCATGCCGCGCCTTCGAGGGAATAGGCCGCTTCTGTCATGAACAAACCAAAGCTATTGGGGCTTAGGCCCAGCGCCGCCATACGCGCACCAAATTTCGCACGCAAGTTTGGATCGGGAATAATGACGTTCCCCGAATGGCATCCCGCGATGTTGAATGTTTTGGTCGCCGCCGTCATCATGACCAAACGATCCCGCACCGTTGGGTCGACAAGATCCATCACGATATGTGCGTTTCCATCAAAGACCAAGTCATGGTGGATTTCATCGGAAACCAAAATCATATCGTGGCGTTTGGCGAAATCCGCCACCTGTTGCAATTCCTCACGTGTCCAAACACGGCCACTTGGATTATGGGGTGAACACAGGATAACCATCTTTTCGTTACCGGTCATTTGCGCATCATAGGCCGCGAAATCCAATATGTAACGTCCGTCCGCTTGGACCATTTCGCATTCAACCACTTCGCGTCCAGCGGCGCGGATTACACGCGCGAAGGCGTGATAGACAGGGGTAAACAAAACCACCCCTTCACCAGGTTGGGTATAGGCGTCAACACACATCGCTGTACCATTGACCAAACCATGTGTCGTGAAAATCCAATTGGGATCAACGTTCCAACCATGGCGATTTTGCATCCACCAACAAATCGCCGCGCGATAGGACGTTTCATCACCATAATACCCATAGACGCCCGTTTTCGCCATTCCCGCCAAGGCATCCTGAACACACTGCGGCGGTTCGAAATCCATGTCGGCCACCCACATGGCGATCCCGTCTTGGGCGGGTACGTTGTACAACGTCTCCATCATATCCCACTTGACCGAATGCGAACCAAAACGATCAATGACGCGATCAAAATCCATGTCTTTCTCCTTATAAATGTGCGAGTTGAAATTATCCGAATTCGGCGGATGTTCAACCCCGTTGAACTTGCGTCGGGAATGGCGTATTTGACCCACATGATTAGACCGATCCTGATACACCCCGACCCCCGCCTGAAAAAGGTTTGCACCGCTGTGACCGACAGTTCAGACGCCATTCGTAAATTGGCCAATGATATGTTGGAAACGATGTACGACGCGCCCGGTATTGGGTTGGCTGCGCCACAAATTGGGGTTTTGGATCGCATCATCGTCATGGATTGCGAAAAAGACGAAAACGCGCCACGCGCACCGATGGTGATGCTAAACCCCCAAATTATCGCACATTCGGATGAAACCAACGTCTATGAAGAAGGGTGCCTTTCGATCCCGGATCAATTCGCCGAAGTGACCCGCCCCAAATTGGTCCAAGTGCGTTGGATGGATACTGATGGCGCCGAACACACCCAAGAATTTGACGGGCTATGGGCGACATGCGTTCAGCATGAAATCGATCATTTGGACGGCAAATTGTTCATCGATTATTTAGGGTCCATGAAACGCCAAATGATCACACGCAAAATGCAAAAGCTAAAACGCGACCGCGCCCGCGGGTTGGATGATTGATCATGGCTGTGCGCCCGTGCATTCCATGGCCCGACAAACGTTTGAAAACCGTCGCCTCGCCCGTTGATGACATCACCGACGACATTCACCAAATCTGGCAGGATATGATCGACACGATGGACGCAATGCCGGGCGTTGGTTTGGCCGCCAACCAAATCGGAATCTTGCGCCGTTTGGCGGTCGTTGATGCGTCGGATACTCGCGGCCAAGCGGTGCGTATGGCAAACCCCGTCATTTTGCACGCGTCGGTTCACCTGCGCGATCATGACGAAGCAAGCCCAAATCTGCCTGGGGTCTGGGCTAAAATATCCCGTCCGCGCGCAGTTACCGTGGAATTTCTGAACGACACAGGCGTTTTGGAACAGCGCGATTTCGTGGGGCTTTGGGCGACTTCGGTGCAACATCAAATTGATCATCTGAATGGCAAAATGTATTTTGACCACCTGTCCAAAATGAAACGCGATATGTTGATCCGGCGTGCAAGGAAAACAAAATGAAAATCGTTTTCATGGGGACCCCAGATTTTTCTGTTCCAATCCTTGACGCTTTGCATGCTGCTGGCCACGATATTGCTTGTGTGTATTGCCAACCGCCGCGTCCGGCGGGACGTGGCAAAAAAGATCGCCCAACGCCGGTCCACGCGCGTGCTATGGAATTGGGGCTCATGGTGCGTCACCCCGTTTCGTTGAAAGACGCCGCGGAACAGGCCGAATTTGCCGATCTGAACGCTGATATTGCGGTGGTCGTCGCCTACGGGCTGATCCTACCCCAACCCATCTTAGATGCACCAAAGCTCGGATGTTTGAATATCCACGCGTCGATCTTGCCACGATGGCGCGGCGCGGCCCCCATTCACCGCGCGATCATGGCGGGGGATTCGGAAACCGGCATTTGCATCATGCAGATGGAAGCCGGCCTTGACACAGGTCCTGTCCTTACCAAACAAACCCTTCCCATTGCAGCCCACGACACCACACAATCATTACACGACAAATTGGCGACATTGGGTGCGTCGCTGATTGTTCAAACACTGCGCGATTTGCCGTCTTTGTCTGCCACTCCACAATCTGACCATGGCATACTTTATGCGCATAAAATCGACAAAGCCGAAGCGCGCGTTGATTGGACAAAACCTGCCATTGAAATTGATCGTCAAATTCGCGGACTGTCGCCCTTTCCTGGGGCATGGTTCGAACATAACGACCAACGGATTAAGGTCCTCGCATCCCGTACATCTGACGCGACAGGCCCCGCCGGAACTATCTTGTCAACGGATAACGATATTATCGTCGCATGCGGTCAAAACGCTGTGGCCCTAACAACGCTGCAACGCGCAGGAAAATCGTCACAATCAGCCCAAGAATTTTGCCGTGGTTATCCAATCAAAACCGGCGAACGACTTTAGCATCTTTCATCTTTGTGAAAATACTCTGGGGGTGCGGAGGCAAAGCCTCCGCATTGATCGGATTGCGCAAGCGATCCGAAACCTTTCGAACGTTTGTCAAAGCTCGGCTATCACACGCGCATTCACGGAGTAACGCCACCAAATGCAACCATCGACCTTTTCCGACCAAGATAACCTGCGCGGAAGCCTGTGGATGATCGCGGCTATGGCCGGGTTCGCGCTCGAAGATAGCCTCTTAAAACTCGCAACTCAAAGCCTGCCTGTCTCACAGGTGCTTGTCATCTTTGGCGCGTTGGGTGCACTGATTTTTTACGCGCTGGCAAAAATTCAAAAAACACCCGTTTTCACAAAAGATACGTTTTCTGTCGCGCTGCGCATTCGGGTCATTTTTGAATTCACGGGACGATTGTTTTACATCCTCGCTTTGGCAATGACATCCCTATCAGGCACGACCGTCATCCTTCAGGCAACACCCCTTGTGGTTGTTGGCGCCGCTGCGCTTTTCATGAATGAACCGGTGGGCTGGCGCCGATGGTCGGCCATCTGCGTCGGATTGATTGGGGTTCTCATCGTCTTGCAACCCTCCTCGGATGATTTTTCCGCACTCTCGATACTGGCGGTGATCGGGATGCTCGGGTTTGCGGGTCGCGATTTGGCAAGCCGCGCAGCGCCGGTTTCTGTCACACCATCCGTTTTGGGGGTTTATGGTTTTTTAACTTTAATCCTAGCCGGCGCCAGCTATTCACTTTGGGAACGCCGCGCCTATGAGATCCCGAATGGATCCTCTATCGCTATTCTGGGTTTGTCGATCGGCATTGGGGTTTTTGCGTACACCAGCCTGATGACAGCGATGCGCACGGGTCAAGTTTCGGTTGTCACGCCCTTCCGATACATTCGGTTGCTTTTTGGAGTCGCATTGGGCGTCATCGTTTTTGGCGAACCCATGTCATCCCAGATGATATGGGGCAGCGTCATCATTGTGGGGGCGGGATTATTTTTACTGTCGCGCAGCAGGTCACGCGCCTAAAAATCCACTGCAATCCCCTTTTTTTCCCAATCGCCAAACCGCACCGGTTCTGGACCGTCGCGACCACCCAACTCTTTAGGCAATTCCGCAGCTTTGGCCTTTTTGCGACGCTCCTCGGCCTCGGCCAATGCGCGCACCGCCGCAGCAGGTAATTCAGGTTTTTGATCCATAGTCTCTTTCCTCAGGCAATGCCCCTTGATATAGGGCCTAAAGACCCAAGCGCAAGGATCATACCATGGCAGCTCCACAAAAAACACCACGCTCGTGTGCTGTGTACATGTTGACCCAGATTTTGGGCGAAGGTCGCCTTATGGCGGAACTTGCACAATCTGGTGCGATGGAGGGCTTGCAACCCGCCGATCGCGCCCGCGCGCAGCGATTGACCATGGATACATTGCGCGGTTTGGAACGCGCAGATCGTATTTTGTCAAAATTTATGCGCAAAGCACCGCCGTTGTTCGTTCAAAACGCGCTACGTTTGGGAACGGTTGAATTGTGCACAGGGGGCGATGCCCACGGTATTGTAAATGACGCCGTAAATCTGGTTGCCGCAAATAAACGGGCCCAAGCCTTCAAAGGTATGGTCAACGCCGTGTTGCGCAAGGTTGCCGACAAAGGCCCGCAGGAATGGCAAATTCTGCGGGTGCCACGCATGCCGAAATGGCTTCGCGGACCGTTGGTTGCGGCCTATGGACCCGAAAAAGTTGGCGCATTCGAGACGGTCCAATTCAATACACCACCGTTGGATATTTCACCAAAGTCACACACAGATCTTGACGCTTTGGCACAATCTTTGGATGGTCATGTCATGTTGGGCGGCACAATCCGGATCAACAATCCCGGCCAAGTGTCGGCATTGCCCGGTTTCGATCAAGGCGATTGGTGGGTCCAAGACGCCGCCGCTGCGCTTGCAGTTCGTGCCTTGGGGGGTGATATCGCGGGCAAAACTGCGCTTGATCTTTGTGCGGCTCCGGGCGGGAAAACAATGCAATTGGCCGCAGCTGGTGCACATGTGACCGCAATTGATATTTCGAATAACCGCTTGAACCGCGTCCGTGAAAACCTAGACCGAACCGGTTTACAGGCGACTGTGGTTGCGCAAAACGCGCTTGAGCATCAGGGAAGCTATGACATCATTGTTCTTGATGCACCATGTAGCGCAACAGGCACAATTCGACGTCACCCTGACCTTCCGTATTCCAAAGACGGCGCAAAATTCGATCAGTTGTTTCAATTACAGTCTGATCTATTAGATCACGCAATTGATCTTTTGGCGCCAGGCGGACAATTGGTTTATTGCACCTGTTCGTTATTTCCAGATGAAGGCGAATGCCAAATCGAAGACGCCTTGGCGCGTCATCCAAATTTATCGGTCAATCCCAAACAATTTGATCACCTGCCGCTTGGCGCCGATCTTAAGACCGAAGAGGGCGGATTGCGCCTAACACCTGACATGTTTTCCGACACTGGCGGGATCGATGGATTTTACATCGCGGTCCTACATAAGTCAGGCCCACACTAAATTTTTCGATGACACTGTTCGATGCTGTGCTTATAGTCGTTAAAAAGGCATGGCACACGATCAGGGCAGGCTATAATGGTAGGGGCTGGAAATATATCTGCGCGCATTCAGCGCGCTATGCATGTTATTCATGCACGTCAAAGCGGTATGACAAAACCCGTCACGAGATTTGTGTCGCAACCTGAACCACGATCTATCGGCAGCTTTGCAAAGGGACGACAATTGGCCGCGGGCAATTTAATGTTCGCCGGGCATTTGATCGAAGCCCCCCACGCCATGCTTTGGGATATCGCACCACCGGATTTGGCCTTTGCCGAGGAAATTCACGGGTTTGCTTGGCTTGATGATCTGGCGGCCGTCGGCGATGCTGCGGCACGAAAAACAGCACAGACTTGGTTGTTTGGATGGCTCGAGCGCTACGACACTGGGCGCGGGCCAGGTTGGTTGCCTGACCTCACCGGACGGCGCCTCATTCGATGGATACATCACGCGCTGTTCTTGCTGCAAGGGCGGGATCAATCAGATCAAGACCGTTTTTTTCGCGCCCTTGGACGGCAATCTTTGTTTCTATCAAAGCGATGGTCAAAAACATCCCCCGGGCTTCCACGGTTCGAAGCCCTTACCGGTTTAATTTACGCTGGCCTTTCCCTGACGGGAATGAACCAACATGTCCAACCTGCAACGCGCGCTTTAGCCCGTGAATGCAAATCTCAAGTGGATACAACAGGTGGTATTTTAACGCGTAATCCAGAAGAATTACTTGACGTTTTCACACTTCTAAGTTGGTCGGCCGCCGCGCTGCGAGATGCAAATTGGACCCCGGCCGAAACCCATCTTTTGGCGATTGAACGGATTGCCCCCACGTTGCGAACACTGCGCCACGCAGATGGCGCATTGGCGCGTTTTCACGGTGGCGGCCGTGGGATAGATGGACGATTGGATCACGCGTTGATTCAATCGGGCAATCGCACAATGCACGTTGACGGTTTAGCGATGGGATACGCCCGCGTTTCAGCGGGGCGCACAACGATCATTGTTGATGCCGCCCTCCCCCCTCAGGGCCGTGCGGCCGTCAATGCGCACGCATCCACGTTATCATTTGAATTGACATCAGGGCGCCGCGCATTGGTTGTAAATTGCGGATCGGGGGAAACCTTTGGCGCACAATGGCGCAGCGCAGGGCGTGCAACCCCGTCGCATTCGACACTCTATATCGATGGCACATCTAGCGCTCGGTTGGGCCGTCGCATTTCATACGGTTGCGTAGAACGTGAAATTTTGGTGGATGGGCCAAAAACAGTGCCAATCGAAATGACACATGGCGCAGACATTATTCGTTTTCAGGGTGCACATGACGGGTATGTTCCCAAATTTGGGCTGACCCATGTCCGCGATATCAATTTACATTCAGACGGTCGACAAATTGATGGCGAAGATCTTTTGATCGCGATTGAGGACAAGCATAAGCGTGGCTTTAACAAAGCGATGGAAACGCGCAAACTGCAAGGGATCAGTTTTCAAACCAAATTTCACTTGCACCCCGATGTTGATGCAAACATCGATCTTGGCGGATCAGCGGTATCTTTGTCGCTAAAAAGCGGCGAAATCTGGATTTTCCGCCATGATGGACAGGCCACGCTTTCGGTCGAACCAAGCGTGTACCTAGAAAAGGGTCGGTTACAACCACGCGCGACAAAACAGATAGTTTTATCTCATCGTGCGATGGAGTATGGAACGCGTATCCAGTGGTCTTTTGCGAAAGCACATGATACGGCGGTGGCCGTACGCGACGTGACTCGCGAAGATCCCATTGTCGAAAGTTGACCAAAGGACACGCCAAACTATGACCGACCTATATCCCGTGCGCCGCGCGCTGATTTCTGTTTCTGATAAAACTGGTTTGATCGATCTTGCCAAAGCTTTGCAAGCAAGCGGAATCGAACTTTTGTCAACAGGCGGATCAGCAAAAGCTATTCGCGACGCGGGCATCCCTGTGCGTGACGTATCCGACGTGACAGGGTTTCCTGAGATGATGGACGGCCGGGTTAAAACCCTGCATCCGATGGTACATGGTGGTTTGTTGGCGCTGCGTGATAATGACGAACATGTTGCGGCCATGACGGAACACGGGATTGGGGGTATCGACCTGTTGGTTGTGAACCTCTATCCATTCGAAGAAACCGTTGCCAAAGGCGCGGATTATGACACCTGTATCGAAAACATCGATATTGGCGGTCCGGCAATGATCCGTGCAGCGGCGAAAAACCATGGGTTCGTGACAACCGTCGTCGATGTCGAAGACTACGAAGAATTATTGGGCGAATTGGCCGCGAACGACGGTCAAACATCCTATAAATTCCGTCAAAAAATGGCTCAACGCGCTTATGCGCGCACAGGTGCATATGACGCGGCGGTGTCCACCTGGATGGCGGATGCGTTGGGCGAACAAACGCCGCGGCGTCGCGTTGTGGCGGGGGAATTGGCGCAATCGTTGCGCTATGGTGAAAACCCACATCAAGCGGCGGCATTCTATGTTGATGGATCCGACCGCCCTGGTGTTGCGACCGCAATTCAACATCAAGGCAAAGAATTGTCTTACAACAACATCAATGACACAGACGCCGCATTCGAATTGGCCTGTGAATTTGATGCAAACGATGGGCCCGCTTGTGCGATTATCAAACATGCAAATCCATGTGGCGTTGCGCGTGGTGCATCGTTGGTAGAGGCATATAAATCGGCATTCGATTGCGATCGCACCTCTGCCTTTGGCGGGATTATCGCGTTGAACCAAACTTTGGACGGTGCAACAGCCGAAGAAATCGCCAAAATCTTTACCGAAGTTGTCATCGCCCCTGATGCGACCCAAGAGGCGATCGAAATCTTTGCCGCAAAAAAGAACCTGCGCCTTTTGACAACTGGTGCGATGGCCGATCCACGCCAAGCCGCAATGACCGTGCGCCAAGTCTCGGGCGGTTTGTTGGTACAAGACAAAGACAATGGCCATATTTCGTTGGATGACCTAAAAGTCGTTACCAAACGCGCGCCCACGGATGCAGAATTGCGTGATCTTTTGTTTGCATGGAAAGTTGCAAAACACGTCAAATCAAACGCCATCGTTTACGTGAAAGACGGGGCAACGGTTGGCGTAGGCGCGGGACAAATGAGCCGTGTTGACAGCTGTCGCATTGCCGCGCGCAAAGCCCAAGACATGGCCGAAGTATTGGGCCTAGCCACGCCACTGACCCAAGGGTCGGTCGTGGCATCAGACGCGTTTTTCCCATTCGCCGATGGTCTTTTGACCGCCGCCGAAGCGGGGGCAACGGCCGTTATCCAACCAGGTGGATCGATGCGCGATGAAGACGTGATCAAGGCTGCCGACGACGCGGGCCTTGCCATGGTCTTTACCGGCATGCGCCATTTCCGCCACTAATGCGGACCATTTTATATAGCGCTTTGGTGGCCTTTTTGATCGACCAGATCAGCAAGGTCGCCATTTTGTTTGCATTGGATCTGCCGTCGCTTGGAAATTACGACGTTATGCCACCGTTGCTAAGATTCCATATGGCGTGGAACTACGGCATCAATTTCGGCCTCTTCGCCGAAAATGGCGCTGCTGCGCGATGGGTTTTGATCGGTCTATCGGTTGTGATCTCTGCATCCATTATCATTTGGGGCTTGCGATCAAATCTAACGAGATATGGTTTAATCAGCTGTGGGTTATTGGTGGGCGGTGCACTTGGCAATGCGTTAGACCGGGCAATTTACGGCGCTGTTGTTGATTTCTTGAACATGTCGTGCTGTGGCATCAATAACCCTTATGCATTTAACTTGGCAGATGTCTTTATATTTGCGGGCGCGATTGGATTGGCAATTTTCCCCACAGATGTAAAAGACGGGGTGACCTAAGCAAAACTTTGGGCTATTGCTTGTTCAGAAGTGATGGAGCTGGAATGAAACGTCTGACTGTTTTGGGAATTGCGCTAATCATGGTGTTGTCGGCGTGCAGCGGCGGCAAACCACGTATGCGTGATTTGTATGACCCAGCGGCAGGCCCCGAAGAATTCGCCGTTTCGCCAAACAAGCCATTGGAAATCCCCCAAGATTTGGCGTCATTGCCCACACCAACGTTGGGTGGGGCAAACCGCGTCGATCCAACACCCCAGGCCGATGCAATCGCTGCGCTTGGTGGCACGGCAAAACCTGCCGCCACGGCACCAGGTGTAGGTGCAGGAGATCAGGCGTTAGTTGATTATGCGACACGCTTTGGAATTGATCCAAATATCAGAACTGATTTGGCAACAGCAGACGAAAAATTCCGCACAAACAACGCCCGCTGGTCACGATTTAAACTGTTCCGCGTCGATCGATACAACCAAGCCTATCGGTATCAAATCTTGGATGCATATAAAGAAGTTCAGCGTTGGCGATTTAAGGGTGTACAAACCCCATCAATGCCATCAACCTAACGCGTCACATTCGCGTGTGATGGGTTGAATATTTTCAACCGCAGCATATGTTTTTTGTCATAATAAGGAGATTTTGGATGCGCAAGATTATTGTGGCACTTGGCTTAATTGCGTCGTGGACAACGACGTCTCATGCCGCCATTCGTGATACTGTGTCAGAATTCCATTTGGACAACGGCATGCAGGTTGTCGTGATCGAAGATCACCGCGCGCCCGTAGTCACACACATGGTTTGGTATCGCTCAGGTGCCGCGGATGAAACACCAGGATCATCGGGCGTTGCGCATTTCCTAGAACATCTTTTATTTAAGAAAACAAAAAATCTTGCGGATGGTGAATTGTCGAAAACTGTCGCAGAAAATGGCGGAAGCGACAACGCATTCACCAGCTATGATTACACCGCATATTATCAACGCGTCGCCGCAGATCGATTAGAATTGATGATGTCAATGGAAGCCGATCGGATGGTCAACTTGGACCTTGGGCCAGAGGAAATCTTTACCGAACGCAATGTGATTATCGAAGAACGCAATCAACGTACCGAAACCAATCCGAACGCGTTATTTCGGGAACAAGCCAACGCAGCGCTTTACCAAAATCATCGGTATGGGATCCCTGTGATCGGATGGCGTCATGAAATGTCGCAGCTAACATTAGACGACGCCTTGGCATATTACCGTCAATTCTATGCCCCAAATAATGCCATTTTGATCGTTGCCGGCGACGTCGACCCGCAAAATGTATTGGAATTGGCTAAAACCTATTATGGCGTTTTGCCAGCCAATCAAAACCTTAAACCGCGCGCCCGTCCACAAGAACCGCCACAATCCGCGGCGCGGCGATTGACATTCCAAGATGATCGCGTGGCGCAACCCTATGTCGTGCGCAATTATTTGGCGCCTGAACGCGACCCCGGGGATCAACGCGTGGCCGCCGCATTAACATTGTTGGCCGACATTTTAGGGGGCGGACAGACCGCAGTTTTGCAAAAAAAACTTCGATTTGAAAAACAAACCGCGCTTTATGTGAATGCCTCGTATTCTGGCGTCTCTGTGGATGACACGGCCTTCGGATTGGCCATCCTGCCTGCCGAAGGCGTGTCATTGAAAGACGCGGAAAACGCATTGGACACGGCTGTTGCCGAATTTATGGCAGACGGCATCGACGCCGAACAATTGGCGCGTATAAAAATGCAATATCGTGCAAGCCAAATTTACGCGCAAGATGATACAGATGGTTTGGCAAATGCATATGGCCGTGCCTTAGCATCCGATCTTACACTACAGGACATCTATGATTGGCCTGACATTTTGCAATCGATCACAGCAGACGAAATTTTGGACGCGGCAAAGGCGGTGTTTAACCTAAACGCATCCGTTACAGGGTGGGTAAGCAATCAAAAAGGAGACGGCCTATGATGCGTTATTTTGCAACCATCGTCTTTGCGTTATGCGCCGCGCCCCTTTGGGCGATGCCCGACATTCAGACATTAAAAACGCCAAATGGTGTCGATGCTTGGTTGGTCGAAGATCACAACATCCCGTTCGTCGCGCTGGAACTTCGCTTTATCGGGGGTGCATCAATCGAACCCATGGAAAAACGTGGTGTCGCGACCTTAATGACCGGACTATTGGAAGAAGGATCAGGCGACATGGACGCCCAAGCGTTCGCGACAGCACGCGAAGGTTTGGCAGCATCGTTTGGATATGACGTCTATGACGATGCGCTCTCAATCTCGGCAAAAATGCTTACAGAAAATCGCGATGCAGCGGCGGCATTATTGAAACAATCTTTGTTGTCCCCACGGTTTGACCCGGACGCAGTCGAACGTGTGCGTGCGCAGATTTTGTCTATTCTGGCGTCAAACGAAAAAAATCCGCGTGACATCGCATCAAGCCATTTTTATGAATTGGCATATCCCGATCATCCATACGGCAAAAGCTATGAAGGATCGCCTGAAACGGTGTCGGCGTTGACACGCGAGGATCTGATCGAAATCCATCGTCAGATTTTGGTAAAAGATCGTGTTATCGTGTCGGCGGTGGGCGATATTACATCAGACGAATTGGTCCAGTTAATCGACATGTTGCTTGATGGCTTGCCCCAAACATCGGACCATGCATTGCCACCCCCTATTCAGGATGCGTTAAGCGGTGGCGTTGATGTCGTGGATTTCCCGACGCCCCAATCTTTTGTATTGTTTGGACATGATGGCATCGCACAAAGTGATCAAGATTTCTTTGCGGCCTATATATTGAACCATATTTTGGGCGGTGGCGGGTTCGAAAGTCGCTTGATGACCGAAGTCCGTGAAAAGCGGGGATTGACCTATGGCATCGGAACATTCTTGGTCTCGCGTGATTATAGCGAATTGTTGATGGGTCAAGTGTCATCGGCAAACGACACCGTCGCGCAAGCCATTGAGGTCATTCGTGATGAATGGCGCAAGATGGCAAACGCGGGCGTAACCGCCGATGAATTAACCGCGGCAAAGACATACTTAACCGGGGCTTATCCGTTACGATTTGACGGAAATGGACCGATTGCAAACATCCTTGTTGGGATGCAACGTATGGGTTTATCCCCTGATTACATCAAGACGCGCAACGAACGCATAAACGCAATTACACTAGAGGATATAAACCGGGTCGCAAAACGCATTTTAAAACCCGATGATTTGTATTTCGTCGTTGTCGGCCAACCGACGGGTTTGAATTGATTTTCAATTTTTCCCTAAGAGTGCTTTAGCCTGCTGACCATTAGAAAGCGGCTAAGATTTGGGCTATACCTAATGGGGAATAGGAAAGTTAAAACATGTCACAAAACACATATTATACCCCGACCGGGGGTTTGCCACCGCAGACCCAAATTTTGACCGATCGTGCAATGTTCACCGATGCCTATGCAGTGATCCCCAAGGGCACATATAGCGATATCGTTACTTCTTATTTGCCGTTTTGGACGGGAATGCGAATGTGGGTCATTTCGCGTCCGTTGTCTGGTTTCGCAGAAACGTTTAGCCAGTATATCGTGGAATTGTTGCCAAATGGTTGCAGCGACAGGCCCGAAACCGATGCGTCCGCTCAAGCGGTGTTATTCGTGACAAAGGGCCAAGTCACCCTCACGCTTGAGGGGATAGAACATGTGATGGAAACGGGTGGGTATGCCTACATTCCATCAGGGTCAAATTGGCAGATTAAAAACCGCGCGGACGACGTTGCCGCGTTCCATTGGGTGCGCAAAGCGTATCAGGCAATCGATGGTTTGGAAAAACCCGATGCCTTTGTCACAAATGAAAATCAAATAGCCCCCACACCAATGCCCGACACGAATGGCGCTTGGGCCACAACGCGGTTTGTTGACATGGCCGATATGCGCCATGATATGCATGTGACGATCGTGACATTTCAACCTGGCGGGGTCATTCCCTTTGCCGAAACGCATGTCATGGAACACGGATTATATGTTCTCGAAGGCAAAGCGGTCTATCGCCTAAACCAAGACTGGGTCGAAGTAGAGGCAGGTGATTATATGTGGCTGCGTGCTTTTTGCCCTCAGGCTTGTTATGCGGGCGGCCCGGGTCCGTTTCGGTACCTGTTATACAAAGATGTCAACCGCCATATGAAATTGTAATACTCCGGTTCTGGATTGTAACATCCCCCTTGCGCGTACATGAAATAAACCCAATCTGTGTGAAAACTGGCATAGGGTGAATCATGGCACAGCCGATAAAAGTCGTCATCAATGGGTTCGGCCGGATCGGGCGAACCCTCATGCGTTTAATCGCGGCGCAACCCGATCAATTTCGCGTTCTACATATCAACGATATCGCACCTTTGGCCAACTGTGCGTATCTGTTCAAATACGACAGTGTCTTTGGACCGTTTACCGGCACGGTGAGCCATGACAACACCCATTTGACGATTAATGGTCAATCCATCCCCTTTTCACAAGTCAGCGACATTTCGATGCTGGATCTGAGTGACGCGGATATTGTTTTTGAATGCACGGGACACATCAAATCACGCGATGACGCCGAACGTGGCCTGTGCGCAAATGCTAAAAAGGTTTTGATTTCAGGTCCATGTGACGTTGCAGACGCGACCGTCGTCTTGGGTGCAAACGATCACATCTTGGTGGATCAAAAGATTATTTCAAATGCATCGTGCACGACAAACGCGTTGGCCCCATTGCTAAAGGTGCTTGACGCATCCTTTGGTTTGATCAGTGGCCATATGACAACTGTGCATTGTTACACAGGTAGCCAGCCGACCGTTGATGCCCCTCGGGGGGATCTGCCTCGATCGCGTGCGGCGGCTTTGTCGATGGTGCCAACCACGACATCAGCGGGTAAATTAATTGGCGTGGTTTTGCCCCATCTTGAGAACCGCATCGAAGCCCGTGCCATTCGCGTGCCGACGGCAAGTGTTTCTGCTATTGATTTGACAGTTCAAACGAAAAACCCTGTGACAACCGAAACTGCAAACGCCGTCTTGGAGCAAGCGTCACGCGACAACAATTTGATTGGTTGGGAAACCGCGCCTTTGGTTTCCACAGATCTGCGTGCGCGGCCAGAATCCATCATCTTGTCACCGATGGAAACATCTGTATCCTTGGGGGGAACGTTACGCGTGTTCGGTTGGTACGACAACGAATGGGGGTTTTCAAATCGCATGTTGGACATGGCAAGGCGGATGATCAGCTCGCGCTTGCCGTAGACTGCAACGCCTTTGACGTCAGCCATTTTTTCAACGTACTTTCCAAAACATCCAACGATACGGGTTTGGCAAGGTAATCATCCATACCCGCCGCAAAGCATAATTCCGCATCCCCCCGTAGAGCGTTGGCCGTCACCCCGATAATAATGCTTTGCGTGACAGGGTTCGATTTTTCATGGGCACGAATGGCGCGCGTCATGTCATACCCATCCATCACCGGCATTTGGCCATCGACCAAAACGGCATCGAAATCTTGGGTTGACCAGGCTTCTAATCCTTGTTGACCATCAAACGCAAATGCAACGTCATACCCCAACTGCTCTAACTGCGCACCGATGACCAAACGGTTGATGTCATTGTCCTCTACAACCAAAAGTCGGTTTTTGGTTTGTGCCCCCCTATCATGCCCGTCTTCTGATGGGCTATCAGTACGTTCGATCCCAGACAAAAGCCGAACATCCCGCGAAATTTCAGACGGCAATGCAGGGAATCGAGACAAGATATAAACATCCGGCTGGATCAACCCAGTTTCATGTTCAACATCTGAAACAAGGCACATAAACCTTGCATTGGGATTTAGCTGTTTCAACTTGGAAATCACAGGCCAATGCAAATCCATCGTGCCGATCGATAAAATAACGACAAGTGCCGTTTTGGCCGATTGGACACTTAGTTCAAGATCGCATTGACTTTGCATTTCCCTAACATGTTGCAAAGCGGGCAACAGGTAATTTGACCGTAAAATGGTTTGCCGGGCCTGTTCATCCAAAAAAGCAACGATATTGATGCCTTTGTAATCCCATTTTTGTTGCAATGGTTCCGGATTGAAGGGCAATGCCACATAAAATCGAGACCCTTCGTTTGGGGCACTTTCAACCCAAACACGCCCGCCCAAAGCACTCACCAAACGGCGTACAATGGATAGGCCCGAACCAGTGCCACCATACATGCGATTTCTTGCCTGATCGACTTGGGAAAAGGGTTCAAAAATATCATTTATCTTATCTTGTGCAATTCCAATACCGTCATCGTGCACGGTGATTAATATTTGCGAACCTTGAAATCCGTTAATCGAGACGGTGACATGCGCAAAGGCATTTTGGGTACCTGTGGAAAATTTGATTGCATTGGACAATAGGTTGTAAATGATCTGACGTACTTTTTCAGGATCTGACAAAACGTCGCCTGACATTTCGTGGGCGAGTTCCAAATTAATATGGCAATGGCGTGCGGTCGCTTCGGCGCGCAGCTCCATCGCGACGCTTTCACACAAATCCGCAAACGACATCGGTGCCTTTAGAACCGTCACACCTCCGGTTTCGAATTTGGACAAATCCAAAATATCATCAATGATCCGCAACATTGACCTTGCCGAGCTTGCAATCAAGGATGCCTTGCGGTGGCTGCCCTTGGAAAGATCATCTTGTAATAACAAATCGGAAATGCCAATTATTCCATTAATCGGCGTGCGAATTTCATGGGACATATTGGCCAGAAATGCGGACTTTGCTTGGTTCGCGGCGTCCGCCTTTTCAACAGCTGCGCGTAAACTAAGGTCGTATTTTCGAAACATGCTTGAAAAGTAATTCATTTCAAATACCACAAAGATGAAAGTAATCATGATTGTGGTGGGCGCAATATAAGCGGCAGTCACCGCAGGATCCAATTCATCTGGGCCCAACAAGTCGTGATCAAACAGGAAACTGACCCACCAAATCAACATCGGGAAGATGCCCAAAATGATGCTTACAAGTCGTTCATTTAGGCGTTGAAACACCAAAAACGGAACACCCGTAACCGCGATCAACATAAAGTTCATGCCACCAAAATCGGGAATGACCTGCTTGATCACAAAAAGATAAAGCCCCCCGGACCCTAGCCAAACCACCTTGGCCCACGTGTGATGATATCTCTTGTGAAGCGAGAGGGTGAATAGCAAAATGACAAAGATGCACAGTGTCGATAGAGGTAAAATCACGGCACCCAAATACCATGTATACACCCCCCAGATCGCCGCAGGGATCAGCCAAAAACGCACCAACGCGTAAGAAACGCGATCGCCGCGATCTTCGATCGCAATCGATACGTTTATTTTTGCCATCCCATCCTCGGATTCAAAAATTATATATATGCTCCATCGTTCACTATACACTGACTTTAATGCGGCCAGTATGTTACCATTAATCTATTAATTAATCCTTTTGGATATAATGATGATGGCTTACACCTATATATATCGACCCAATCACGACGAATTTACACAAAACAGGTGAAATCAATGGTAGAGTCGAGGGATACAAAGATTGGGAGTTTTTCAATGAAGTCATATTTAAACGCGTCCGCATTATTGGGATTAACTTTGGCTGTATTCTCTTCGTCCCAAAGTATCGCATTTGCCGCAGATGCACCTCAACCCATTGCCGCACGGCAAGCGGTCATGAAATCGTTAAAAGACGCGATGGGCCCATTGGGCGGCATGGCCAAAGGGGCAATAGCTTTTGATGCTGACACCGCCGCGCTTGCGCTTGCGGCATTAAACGACGCAACAGCACAAATCCAACCAAGCTTTGAAACCAACGCAACTGACGAAAAATCAGAAGCGCTTCCAGTTATTTGGGAAACTTGGGATGATTTCGTTTCAAAATCCGAAGACCTAGAGTTTGCTCTAGAAGCGTGGGATGTTTCAACGCTTGATAATTTAAGGGCTGGCATGGGCAATGTGGGCGCGACCTGTGGCGCATGCCACAAAGTCTATCGCATGAAAAAGAACTAAGTTCTGCGTTTTTAGGCAAAGCACCGCAAGATTTTTAACCAACGCGCCTTGCGCATTCGGGATTTGTGTCGCACCCTAAGCTAAATTCAAAATAGGGAGCATATCATGCGCACACGTGCCGCCGTCGCAATCGAAGCTGGCAAGCCATTGGAAATCATGGACGTCAATCTTGATGGACCCAAACATGGCGAAGTCATGGTTGAAATTAAAGCCACTGGCATTTGCCACACAGACGAATTCACCCTTTCCGGCGCAGATCCCGAAGGTATGTTTCCCGCAATTTTAGGGCATGAAGGCGCAGGCGTCGTTGTTGAGGTTGGCCCAGGCGTCAAAGATCTAAAAGTTGGGGACCATGTCATTCCGCTTTACACACCAGAATGTCGCGAATGCGAATATTGCTTGCATCCTAAAACAAATCTTTGCCAATCGATCCGCGAAACCCAAGGGCGCGGCGTGATGCCCGATGGCACAAGCCGTTTTTCTATGTTGGATGGCACGCCGATCCTGCATTACATGGGGTGTTCAACATTTTCGAATTATACCGTGTTGCCCGAAATTGCATTGGCTAAAATTCGTTCGGATGCACCGTTTGACAAAGTTTGCTACATCGGATGTGGCGTCACGACAGGCATTGGCGCTGTTATTAACACAGCTAAGGTCGAAATCGGCAGCCGTGCGATTGTCTTTGGTTTGGGCGGTATTGGCCTAAACGTGATTCAGGGTCTACGTTTGGCCGGCGCCGATCAAATTGTTGGCGTTGATCTAAATAATGACAAGAATGCCATGGCGGAACGGTTCGGCATGACAGATTTCGTGAACCCGTCTGAAATCGGCACCGACCTGGTTCCATATTTGGTAAACCTGACCAGAGGCGGCGCCGATTACACGTTCGATGCGACTGGCAACGTGAATGTAATGCGCACAGCATTGGAATCGGCGCATAAAGGTTGGGGCGAAAGCATAATCATTGGCGTTGCGCCTGCTGGGGCAGAGATTTCGACCCGTCCGTTCCAATTGGTCACAGGTCGCGTTTGGCGAGGAACTGCGTTCGGCGGCGCGCGTGGGCGTACAGATGTCCCCAAGATTGTCGATTGGTACATGGACGGCAAGATTGAGATTGATCCAATGATCACGCACACATTGAGTTTGAATGACATCAACAAGGGGTTTGATTTGATGCATGCAGGCGAAAGCATCCGTAGCGTTGTCGTATATTAAAACCCTTCAGGCCGGGATTGGCGCATAGGCGCCAATGCCTTCGGCGAGGATATTTTTAGACAAAAAATGAAAGACCGTTTGGAAATCAGGTCAGTCGATCCGAAAGATTATCAAAGTGTGTGGGCCATTTTAGAACCCGTTTTTCGGGCAGGCGATACCTATACAATAGATCCGGATATTTCGCGCGAAGACGCAATTTCATATTGGTGTGCGTCAGATAAGACAACTTTTGTCGCGCAATGCGGGGATGCGATTTTGGGCACATATTACATCAGACCAAATCAGGCGGGTGGTGGTGCGCATGTTTGTAATTGTGGCTATATGACCGCGCCTTTGGCACGTGGCCAAGGTATTGCACGTGCAATGTTAGAGCATTCTTTGGCATTGGCGCCGGCGCTGGGATATCGTGCGATGCAGTACAATTTTGTTGTTTCCACAAACACCCGCGCGGTGCATACGTGGGAACAATATGGCTTTGACATTGTTGGCCGTTTGCCACGCGCTTTTTCCCACCCGACGGCGGGATATGTTGATGCTTTCGTGATGTACAAAAATTTAGCGCAATCAGAAGACTTCTAGGGTGTTGCACCAAAATTGAGCATAGCCCATGTTACCGATGTCGCGTCGCGGAATTTTTTCAAAGCGAAAATGTTTTATTTAGCGGGATTATTCATAAAAACGTTGATGTTCCCATCGGCAAAAGCCGATGATTAAACAGGGATTATGATCCGTAGCGTGCCAAAAACATTTCAACGGCGCTATCGACAACTTTGGCAATAACTTTTTCATCTGGCGCGGCATTCAAGCCAAACAGCATTTTAGGCCACCATTCCGATTTGCAAAGTTCCATAAATTGTTCGGCCGCAAGGGAAAAATCATCCATGCAAAGTTCGCCTCGGGCGCAAGATTCTTGGAAGTACTCTGCGAATTTTTCGCGCCCCATACGGGGACCAGTTTCGTAATACGCACGACCCAATTCAGGAAAGCGATCTGCTTCGGAGACACAGATCCGGAACATGCGTTGGGAAAATTCTGTGGTCATGAAACCGATCATTTGTCGACCAGCTTGGCTAAGGACCTGTTTCACCGGGGCATTTCGATCAATAAGTTCAACGGCCATGTTAGCTTGGTTCATACATTCCGCATTGATAACTGCGAAAAACAGGGTCACTTTGTCAGAAAAATAACTATAAACCGTGGCCTTTGACACGCGCGCACGGCGCGCCACCTCGTCCATATTTGCATTTGCAAATCCATGTTCAATAAAGACCGCGCGCGCGCCATCAAGCACTTGGTCATATTTACGACCTTTGAAGGTTTTTGGCGTGGGTGCGTTCATCATGTCCTCGGCTTTTGGCGCATTATAGAAAATTGATGAATACTCAACAAGCTTTTACCTTGAAAACAAACATAGAAGATATAGATTAGAATTATTCTAAATAGGGGGCCGTAATGGGCTATTTATCAGGCCGTCGCCGATTTCGCGACCTTAGCGAACAAGAAATTATCGCGCTTGCGATTTCAAGTGAAGAAGACGATGCACGCATATATCGCGGCTTTGCCGAATTTTTGCGTCAAGATTACCCACAATCGGCAATGATTTTTGACGAAATGGCTATAGAAGAAGATGAGCATCGATCAAAGTTAATTGCGCTTCACCAAGAACGCTTTGGCCAAGTAATTCCATTAATTCGCCGCGAACATGTGGCGGGATTTTACGCCCGAAAACCAATTTGGCTGTCAAAACACCTGTCTTTGGAAAAAATTAGGGGCGAAGCGGCATTGATGGAACGAAATGCCGAACAATTTTATGTGAAAGCGGCGGCGCAAACCCAAGATGCCCAAACGCGTAAATTGTTGGGCGACCTCGCAGCAGCAGAAGCAGGGCACACCCGTTCCGCCGAAGATATGACACGAGTGTATGAATCGACGGATCAGGCCGATGATGAAACGTTAACCGCCCACCGCCAATTCCTTTTGACGTGGGTCCAACCTGGGTTGGCCGGATTGATGGATGGGTCGGTTTCAACGCTTGCACCAATTTTCGCGACAGCATTTGCCACTCAGGATACTTGGACCACATTTTTAGTTGGCCTTGCCGCTTCGGTGGGCGCCGGTATTTCGATGGGCTTTACCGAAGCTGCGTCAGATGACGGAACGCTTTCGGGTCGAGGATCGCCAATCAAACGTGGAATCGCAGCAGGCGTCATGACAACGTTAGGAGGGTTGGGCCATGCGATGCCATATCTTATCCCTCACTTTACAACGGCGACTGTTACCGCTTTTATTTTGGTTTTCATCGAACTCTGGGCGATCGCGTGGATCCAAAACAAATACATGGAAACCCCATTTTTTCGAGCAGCCTTCCAAGTTGTTTTAGGCGGAGCCTTGGTATTTGCGGCCGGAGTAATTATAGGAAGCGGATGACAATTCGCATTGACGCAGGCCTAATTGATGGTAAGTGTGAGGAATGTATGAAATTTTCATGAAAACGTTGCCCTTTTTTGCGCTTATTGGCGTTGGATTTTGGGCAGGTAAGTCGCGCTTTTTCACCGAAGAGGCGACAGCGTATTTAACAAAATTTGTATTTTACTTTGCACTTTCGGCAATGTTGTTCCGGTTTTCATCGAATTTGTCGCTATCCGACCTGCTGAAATGGGATTTCATCTTTGCCTATCTTAGCGCGACTTTGCTGGTTTATGTGTTGGCAACTCTGATTTCACTTTGGCGCAAAAAACCTGTGGCTGAAGCCGCGATCGAGGCACAGTGCGCCGTCATCGGCAATGTTGGTTTTTTGGGTATTCCGATGCTTGCCCTTTTGATGGGCGAAGGCGCGGTGGGGCACGTTATGATGGTGCTGGCCGTTGATTTGTTGGTCTTTGGATCGATCGTTGTGATGGTCATCGTCGGAAGCCGCGATGGTCGCATGCACATCGGAATACTCCGTACACTCGCTTTGGGTTTGGTCAGAAACCCAATGATCGTGTCAATTATCATTGGCCTCATTTGGGCTGCATGGGAAATTCCAATCCCTGCCCCTTTGAATGAATTTATGACAATGTTAGGATCGGCAGCGACGCCAGGAGCGTTATTTGCAATTGGTGCCTCGCTTGCCTCTAAATCCGCAGAACGCATAGAAACGGCTGCGTGGCTTTCATTTTGTAAACTAATCTTGCATCCGCTGGCGGTCGCTTATTTCGCCTTAAGCGTCTTTCCTGTGGATCCATATGCAGCCGCAGTCATGATTGCAGCTACGTCTTTGCCCGTTGCGGGCAATATCTATATGATTGCTCAACATTACAACGTGGCCCCAAAACGGGTTTCTGCGTCGATATTGATTTCAACGGCTGTTTCGATTTTCACAGTATCGCTTGTCATTGCATGGGTGACGCCGCTTTATCAATAAATTACATCGCCGCGGGTTGAACGCCGCCACGGTTGTACGTTACCACCATAGGTAACGTTGATAAGGAATTAGATTATGCAGACTGTCTCTGAAAACAAATGCTTTGATGGCGTCCAAGGCGTCTATAGCCATGCGTCAAATTCATGCGCTTGCGATATGACCTTCGGTGTTTTTATGCCTTCGTTGGCGCGGACCACTGATGTTCCGGTCTTATGGTATTTGTCAGGTCTTACCTGCACCCATGAAAACGCAATGGTAAAAGCCGGCGCACAAGCATGGGCCGAACAAGCCGGTATCGCATTGATTTTCCCCGATACCTCGCCGCGCGGTGACGGCGTTGCGAACGACGATGCCTATGATTTGGGACAAGGGGCGGGTTTTTATGTGAACGCCACCCAGGATCCATGGAAACCGCATTTCCAAATGTGGGACTATATCACCGATGAATTACCGGCATTGATCGGTGAACATTTCGCAATCGATATGGAACGCCAAGCCATCACAGGCCATTCCATGGGGGGCCATGGTGCATTGACCATTGCGATGGGTTTAAAGGATCGCTTCAAATCCGTCTCGGCATTTGCACCAATTTGTAATCCGACCGGGGCCGATTGGGGCCGCAAACAGTTGGCGGCATATTTGGGCGACGATGAAAACGCATGGCAACGTCACGATGCAAGCGTCATGTTGCGCACGCAGGGTTGCGACATTCCGATGTTGGCCGATTGGGGAACCAATGATCAATTTATCGATTTGTTAAAACCTGAAACACTATTCTCAGCCGCAGCAGAAAAACGAACAGAGGCAACATTAAGATTACAAAACGGATACGATCATAGTTATTTCTTTGTCTCTACATTTATGCGTGATCATATCGAGTTTCACGCAGACCACCTCTATAGCGAATAGCATCCATGCCGTTTGTGTACCTGAACAGCAAAAAGGAAAATCGAGCCATGGGCACGACTACACCGCATTATGACTTGGTTGTCATCGGATCTGGGCCTTCTGGCCGTTCTGCTGCGATACAGGCAGGCAAACTAAAGCGCAAAGTTTTGGTTGTGGATCGCAAAAGCCGTCTTGGCGGCGTGTCCGTTCATACCGGCACGATCCCGTCAAAGACGCTGCGCGAAACCGTTTTGAACCTAACAGGGTGGCGCGAACGCAGCTTTTACGGGCGTTCCTATCGGGTCAAAGATGAAATCGCAGCCGAAGATCTAAAGGCGCGCTTGCACAAAACACTGGATTACGAGGTGGACGTATTGGAACACCAATTCAACCGCAACTATGTTGACACCATCTTGGGGTCCGCAGAATTTGTGGGGCCAAACGAATTGTCCATCGCCACCGAAGCGGGGGAAACCACCCACCTGACCGCCGACAAATTTTTGATCGCGACGGGGACCAAAACCTTTCGCCCTGATTGGGTTCCCTTCAACGGTCGCACAATTGTTGACAGCGATGAATTTTTGGAAATCGACCACCTGCCCCGCAGCCTGACCGTGATTGGCGCAGGCGTCATTGGCGTCGAATATGCAACGATGTTTGCTGCGCTGGATATTCGGGTGACTTTGATCGAACCACGCAATAGCTTTCTTGATTTTATCGACAAACGTACGATCAACGAATTTTCGCATTTGATCGCCGACAACGGCGTCGATCTACGATTAGGGTCAGGTGTCGCAAAAATCGAAGATGGTGGTGAATACGTCGAAGTGGCTTTAGAAAACGGTCGTCATGTACGATCCGAAATGCTGTTGTTCGCGGCCGGGCGCATGGGGGCGACGACGAAATTGAACCTCGCAGCGGTCGGATTGGACACCGATCACCGAGGACGGATTGAGGTTGACCGCAAAACATATCAAACCAAGGTTCCGCATATTTATGCGACAGGCGATGTAATTGGCCACCCAAGTCTTGCGTCCACATCATTGCAACAAGGCCGCATCGCCGCCTGTCACGCATTGGACACGCCGACAATGGCCGAAAGCCCATGGTTCCCATATGGAATTTATTCAGTGCCTGAAATGTCCACCTGCGGCATGTCTGAGGAAGAATTGAAAGAACGCGACATCCCATACGAAGTCGGCATCGCACGCTTTCGTGAAATTTCGCGTGGTCACATCATGGGCGTCGAACATGGCATGTTAAAGATGTTGGTTAGCCTAAAGACACGTCGATTGTTGGGCGTGCAAATCGTGGGCGAAGGGGCGACTGAATTGATCCACATCGGTCAAGCGGTCATGAATCTAAATGGGACCGTTGATTACTTTGTTCAAAACACCTTCAACTATCCGACCTTGGCCGAAGCTTATAAGGTCGCGGGCATGGACGCATTCAACCGGATGCCCATTCCCAAAGAATTTAAGGTCGACAAAAAACCATCTAAATCCAAAAAATGACTATGGGGCCGCCGATTGGGCGGCCCTTTACTTTTTGCGCAAAGATCGATTTGTTGGGCAAAAAGGATTGGCGATGATCAACGCAGTTTTGTTCGACATTGGAAATGTTTTGGTGGGTTGGAACCCATATGCGGTCTATGACGCTTTGGTTGGACCGGACCGCCGACGCGCGTTTTTTGATGCGGTTCCCATGTTCAAAGAAAACGAACGCATTGATATGGGCGACAACTTTACAGAGGTCGTGCAATCGATCGCAAAGCGCTATCCCCAGTGGTCGACAGAAATAGAGATTTGGCAATCCAAATGGGCCGACATGGTTAGCCCAAGCATTGATCATTCCGTGCGCCTATTGCGCGCCTTGCGCACAAAAGGGATCCCCGTGTTTGCATTATCAAATTTTGGCGATCAAACATTTGATTTTGCACAAGAGCGTTACCCCTTTTTACGCGAATTCGACCGCACCTATATTTCTGGTCGATTGAAGATGATCAAACCGTATGCGGACATTTATGCGCATATCGAAACCGATTGCGGGTTCGCACCAGATACGTTGTTATTCACCGATGATTTGCCCGCAAACATCGACATGGCTGCATCGCGCGGTTGGAACACACATCTTTTCACAGACCCGCAAGGTTGGGCAAACTGTTTAATCTCACACGGGCTTTTGTCAGAAAGCGAAGCACAATGACCATCACCCAAATTTCATTTGAACAAGGCGAAAGCGTTCTGGATTGGCACGCGTTGACACGGGCATTTGATGCAGGGCATCGATTGCCAAAAGCCGAAATCACCGACACGTTCCTGTATCGGGGTCGTGACACGTTGTTAAATCGCGCCGCATGGATCGATGGGTTGGGATTGGCCGTCAAATCGGCAACCGTGTTCCCGGCCAATCCCGCAAACGGCATTCCAATGATCAACGGTGGCGTGAACCTATATGACGATGCAACAGGTATGTTGGATGCGCTTGTTGACTTTCATCTTGTGACAAAATGGAAAACGGCAGGCGACAGTTTATGTGCCGCGCTAAAACTGGCGCGGCGAGATAGTGCAAAGATCCTTATCGTCGGGGCCGGTACGGTCGGGCGTTCGTTGCGCGCTGCATATGGTGCAGGGTTCCCGGATGCCGAATTTCGCGTATGGAACCGCACGGCAGCAGCGGGCGAAAAATTTGCCCATGATTTTGAAAACACCACCTTTGTTCCCAACCTGCGCAATGCCGTCGAATGGGCCGACATTATCACGTCAGCCACCATGTCCACTGATCCCCTTATAAAAGGTGCTTGGCTCAGGCCTGGTCAACATCTTGATCTGATTGGCGCCTATCGACCTGACATGCGCGAAACCGACGATGACGCCCTGACGCGGTCGCGCATTTTTGTGGACAGTCTGGACACGACCGTCGATCATATTGGAGAATTGAAAATTCCATTGGCACAGGGCGTCATTCACAAAACTGACATCGTCGCGGATTATTACAATCCAGAACAATTTAAACGTACTACAGATAACGAAATCACCCTCTTCAAAAACGGCGGCGGGGCACATCTTGATCTCATGACGGCAAAGCACATTTTGGAATCGTGGCGTGCGCAACAATAACATAAGCTTGCTTGTGCTTTTGGGATATGGACCTTAGGTTAATCAAAAAGAGGTTTGCTTTGGAGTTTGATTATATCGTCGTGGGTGCCGGCAGCGCGGGATGTGTTGTCACCAAAAGATTGGCCGATGCCGGACACTCTGTGGCCCTGATCGAAGCGGGCGGGCGTGACAATTACCATTGGGTTCACATTCCGATGGGGTATCTTTATTGCATCAACAACCCACGCACCGATTGGCAATTCAAAACCGAAGCAGATCCAGGATTAAACGGCCGAAGCTTGTTGTACCCACGTGGTAAAGTGTTGGGCGGATGTAGTTCAATCAATGGCATGTTGTATTTGCGCGGACAAGCCGCCGATTACGACGGATGGCGGCAATTGGGCCTTACGGGTTGGGGATGGGATGATGTCCTGCCCTATTTCAAAAAATCCGAAGATTACATGGACGGCCCGTCCGACATGCACGGTGCGGGCGGCGAATGGCGCGTTGAAAACCAACGGCTACATTGGGATGTATTGGACGACTGGCGCGATGCCGCAGAACAAGCAGGCATTCCGAAGGTCGCCGATTTCAACACCGGCGATAACGAAGGTGTCAGCTATTTCAAAGTCAATCAACGATCAGGTTGGCGCGTAAACACCGCCAAGTCATTCCTGCGTACCGCAAAGCGTAAGGACAAAATTAAGGTCGTCACACACGCCCACGTTAATCGCATTTTGATTGAAAACGGCCGCGCAATTGGCATTGAATATTCGCGTGGCAATGCCACGCAAAAAGTGATCGCGCGCGCCGAAGTCATCCTAAGTGCAGGTGCGATTGGGTCACCACACATCTTGCAACTGTCGGGGATTGGACCTGTGCAACATTTGCAAGATAACGGAATTGACGTGATCAAAGACACGCCAGAGGTTGGTGATAACCTTCAAGATCATTTACAATTACGGTGTTCTTGGCGTCTTGAAGGTGCAAAAACATTGAACACAATGGCCAATTCCCTGTGGGGAAAGGCCAAGATTGGCTTGGAATATGCCCTCACCCGATCTGGTCCAATGTCGATGGCCCCCAGCCAATTGGGGGCATTCGCAAAATCGCGTCCCGATCTGGAAACAGCGGATCTTGAATATCACGTCCAACCTTTGTCGTTAGAGGCCTTTGGTCAGCCCTTGCATGATTATCCCGCAATCACGGCGTCGGTGTGCAATCTGCGACCGGAAAGCCGCGGAACGGTACGGTTGCGATCGGCGCACCCCAAGGATAAACCGATGATCGCCCCCAATTACCTTGCCACCCAAGGCGACCGCCGTGTCGCAATCGATGCCATTCGTTTGACGCGTCGGATCATGACGCAATCCGCAATGGCAAAATACAACCCCACCGAAATAAAACCGGGCGCGGCGTATAAAACCGAAGACGATTTGGCACACGCGGCCGGTGATATTGGGACAACGATCTTTCACCCAACCTGTACCGTGAGAATGGGCACCGATGACCGTGCGCCTTTGGACGGTGAGATGCGCGTACGCGGCATTACCAATCTGCGTGTGGTTGATGCATCCGCGATGCCAAAAATCACCAGCGGCAACACCAATTCGCCGACAATTATGATGGCCGAAAAAGCCTCAGACATGATCCTTAACAACCCTTAACGCCCACATAGGTGCCCAAATGACCGCCCCCGAGGATGACGAAAACAGAAGCTGGATCGAAGCAGAGCTAGAAGAGACGCTAGACGAGCTATTCGAAAGTGAGTTTAATCAACCAATCCTTACCGAAGAATTGCGCAAGATTTATAAGGCCAAGCATCCCGACATGCTGGATCGGCGGACCTATTACAAAAACTTGCTGCGGTTGCAGGTCGAACTTATCAAACTGCAGGACTGGGTCCAAGCAACGGGCGCAAAGGTTTTGATCCTATGCGAAGGGCGCGACAGCGCGGGCAAAGGCGGCGTCATCAAACGGATTACCCAACGCCTTAATCCGCGTGTGGCACGGGTTGTTGCCCTGCCCGCCCCGACAGAGCGCGAGAAATCACAATGGTATTTTCAGCGCTATGTCCCGCACTTACCGTCGGGTGGTGAAATCGTTTTATTTGATCGTTCATGGTATAACCGCGCAGGTGTCGAACGTGTGATGGGGTTTGCGAAACCTGATGAGGTTGAACAATTTTTCCATGACGTGCCCGAATTTGAACGCATGTTGGTGCGATCAGGGATTATTTTGTTGAAATATTGGTTTTCGATCACCGATGAAGAACAACAGCTTCGATTTTTGATGCGCATTCATGATCCCATGCGGCAATGGAAACTATCCCCCATGGATTTGCAAAGTCGCGTGCGATGGGAACAATACACCAAGGCAAAAGAAGACATGTTTGCCAAAACAAACATTCCAGAAGCCCCTTGGTACATCGTGGAAGGCAACGACAAGAAACGCGAACGCCTAAATTGTATTGAACATATACTTAGCAAAATTCCATATCATGAAATCCCACATGATTTGGTAGATTTGCCACAACGTGTGTTTAACCCTGACTATGAACGCCGCGTTTTGCCAGATGAACTTTATGTGCCAAAGGTGTATTGATTAGTGTTTCTTCGGATCAAAACTATCGGTTAGCTTGGTCCGTTCGATTGCCAAAATCATATTTTGCACGTCTGACAAGGCCATGAACGCTTCGCATTCACGTTGACCAACGATGCCGCGGTCTTGGCGTGAAAACACCATGAAATCAATTTCGTCCAATCCCAGAATGATCTTGCTTACGCCCGCGATATATTTTGCTTTAATAATGCCGTGTGCGGGACGCATGATTTCAATGTCATCAGGGCCATCGGTGTATTGGTTGAACGCCGTCTGGCTGAATGTAATTTCGTCTGGCAAGGTAAAAGCATTGGGGAACGATAATCCGTGACCCGCTATCAACAAAAAAGATCCGTTAGGCGATCGCTTAATGAATAGGCACGTTTCTACATCCATGATGCGAGAACCAGCAAAACAAATTTTGTTTAGCTTCTCCAACCTGTATTCTACAATTTCACCAAAAAAACGAACTATATGGTACACACTTAGTATCGAAACAACACCAAGGATAATTAACAAAACTGTTAATTATAAAGTGAACTAAACAGTTTAAAATTAGGTTTCAAGTACTAAGTGACATTTTTTGAAATGAATTCGTCAGCTGTCATCAATCAACAAAAAACCCCCCGCGTCAAACGCGGGGGGCGAATGTCTAAACGACGGTTTACTATGCTTATAGCATACCTTCGCGCTGTGCTTTCTTACGTGCCAATTTACGGGCACGACGGATTGCTTCAGCTTTCTCGCGAGCTTTCTTAATGGAGGGTTTTTCGAAATGCTGCTTTAGCTTCATTTCACGGAAAACACCTTCACGCTGTAGCTTTTTCTTCAGAGCACGAAGTGCCTGATCGACGTTATTATCGCGAACGCTTACCTGCATGTGGTTTTCACCACCTTTCTAAGTTAGAGTTTGCAAAATTGCAGGAAGCCTGCCTATAGCAAAGCCTTTCAAAATTGTCTAGTCATAGGAACAAAGGGGAATTGAAATGAACCACTCAGAACACGGATCTATACCAGAACGGCTTTTGAATGAGGCGACTTTGCATGTTCCATTTGACGGATGGGGCGATGAAACCTTTCGCGCGGCCTGCATGGATGCAGGGATCGACGAATCATTGGCCCGGTTACATTGCCCGAATGGTGCACTTGATTTGGCTATTTTGTCCCACAAACAGGGCGATTATGCCATGCTTGCACGGTTAAACGCCACGGATCTAAGCGGCCTAAAATTTCGTGAAAAAATTGCAACCGCTGTCCGTTTACGACTTGAGGTTTTAGAGGACAAAGAAATCATCCGCCGCTCGACAACATTGTTTGCTTTGCCACATAACATGAAACGCGGCGCAGACCTTGTTTGGGGAACCTGTGATTTGATTTGGACGACGCTTGGCGATACGTCTGAAGATTACAACTGGTATTCAAAACGCACTATATTAAGCGCAGTCTATAGCGCGACAGTGCTATATTGGCTGGGCGATACATCTGAAGATCATACTGAAACGTGGGATTTTCTGGATCGACGTATCGAAAACGTGATGCAATTTGAAAAAGCTAAATCAAGGGTGCGTCAAAATCCAACCTTGTCACGGCTTTTATCTGGTCCCGCCTCGCTCTTATCACGTGTGCGCGCGCCGCGCCAAACTGCGGATGACCGACCAGGCATCTGGGCAACAGATTGGGCCAACGACCCTAAGGAAACATAAATGACAAACACCATGCGTGCGATTGAAATTTCGAAGCCTGGCGGACCTGAGGTCTTGACCGAGTGTGTCCGACCCATACCTCGCGCCGGACAGGGTGATGTCATTATTCGCGTGGCTTACGCGGGCGTCAACCGCCCCGACGCTTTGCAACGTGCAGGGTTATATAATCCTCCGGCTGGGGCGTCCGACCTTCCCGGTTTGGAAGCTTCCGGCGTGATTGCAGAAGTTGGACCAGGCGTTAGCGGATTGTCGGTCGGGGACCGAGTCTGCGCGCTATTGCCTGGGGGCGGCTATGCGGAATATGTTGCTACACCTGCCGCGCACTGTTTGCCCATTCCGCACGGATTTGATTTGAAACGTGCCGCATGTTTGCCCGAAACCTATTTCACCGTTTGGTCAAACGTTTTTCAACGCGGCGGATTAAACGCAGGGGAAAGATTTTTAATTCATGGCGGGTCATCTGGCATCGGGACAACCGCAATTCAATTGGCACGCGAATTTGGTGCCCGTGTTTATGTCACCGCAGGATCAGACGCAAAATGTCAGGCTTGTCATGATCTTGGCGCCGATGTTGCAATCAATTATCGCGACCAAGATTTTGTGAACGCACTTCAAGCTGATGGCGGTGCAAATCTAATTCTTGATATGGTCGGGGGATCATATATCCCGCGCAATATTTCCGCATTAGCCGACGATGGTCGCCTTGTTCAAATTGCGTTCTTGCAGGGGTCAAAAGCAGATTTGAATTTTGCCCAAGTGATGACGCGCCGCTTGACCATAACAGGAAGCACATTGCGCCCACAGTCCGATTTATCAAAGTCACGCATTGCCGCCAGCCTAAAGAAATCGGTGTGGCCCCTATTGGAACAGGGTCGGATTGGTCCCGTCATGGATAGCGAATTTCCGTTCGAAAACGCCAGCGCCGCGCATACGCGCATGGAAACCAGCGCTCATATCGGGAAAATCGTCCTTAAAGTCAGCGGTTAAACACTATACCTGCCAACAGTTCACACGTAACATCATATAAAATTATCAGGCGAGGAAACCATGAATAAGACAGTTATCATTAACGAATTTGGTGGATCAGACAAATTATCCATTCAAGACATGCCTATTGGCGAACCCGGAGCCGGTCAGGTACGTATTGCACACAAGGCATGTGGTTTGAATTTTATCGACGTTTATCAACGCACGGGGCTATACCCGCTTGCGTTACCGCACCCTCTTGGGATGGAAGCCGCAGGCATTATTGAAGCCGTAGGCGAAGGTGTAAAACACCTAAAGGTTGGCGATCGCGCCGCATATGCGTCAATGCCACCCGGTGGCTATTGTGAAAAACGTGTCATGCCTGCTGCCCAAGTTTGCCCATTGCCTGATGATATTTCATTCGAGGAAGGCGCCGCAATGATGCTAAAGGGGTTGACCGTTCAATACCTATTTCATCGCACAACCCCGCTTAAACGCGGAGACACGGTTTTGTTCCATGCCGCAGCAGGTGGCGTTGGTCTAATTGCATGTCAATGGGCGCGCTCAGAAGGCATCACGTTGATAGGCACCGCAGGATCAGACGAAAAATGCCAATTGGCACTGGATCATGGGGCGGATCATTGCATCAACTATAATACCGACGATTTTGTCAGCAAGGTCCGCGAATTGACAGGTGGAAAAGGTGTTGACGTCGTAATGGATTCAGTCGGGGCGTCCACATTCGAAGGTTCCCTTGATTGCTTGAAACCATTGGGAATGATGATCACATTTGGCAATGCCTCTGGCCCCGTCCCACCTTTTAGCCCAGCAATTTTGGGACAAAAGGGATCACTGAAAATAACACGCCCAACGTTGTTTACCCATATCGCAGATCACGAAACGTGTCAGGAAATGGCGCGCCATCTTTTTGGAAAGGTGCAATCAGGCGACGTCAAAATCCGCATCGATCAACGTTTCGGTATCGATGATATTGCCACCGCGCATGATGCATTAGAGGCACGAAAAACCACGGGCTCGACCATCATTACGTTGTAATCAATAAGGGGCGGCCAAATCATGGAATGGCGTGACACAGGAATTGTTTTGGCCACCCGCCCCTTTGGTGAAACATCGGTTATTTTAGATGCACTAACGGCCAATCACGGTCGCCACAGCGGTGTTGTCAAAGGCGGAATTTCGCGAAAATTCCGCCCAATCTTACAGGCTGGCACTGTTTTAGATATCACATGGCGTGCCCGCCTTGATGATCACCTTGGCAGCTTTCAAATTGACCTTGTCAAATCGCGCTCTGCAGCGATGGAAGACCGCATTGCCTTGGCAGGACTGAGCGCGGTAAGCGCATTATTGATGCGTGTTCTGCCAGAACGCGATCCCGCACCACGGCTATACGACCTGACAAACCTTTTATTGGACAATCTTGGGATACCCGATGCTTTAGCGGTGGCGTATTTCCATTGGGAAATGTTTATTTTGTCCCACCTGGGTTATACATTGGATTTGTCGCAATGCGCCGTCACCGGACAAACCCAGGATCTGGCCTATGTATCACCAAAATCGGGCCGTGCCGTTTCCAAAAACGGAGCCGGCGAGTGGGCCAATCGCTTGTTAATCTTGCCAGATATTGCAAAAGGATTCGGGACAACGATTCCAGACGCATTAGAAGGCCTAAAATTAACGCAATTTTTCCTAGAAAACCGCGTGGCATTGGATTTGGGATTTGACACGCTGCCCCAGGCGCGGGTGCGTTTTATTGAAAACCTTGAAAAAATGGTGCAACGCAATACCACCAGCTGAAATTCTTACTTTTTTTGCTAAACCCTCTGGACACCGACAAAACTTCATCATAGAACCCGCACACCCACAACGAAAACGTTGTCCAGTGCCTGGGTAGCTCAGGGGTAGAGCAGTGGATTGAAAATCCTCGTGTCGGTGGTTCGATTCC
>JAYPUL010000027.1:0-33927 GCA_038134005.1 Paracoccaceae bacterium | reverse complement strand
CCGCGATGATTGCGTGGTCTTTTGGACGACGCGCTTCGAACAATTCCGCAACGCGAGGCAAACCACCGGTAATGTCTTTTGTTTTTGCACCTTCGCGAGGAATACGGGCCACAACGTCGCCTGCGCGAACGTCTGAACCATCTTCGATCGACAAAATTGCATCCACAGACATTGCATAAGTGATTGGCGCGCCCGCATCGTTGCGAACCGGTTCACCGTCTTTGTCCACCAGAATGATTTCCGGCTTGAGGTCGTTTCCACGAGGTGCCGCACGCCAGTCAACAACGATTTTCTGGGTCATGCCCGTCGCATCGTCGGTTTCTTCACGTACTGCGATACCGTTGATCAGATCCACATGTTTTGCCACACCGTCTTTTTCGGCGATGATCGGCAATGTATATGGGTCCCATTCAAACAGCTTGGTGCCACGTGTGACAACTTCGCCTTCTTTGACAAACAATTTCGAACCATAGCCCAATTTGTGGCTTGCGCGTTCGGCGCCTCGTTCGTCAAGAATGCGCAACTTCATGTTGCGGCCCATGACCAAGGTTTCGCCGTTTGCGTTTTGCAACGTCATTGGGTTTTCGAATTCGATCTTGCCCTCTTGGCTTGCTTCCAAGAACGACTGTTGACCACCTTGCGCAACACCACCGATGTGGAACGTACGCATTGTCAACTGTGTCCCAGGTTCACCGATCGACTGTGCCGCGATGATACCGACCGCTTCGCCGGTGTTCACGATTGTTCCGCGTGCTAGGTCACGACCATAACATTGCGCACAAACGCCTTCTTCGGCTTCACAGGTCAATGGGCTGCGGATCCGCATCGATTGAACGCCAGCTTCGTCAATCGCATCAGACATCAATTCGTCGATCAATTGACCTTTGGCAACGATGACTTCGTCTGAACCTGGTTTCATGACATCATCTGCCGCAACACGGCCGAGGACGCGTTCAGCCAAAGACGAAATGACTTCGCCGTCATTGACCGCAGGTTCCGCAGTGATCGCATTTTCCGTACCACAGTCGTTCATACGAACGATACAGTCTTGGGCAACGTCCACCAAACGACGTGTTAGGTAACCAGAGTTCGCCGTTTTCAACGCCGTATCTGACAGACCCTTACGTGCACCGTGGGTAGAGTTAAAGTATTCAAGAACGGTCAGACCTTCTTTAAAGTTCGAAATGATCGGCGTTTCAATAATGTCGCCGTTCGGTTTCGCCATCAGACCACGCATACCGCCCAACTGTTTCATCTGGGTCACAGAACCACGCGCACCGGAATGCGCCATCATGTAAACAGAGTTTGGTTCCGCTTCTGCGCCGTTTTCATCACGCGCATTCGCAGAAATCGTGTTCATCATCGCTTCGGTAACTTTGTCGTTACACTTAGACCAAGCATCCACAACTTTGTTATATTTCTCGCCCTGAGTAATCAGACCGTCCATATATTGTTGTTCAAAGTCTTTTACTTGATCGCGAGTTTCGTCAACGATGGACCATTTGTTATCTGGGATAACCATGTCGTCTTTGCCGAAAGAAATACCTGCGCGGAACGCTTCTTTAAAGCCCATGGACATGATTTGGTCACAGAAAATCACGCTCTCTTTTTGGCCACAATACCGGTAAACGGTGTCGATGACCTTTTGAACGTCTTTCTTACGCAACAGAGTGTTGACCAATTCAAATGGTGCTTTGACGTTTTTCGGCAACAAGGCCCCCAAACGCACACGACCTGGGGTCGTTTCATAACGTTTGATGATTTCGTTTCCGTGTTCGTCGATTTGTGGAACGCGTGCGGTGATTTTCGCGTGCAAATGAACCGCACCGGTATCAAGTGCATATTGCACTTCTTCGATGGATCCAAATGTCATGCCTTCGCCTTGCATGCCTTCGCGCATGATGGATGTGTAATACAGACCCAAAATCATGTCTTGTGATGGAACAATGATCGGCGCGCCGTTTGCAGGCGACAGAACGTTGTTTGTAGACATCATCAAAACACGCGCTTCTAGCTGTGCTTCCAAAGACAATGGAACGTGAACCGCCATTTGGTCACCGTCAAAGTCCGCGTTAAACGCAGAACAGACCAATGGGTGCAGCTGGATCGCTTTCCCTTCGATCAAGACGGGTTCAAACGCCTGAATGCCCAAACGGTGCAAGGTTGGCGCACGGTTTAGCATAACAGGATGTTCGCGGATCACCTCATCCAAGATATCCCAAACTTCGGGACGTTCTTTTTCCACCAATTTCTTGGCTTGTTTCACAGTGGATGACAGACCCTTGGCTTCCAAACGGCTATAGATGAACGGTTTGAACAGTTCCAACGCCATTTTCTTTGGCAAACCACATTGATGCAGTTTCAATTCTGGACCCGTCACAATAACCGAACGACCGGAAAAGTCGACGCGTTTACCCAACAAGTTTTGACGGAAACGGCCTTGTTTCCCTTTCAACATGTCAGACAGTGATTTCAATGGGCGCTTGTTGGACCCAGTGATCACACGACCACGACGGCCGTTGTCGAACAATGCATCAACGGATTCTTGCAACATCCGCTTTTCGTTGCGCACGATGATATCAGGCGCACGCAATTCGATCAGACGCTTCAAACGGTTGTTCCGGTTGATCACGCGACGATACAAATCGTTCAAGTCAGACGTTGCAAAACGACCGCCATCCAATGGCACCAACGGGCGCAATTCTGGTGGGATCACAGGTACAACAGTCAAGATCATCCATTCAGGGCGGTTGCCAGATTCCAAGAAGGATTCAACAACTTTCAAACGTTTGATGATTTTCTTTGGCTTAAGTTCGCCTGTCGCCTCTTTCAAATCGGCGCGCAGACGTTCTGCTTCGGCGTCCAAATCAATGGCCGCCAACATTTCACGGATCGCTTCGGCACCGATGTTCGCGGTGAACGCGTCCATGCCATAGGTGTCTTGGGCGTCCAAGAATTCTTCTTCGGTCATCATCTGGCCATAGGACAGGTCAGTCAGACCGGGTTCGATCACCACATAGTTTTCGAAATACAGCACGCGTTCCAGATCACGCAATGTCATGTCCAACATCAAACCGATGCGGGATGGCAGCGATTTCAGGAACCAGATATGCGCAACGGGGGATGCCAATTCGATGTGGCCCATGCGTTCACGGCGTACTTTTTGCAATGTGACTTCAACACCACATTTTTCGCAGACAACGCCGCGATATTTCATACGCTTATATTTGCCGCACAAACATTCGTAATCTTTGGTTGGGCCAAAGATACGCGCACAGAACAGACCGTCACGTTCTGGTTTGAACGTACGATAGTTGATTGTCTCTGGCTTTTTGATTTCACCATAAGACCATGACAAAATGCGTTCGGGCGAGGCCAGCGACACTTTGATTTCGTCAAACATCTTTGGGTTGGCCAAAGGATTGAATGGGTTATTTGTGATTTCCTGGTTCATTTTGAATTCCTCAAATTTTGGACGAAAGGGTGAATAAGGGGCGCCCCTTATTCATCCCCCTCCGTGTCCAGGAGTTCCATGTTCAGGCCAAGGCCGCGGACTTCTTTGACAAGCACGTTAAAGGATTCTGGGATCCCTGCTTCAAAGTTGTCTTCACCCTTAACAATCGATTCATACACTTTTGTACGGCCCGCGACGTCGTCTGATTTCACTGTCAGCATCTCTTGCAGCGTATATGCCGCGCCGTATGCTTCCAATGCCCAAACTTCCATCTCACCAAAGCGCTGACCACCAAACTGTGCTTTACCACCCAACGGCTGTTGTGTGACCAAGCTGTATGGACCGGTTGAGCGTGCGTGGATTTTGTCATCGACCAAGTGATGCAGTTTCAACAGATACTTGATACCAACGGTGACCTTACGGCTGAATTGTTCACCCGTACGACCATCGAACAGAACCGATTGACCCGATGTGTCAAAGCCTGCGCGTTTTAGCGCATCGTTGACGTCGGCTTCTTTCGCACCGTCGAAAACAGGCGTTGCAATTGGCACACCGCGTGTGACGTTGCTTGCCGCTTCGATTAGCTGATCTTCGTCCATGCCTGTGATGCCTTCTTCGTAAACATCATCACCATAAACGATACGCATTGCTTCGCGCACAGGTGTTAGATCACCCGAACGACGGTATTCTTGCAAGGCATCATCAACTTGTATACCCAAGCCGCGTGCGGCCCAGCCCATGTGTGTTTCCAAAATCTGACCAACGTTCATACGCGATGGCACGCCCAATGGGTTCAAACAGAAATCAACCGGTGTACCATCGGCCAAGAATGGCATGTCTTCCATTGGAACAACGCGTGAAATAACACCTTTGTTCCCGTGGCGACCCGCCATTTTATCGCCTGGTTGCAATTTGCGCTTCACGGCGATGAAAACTTTGACCATTTTCATCACGCCAGGAGGCAGATCATCACCACGGCGTACTTTTTCAACTTTGTCCTCGAAACGGGCATCCAGCGTACGCTTTTGCTGTTCGTATTGTTCGTGTAGCGCTTCGACGATTTGTGCGTCCGCTTCTTCGGACATCGCCAATTGCCACCACTGACCGCGTGTGAGGCTGTCGAGCAATTCATCGGTAACAACAGAATTCGATGCAACGCCTTTTGGTCCTTTGACGGCGGTTTTACCCATGATCAAAGTTTTCAAACGTGCATAGATGTTGCGATCCAAAATCGCCAATTCGTCATCACGGTCACGGGCCAAACGTTCAACTTCTTCGCGTTCGATTTGCAACGCGCGTTCGTCTTTGTCGACGCCATGACGGTTGAACACACGAACTTCTACGACTGTACCGTAATCACCTGGCTTCACGCGCAAGGATGTGTCACGCACATCAGACGCTTTTTCACCAAAGATCGCACGAAGCAGTTTTTCTTCGGGTGTCATTGGGCTTTCGCCTTTTGGTGTGATTTTACCCACCAAAATGTCACCTGGTTGAACGTCTGCACCGATGTAAACGATACCCGCTTCGTCCAAATTCCGCAGCGCTTCTTCGCCAACGTTTGGAATGTCGCGTGTGATTTCCTCTGGACCCAATTTCGTGTCGCGTGCGGCAACTTCGAATTCTTCGATATGGATCGAAGTAAATACGTCGTCGCGTGCAATACGTTCAGAAATCAAGATCGAGTCTTCGTAGTTGTAACCGTTCCATGGCATAAAGGCCACGACGACGTTTTTACCCAACGCCAATTCGCCCATATCTGTGGAAGGACCGTCGGCGATAACTTCGCCTTTTGCAACGGTTTGGCCCACTTTTACCAACGGACGTTGGTTGATACAGGTGTTTTGGTTTGAGCGTTGGAATTTACGCATACGGTAAATATCAACGCCCGCATCGCCCAATTCCAAATCTTCGGTTGCACGAATAACGATACGTTGTGCGTCGATTTGGTCGATCACACCCGCACGTTTCGCCATGATCGCCGCACCTGAATCGCGGGCAACAACGCCCTCGATGCCTGTGCCGACCAATGGCGCTTCGGCGCGCAGCAATGGAACCGCTTGACGTTGCATGTTCGATCCCATCAACGCGCGGTTCGCGTCATCGTTTTCCAAGAATGGGATCAAGGATGCCGCGACGGATACCAACTGTTTCGGGCTAACGTCGATCAGATCAACGCTTTCGCGTGGCGCAAGTGTGTAATCCCCGTTTTGACGTGTAGACACCAATTCGTTGATAAAGTTGCCGTCTTCGTCCAATGTCGCGTTGGCCTGTGCCACAGTGTGGCGCATTTCTTCTGTCGCAGACATGTATTGGACTTCATCGGTCACCTTCGCACCTGTCACCTTGCGGTATGGTGTTTCGATGAAACCGTATTTGTTGACGCGTGCAAATGTCGCCAAAGAGTTGATCAAACCAATGTTTGGACCTTCTGGCGTTTCAATTGGACACATACGGCCGTAATGGGTTGCGTGAACGTCGCGCACCTCGAACCCTGCACGTTCACGGGTCAAACCGCCTGGGCCCAAGGCTGATAGACGACGCTTGTGCGTGACTTCGGACAATGGGTTGGTTTGGTCCATAAACTGGGACAGCTGGCTTGAGCCAAAGAATTCACGAACAGCAGCAGCCGCAGGTTTCGCGTTGATCAAATCTTGTGGCATGACTGTGTCGATTTCGACAGAAGACATGCGTTCTTTGATCGCGCGTTCCATGCGCAACAAACCGACGCGGTATTGGTTTTCCATCAATTCGCCGACTGAGCGCACACGACGGTTGCCAAGGTGGTCGATGTCGTCCACTTCGCCCTTGCCATCGCGCAGTTCAACCAACGCTTTGATACATGCGACGATATCGTCGTTGCGCAATGTGCGAACGGTGTCTTCTGCGTCCAATGCAAGACGCATGTTCATTTTCACACGACCAACGGCAGATAGGTCATAGCGTTCACGATCAAAGAACAATGTGTCAAACAACGCTGACGCGGCTTCCAAGGTGGGTGGTTCACCTGGGCGCATGACGCGATAGATATCCATAAGCGCGGTTTCACGGCTCATGTTTTTATCAGCCGCCATTGTGTTGCGGATATAGGCGCCAACATTGATGTTGTCGATGTCTAGAACTGGGATATCGGTAAAGCCCGCATCCATCAATTCTTTCAAGGAACCGCCAACCAATTCACCATCACGATCGTATTCTAGCGTCAGCTCGTCGCCCGCTTCGACATAAATCGCACCGGTTTTTTCGTTGATGATGTCTTTTGCCACGAATTTACCAACGATGTGATCAAATGGCACCAACAATTCGGTGACTTTGCCTTCGTCAATCAATTTCTTGACGGCGCGTGGGGTGACTTTTTTACCTGCTTCAGCGATAATTTCGCCAGTTGCGGCATCCACCAAATCATAGGTTGGACGTGTGCCACGAACGCGTTCAGGGAAGAATTTGGTGACCCAACCTTTGCCCTTTTCGCTTTTGAACACAACCGTATCATAATACGCGTTCATGATCGCGTCTTGGTCCATGCCCAATGCATATAGCAATGTGGTCACAGGCAATTTACGACGACGGTCGATACGCGCAAATACGATATCTTTGGCGTCGAATTCGAAATCCAACCAAGAACCGCGATAGGGAATGATGCGGCAGGCAAACAACAACTTACCCGAGCTGTGTGTTTTGCCCTTGTCATGATCGAAGAATACGCCAGGCGAACGGTGCATCTGAGACACGATAACGCGCTCGGTACCATTCACAACGAACGTTCCGTTTGGTGTCATCAAAGGCATGTCGCCCATGAACACGTCTTGTTCTTTAATGTCTTTAACAGATTTCGCACCTGTATCTTCGTCGACATCAAACACGATCAAACGCAATTTTACCTTTAGCGGCGCGCTATAGGTCATGTCGCGTTGTTGACATTCATCAACATCGTACTTTGGCTTTTCTAATTCATAGCCAACGAATTCCAAAATGGATGTTTCGTTGAAATCTTTGATTGGAAAGACGGATTGGAACACGCCTTTGATGCCTTCGCCATCCAATGGCTGTGGCTGATCACCAGATTTCAAAAACAAATCATAAGATGATTTTTGAACCTCGATGAGGTTCGGCATATCAATAACTTCGCGGATTTTACCGTAATATCTACGCAGACGTTTTTGGCCAAGATAGGATTGAGCCATGGTCGATTTCACCTTTCATTTCTCGCCAGTTGCATATGCTGTCGGGTACCAGCCATGCCCCTCGTTGAGACAACAAGTTTCGATCAATTCTTGACCCTCTTCCCAAGGAAGGCCGCCCGATCATTGAACCTTGTCTAACAAAACACCTTCGCGAAGGCCCTTTCTAAGACAGGTTTAGCTGGGCGTGAAAATGCTTCACACCCAGCCAATAAAAAGCTCTGGGGAAACCCCAGGACCAGCTTATGCTAGTTCGACTTCTGCGCCAGCTGCTGTTAGCTTGGCTTTGATGTCTTCTGCTTCTGCTTTGTCGACGCCTTCTTTTACTTTGCCGCCTGCTTCGACCAAGTCTTTTGCTTCTTTCAAGCCAAGACCGGTGATGCCGCGTACTTCTTTGATAACGTTGATTTTGTTTGCGCCTGCATTTTTCAATACAACGTCAAACTCTGTTTTTTCTTCTGCTGCTGCGCCCGCGTCTGCTGCTGGGCCTGCGACCATTACTGCACCACCAGCTGCTGGTTCGATGCCGTATTCGTCTTTCAGAATTGTTTTCAGTTCTTGTGCTTCGAGAAGTGTTAGACCAACAATCTCTTCTGCCAGTTTTTTCAGATCAGCCATTTTAGACTCTTTCCGTTACTAAATGTTTGTGTTCCAACGAAGGGTTAACTCCCAACGCAGATCTTAAGTTGCTTATGCAGCAGCCTTGTCCTCGATTGTGGACAGGATGCTTGCGATGTTCGAAGCAGGTGCGCCAATTGCGCCAGCGATGTTCGAAGCAGGTGCGCCAATGCAACCCACGATAGAAGCGATAAGCTCTTCGCGAGATGGCATTTTAGACACGGCTTCAACGCCAGCACGATCAAGTGCGTTTTCACCCATTGCACCGCCAATGATTTCGAACTTTTGGTTCGACTTGGCGAAATCCTCTGCAACTTTAGCAGCTGCAACTGGATCCTCTGAATAGGTAAGAACGGTCATCCCTGACAGCAAGCTTGTGATGCTTTCGCATGGCTTACCCTCTAGGGCGATTTTGGCGAGCCTGTTTTTGGCAACGCGGACTGCACAACCTGCCTCACGGGCACGTGCGCGCAATTCCTGCATATTCGCAACTGTTAGACCTGCGTAATGGGCTACGACCACAACGCCAGAGCTTTCAAAGATTTGGCCAAGTTCCTCGACCACTTGCTCTTTTTGTGCTCTATCCACAGTTTCACTCCAATTTTGGGGATCTCTCCCCGGCTCATGTTTGCCCCTGACGGGGCGTTCGGGGTCCAGTGATAGCGACCCGAGACCAAAACCACCCGAAGGCATAGCCTTGCAAGCGTATGTAACTCGGCTCCCATCTCAGGAAGGAATTATAGGTTGCCCAACCCTCCGTCTCGGACGAAATAGGGATCACCACGACGAATCGTGTTGACACCATGACGTGGTGTTTATGACAATGAATTGATTTTGCCAAGAGGCTATAAAACAAACATGCAAAACTTTGCAAGTTTTACAGCTCCATTTGCAAAGTGTGTCGAAAAGTTCAATCCGAGTCAAATGTATTTTTGGACCACTTAACGAAAAACCTAAGCCCAGAAACGCTTGGCCTGAGTTTAAATTTAAAATAGTGTGACCCTAATTCTTTGGACACAATCGCATTTTTAACTTCGTTAAACGACAGATGCGCACCGAATTCGATCGTTTTGGGGGGATCCCCCAAAAATCGAAGTTCGACCGACCGATCAACACCTGGACCAGAAAAAACAGACACCTCGTCACAAATGTCGCGTGGGTATCGATCATTGATCACCCAAGTATCCGTCGTGGTCACAATCTCGCCCGCTCTGAGAGGGGGATCGAAATAGGTCACCTTTCGGATTTGGCTATCGGTGCCTTCATCTTTGACAACACAATAATGCGAACTTTGCGTTTCAAACCGTTCCAGCCGCGCTGGTTCGTTAATAATCAAGGATGACGCCATGTGATGCGTGATATTTGCGACCATGTGATAGGTCACGCGTTCGGTCATGGTCAAATCGCGGCCATTTTCCGAAACGACATAAACACAATCATAGTCCACGATATATCGCGAAAACCCAAGCCCACCGTCGCCATAATATGTCTGATATTCAATAATATCCGAAAACACGTCGCGCAACGACGTCGCACCAAATTTTGTCAAAATATTTCGGGTATGCACTTTGATCGTTTCATCCGACAACCCAAAGTGATTTGCAATTTCAAAACGTGTTGCGCCGCTCACCAAGAATGGAACAATCTCACGCTCACGCTTTGTCAATTCTGGTGGAACACCCATTTAACAACAATCGAGCCAATAGTTTTACCTTCTGAGTTAAAGAAATAACCCCTAATGGGTATTTTGTCTATTCCTTCGTATCATTTCGATAATGCCGCGCCATGGTCGTAAATTCGTCATCCCCGCGGCGCGCCTTTACTGGTTGACCGCGCAAACCGCGCGTTCTCGTCCCTACGAAACATGGGGCGCGAAACAAAAAGGGCGCCGCAAGCGACGCCCTTTTTCGAATATCTAGCGTAGATTATTGCGCGTTTGCGCTGTCTACGTTGACGGTGACGCCTGGGCCCATTGTGGAAGACAATGTGATGCCTTTCATGTATGCGCCTTTTGCACCTGTTGGTTTTGCTTTTGCAACCGCGTCAACGAATGCGCGGATGTTTTCAACCAATTTAGCTTCGTCAAAGGATGCTTTGCCAACGCCTGCGTGGACAACGCCGCCTTTTTCAGCTTTGAACTGAACTTCGCCACCTTTCGCCGCTGCAACCGCTGTTGCAACGTCTGGTGTCACGGTGCCAACTTTTGGGTTTGGCATCAAGTTGCGTGGGCCCAAGATTTTGCCCAAACGACCAACGACTGGCATCATGTCAGGTGTCGCGATGCAGCGATCGAATTCGATTTTACCACCAAGGATGGTTTCCATCAGATCTTCTGCGCCAACGATGTCTGCGCCCGCGGCTTTGGCTTCGTCTGCTTTTGCGTCGCGTGCGAACACAGCAACACGAACAGTTTTACCTGTGCCGTTTGGCAAACCGACAACGCCACGAACCATTTGGTCGGCGTGACGTGTGTCGACACCAAGGTTCATCGCGATTTCGATGGTTTCGTCAAATTTTGCAGATGCGTTTGCTTTGATCAAAGAAACGGCTGCTTCTACGGTCAAGTTTTCTTGGCCTGCGAATGCTTCACGCGCTGCGCGTGTACGTTTACCTAGCTTAGCCATCTTACTTCACCTCGATACCGCAAGAACGGGCAGAGCCCAAAATGATTTGCATTGCTGCATCGATATCGTTCGCAGACAAGTCTTTCATTTTCGCTTCAGCGATTTCGCGAACTTGCGCAACAGTAACGTATCCTGCGACTTGGCGACCAGGTGCTTCGGAACCGCGTGGACGGTTGCGTTTGCCAACAGGTTTCAAACCAGCCGCTTTTTTCAAGAAATAAGACGCAGGAGGTGTCTTGATTTCCATCGCGAATGATTTGTCTTGGTAATAGCTGATCACGGTTGGGCATGGTGCGCCTGGCTCCATGTCTGCAGTTTTCGCGTTGAACGCTTTACAGAATTCCATGATGTTGATGCCGCGTTGACCCAATGCTGGACCGACGGGTGGAGATGGGTTTGCTTGACCTGCTTTAATTTGCAGCTTCAGCGTACCGACTAGCTTCTTGGCCATGTGACCTTTTCCTTTTTCCAACGCCCCGCTGACGCGTCATTGGGGCAACTCAGTTGTGTGGTCCGCCGTTGACGCCGCGGCGCCAAATGCTCCCACAATTTTCACATCAGGCTTGTTTAGAAACCTGTGTAAATTCCAATTCGACCGGTGTTTCGCGGCCAAAAATTGATACGGCGACTTTCAAGCGTTGATGATCATCATCTACCTGTTCGATCATGCCGTCAAAGCCTTCGAATGGGCCATCGTTCACTTTTACGCGTTCGCCAACTTCGAAAGAAATCAACGTGCGTGGTGCTTCTTCGCCTTCTTGAACGCGGTTCAAGATTTGGTTTACCTCTGCGTCACGCATTGGCATTGGGCGGCCTTGTGGCCCCAAAAACCCGGTAACGCGATTGATCGAACTGATAAGGTGATACCCGCGATCGGACATTTCCATGCGAACCAAAACGTAACCTGGCATAAAGCGGCGTTCGGTCGTGACCTTTTTTCCGCGACGCACTTCGATCACTTCTTCGGTCGGAACCAACACTTCTTCGATCTGCTCTTCAAGACCAGCTTCCACAACGGCTGTTCTGATTTGCTCGGCGATTTTCTTTTCGAAATTCGAAAGAACGCTAACCGAATACCAACGCTTTGCCATTGTATGTTCGTTCCTTTTCTTGGCGGCGTGCACCGCTGTGTTCGTTTACAAAGTTCAATACAAAACCTGACGCGTCACGAATCGCAACGCGCCTGATCAAGCTGTTTGGATGGCTGGCTACGGCAGTTGAGCGGGAAATTCAAGGGTAGACAGAAATAATTTCACCCAATCGAGATTCAAATTCGATTGGCAAAAAATACTTAGTCCTTTTTGCGTTGCCCAATGTAACAGATCATATGACATCTGGATCAGCAGCTTTAGCAGAACCCAAACAACGTCAACAGGCCACCCAACGAGACAAAGTAATCATTTCAACGCATGTGAACAAATTTTTGCACGCAGCCTAATGGCAACATGACCGCGCTAAACGATACAATTTTGGGACAATAAAACAAAAATGCCCCGATAACGGGGCATTAAAATTACGAACGGAATTTTGATCGACTTAGCCAAACATGCCAAGGATCGTTTGCAATCCAAATCGGATCACAACGTCAACAAGGCCAAAGAACATCGCAGCAAGTGCCGCCATCGCAAAAACCATGACTGTTGTCAGCAACACTTCACGGCGTGTCGGCCAAACGACCTTGGCGACTTCGGAACGAACTTGCTGAATGAACTGCATTGGATTTGTTGTTGTCATTGGCTTTACCCTTTATCTTGAAACGCCACCTAACAACCTTCGACACAGAATTCAAGGCCCAAGTGCTATATTGACCCTGTATTTGCGGGGCGATAGGATCAATCCGGTTATTTAGGGGAATGGTGTGACGACGCGAATTCTATACAATGCGGACTGTCCGATCTGTAACGCGGAAATCTGTCATTATCGCGTCTATGCCGAACGGCGTGGTATTTCGTTTGGCTTTGATGATCTGACAACCATTGACCCAATTGCCTATGGCATCACCCAAGATCAGGCCGCGCGCCGTTTGCATGTTTTGCACAATGGCGCGGTTTTGTCGGGCATGCCCGCATTTCGGGTCATCTGGTCCCAGATGCCGAGGTATTGGTGGATCGCACGGATCACTTCATGGCCCGTTTTACGCCAGATGTCGGATGCTGTTTATGATTGGATCTTGGCACCGCCGCTGTATTGGATGCACCGCCGCCGCGTCGCGAAAAAGCAACCGATTTAGGCGCGTAAAACTGCGCCAGGGTTCATGATACCATGCGGATCAAACGTCGCTTTGATCCCCCGCATCAATGTCAATTTTGTTGGATCGCCATAGCGTTCAAGGTCCCCCACCTTTAACCGGCCCACACCATGTTCGGCGCTAAAAGACCCGTTCATTTCGACGACCAAATCGTGCACGCAGTCTTGGACCGGATCAACCATATGTCGGAATTCGGATTTCGACATGCCCTTCGGGGGAAAGACGTTGTAATGCAGGTTTCCATCCCCCAAATGGCCAAAGCAATTTATGCGAAAATCGCCCAATTTTGCGATATGACCCGGGGCGACGCGGATAAACTCGGGGATCGCACTTAGCGGTAAGGCGATATCGTGGCTGCTAATTGATCCAATGATCCGGTTCGCTTCGGGGATGCGTTCGCGTACTGACCATAATTCGGCGCGTTGGGTGTCGGATTGTGCGATAACACCATCGCGCACAAGACCTTGATCCAATGCCTCCGAAAAAATAAGTTCCAAACTGGCCTGCGCCGATGCGGCACCGCCAAGACCCAATTCGATCAAAACCAACCAATCAGGTTTCTCGGCAAAGGGTTGGCGCACCTCTGGCACAGCTTCGGACAAAAAGTCCAACCCCATTTTTCCGATCAATTCAAAGGTCGAAACGCCTTCGCCGACACGGCCCCGCGCCAACGACAACAACGACAACGCGGCATCTGGTGATGCAACAACCATCATCGCGGTCGCAACATCGCGCGGACGTGGCGCAAGCTTTAACGCGGCCCCCGTGAGCACGCCCAAAGTGCCTTCGGATCCGATCATCAAATTACGCAGGTCATATCCCGTGTTGTCTTTTCTCAGACGGGTCAAACCGTTCAAGATGTCCCCGTTTGGCAACACAACTTCGAGCCCCAAACACAAATCCCGCGTATTTCCATAACGCAAAACGTTAACCCCGCCGGCGTTTGTGGCCAAATTTCCGCCAATACGCGCCGATCCTTCGGAGGCAAGCGACAATGGGAACAGCCGATCGACCGCTTCGGCCGCGGATTGAATATTGGCCAAAATGGCGCCTGCATCGGCAACGATGACGTTTTCATCAGGATAAACAGCACGAATTTTGTCCATGCGTTCTAGTGACAAAATGACCGGTGCGGGACCGTGTTCCATAATTTGGCCACTAACCAACCCGGTGCCGCCCCCATAGGGCACCACTCCGATACGGTAATCATTGCACAACCGCAAAAGGGATGACACCTGTTGCGTTGTTTCAGGGCGCACAACAACACCTGCAATGCCACGCCATTTACCGCGCGGCTCTTCCAAATAATTTGGCGGCACATCGGTGATCGCGGACAGCCCCGTTTGGGATTTCAAAATATCGACAAATGCCGCATCAACCGAATTTAACATCATTCACCTACACCAACCCGACATTGGTGCGACCGCGGCGGTCCGCACGCAACATTGAATATAAAACATGCGTGCGCCAACGCCCATTGATTTGAAGATATGCTTGCGCAACGCCTTCGTATTTAAAACCACTTTTTTCTAATGTCCCGCGCGACGGTGTATTTTCGGGCAAACACGCCGCTTCGATGCGGCTAAGGTCCATCTTAACAAATGCGTGATGCACAACCGCTTTTATCGCTTCGGACATATACCCGTTGCGCGCATAGGGTTGGCCAATCCAATATCCCATGCTGGCCGCATGCGACACGCCGCGGCGTATGTTCGACAGGGTAATTGCACCAACAACCTGGTTATGGGCGCGGCTGATCAAAAACAACGGCAATTCCGTTTCAAGATTGATTGTGCGTTGTGCCATATAAACACGGTTGGCAAAGGATTTACGCGACAAATGATCCGGCGCCCACGTTGGTTCCCATGGCGACAAAAAATCGCGCGATTGTAAACGCAAATTCGCCCAGTCCCGAAAATCTGTATGCGCCGGAGGGCGCAGGATCAGACGTTCGGTGTCTAGATGAATTTTGCGTTTAAACAAAAACATTACGCGGCTCTCTGTGTCTCCAGTTCATCCAATGATGGCGCATCGGAAATAGGTCCGTAAATGGTCGACACCAATTTGGCTTTTGTCGCGACATGTTCGGCATATTCCTTGACCGTCGACAAATCGACCGCATCAATTTTTTCTACCGTTTCAGACAGGTCAGGCACATATCCCCAAACTTGCACCATACGTGCCAAACGCTCAGCGCGATTGGATGCGCTTTCAAGCCCCATTAACATGCCCGCTTTCATCTGGGCGCGGGCGCGGTCCACTTCGGCTTGGGTCAGGTCATCTGCGGCACGTTTGAATTCGTCGATGGTCAACCGCGACAGACCTGCGATTTGATCCGATGACGTACCGGCGTAAATTGTCGTCATGCCTGTGTCGACATAGGCACCGGTTTGGGCAAAGATTGAATAGCACAAGCCGCGTTTTTCGCGTGCCTCTTGGAACAGACGCGAAGACATACCGCCGCCTAAGGCAATGGAATAAACTTGGGCCGTGTAAATATCGTCGCTTTTGTAACTTGGGCTTTCAAAAGCCAAGGCAAAATGCGCCTGTTCCAAATCTTTTTCCTTGCGATATTCACCGCGTTCGAATGTGGCAACCGCTTCTAATTGCGGGGTTAGGTCAGCCGGGAATGACCCGAACGCGTCCGAGGCCATAGCCAACAAGGCATCATGATCGATGCCACCCGCGGCCGCCAAAATCATCCGTTCCGGTTGATATTGCGCCAAGACAAAGGTGGTCAAATCATCACGTTGAAACCGTTTGATATTTTCCGAAGGACCTAGAATAGACCGCCCGATGGATTGATCGGGATATGCAGTTTCTTGCAGCCAATCGAAAATAATGTCGTCAGGCGTATCAAAAGTTTGCCCAATCTCTTGCAAGATCACACCACGTTCAACTTCGATTTCGCGCGGGTCAAAAACCGAATTTCGCAAGATGTCTGATAATATATCAACAGCTAACGGAATATCATTGTTTAGAACACGTACATAATAGGCGGTCGTTTCGCGGGATGTGTACGCGTTGATATAACCGCCCACGTCTTCGATTTGTTCAGCGATTTGCAACGCGCTCCGCGATGTTGTGCCTTTGAACGCCATATGTTCCAAGAAATGTGCAATACCATTTTGCGCAAGCGTTTCGTGGCGCCCACCCGCCGCCACCCAGACGCCAACAGAGGCAGATTGAAGCCCCGGCATGTATTCGGTGACAACGCGCAATCCGTTTGGAAGTGTATGAAGTTGAATGCTCACTTGACGATCCGTTCTTGAACGATTGATTTCAATGCTTGCAAATCGTTTGCCACCCGCGTCACGCGTTCGGGACGATCGAATAGATCCGCCATACGCAAAGGCAAACCTGGGCGTTCGCTTGTCGCTGCCTCAACCGCATCTGGGAATTTCGCGGGATGCGCAGTTGCCAATGTAATCATTGGCACATTTGGATCACGTTGTTCATCTGCCACACGAACGCCGATGGCCGAATGCGGACACAAAAGCTCTGCGCGCGTTTTAAAGGAATGCGTGATTTCTGCGGATGTTTCATCCTCAGAGACGCGGCCGCTATCAAATTCTGTGCGCAGTTTATTCAACACACCTTGCGACAGGGTAAAGCCACCGTTGGTTTTTAGATCATTCATCAATGCTGCGACCGCCGCCCCATCGCGGTCATAGGCATCAAATAAAGCGCGTTCAAAGTTTGAACTGATCTGAATGTCCATGGACGGGCTGATCGAAGGAACAACCGTATCCATGCGGTATTCCCCCGTGGTCAAACACCGATGCAAGATATCATTTTGGTTGGTTGCAACGACAAGCCGGTCAATCGGCAAGCCCATGCGCTTTGCAATATAGCCTGCGAAAATATCGCCAAAGTTTCCGGTTGGAACAGTAAACGACACTTTGCGATGCGGCGCGCCCAATTGAACGGCAGATGAAAAGTAATACACAACCTGCGCCAATACACGTGCCCAGTTGATCGAATTCACACCGGCCAGCTTTACACCATCGCGGAATTCAAAATCATTGAACATGTCTTTTAGGCGCGATTGGCAATCATCAAAATGGCCATCCATTGCCAAAGCATGAACGTTTGATTCCGACGGTGTCGTCATTTGGCGGCGTTGCACATCAGACACGCGGCCATGTGGGAACAGGATAAAGACGTCAACCGCATCCAATCCACGAAACGCCTCAATCGCGGCGCTGCCTGTGTCGCCGCTTGTGGCGCCCACGATGGTCACACGATCTTTGCGGCGGCTTAGCGCCACTTGGAATAGCTGCCCGATCAGCTGCATCGCAAAGTCTTTGAAGGCCAAGGTTGGGCCGTGGAACAATTCCAAAAGGAAATGATTGTTATCTAGCTGCACCAAAGGCGCGCGGGCGGAATGACCAAAATTTGCATAAGCCTTTGCAATGATATCGCGGAACTCTGCATCGTTGAACGTGTCCCCGATAAAGGGCCGCATGACTGCAAATGCGATGTCTTCATAGGACTTCCCCGCCAAAGCCGCGATATCATCATGGGACATCTGCGGAGTGGTTTCGGGGACATACAGGCCACCATCACGGGCCAAGCCTGTCAACATCGCTTCTTCAAAACTAAGAACGGGGGCAGACCCACGGGTTGAGATATAGCGCATCTAAGTTACCTTTTTTCGTCTTGTGCGCCAAATGAATAGCGCGCTCATCGCGATCCAAACCACGGCTAATGAAAACCAGGTGATCGCATAATTCAAATGATCATTCGGAATGCCTGTCGTATCGACAGGCAGGATCGAAATGCCGTTTGGCATCGGGTCGATTGCTTTTGCCACGACGATAACGTCTTCGGCCTCAAAATGTTTGGACATCGCAGTTGCATCGCGCACAAACCAAAGGTTGCGGCCCAAGTCCGGCGGCGGCGTATAACTATCGGTTTCGTCGGGCCAATGCAGGTTCCCGGTGATCGAAACGCCCCCCTGCAACGACAGCGTGGGCAATTCTGATTCTTCAATATACCCAAGATCAACAAGGATCACGCGGTCCCCAACCAACACCGGAGCGATGATTTTATTGACCGCGCCGATGTGTTGCAAACTGGCCAAAACGCGCAAATAGTCGCCGCGAAAAACACCGTCAAAGGCAACCGATTGATATTTGTCGGCCGTTTGATCGAACTGTGTCGGAAGCGGAATTTCAGGGTCGGCGATACGGGCGTCAATTTTGGCCAAGATCTCTTGTTTCCATGCCAATCGATCCAGCTGCCATTTGCCCAATGACACCAAGATCCCTGTGCCCACCAAGGCGACAACCAATATAAATAATATGCGCTGCACTGTGCCTCTCATGCAAAACGCGCGGGGATTATGCCCCGCGCGCTTTCTTATGCGATAGGATTGCGTTGGCTTCAAGCCATATCACGCGATCTTATTGGCCCCAAACGTACACAGCTGCGAACAAGAACAGCCAGACAACGTCAACAAAGTGCCAATACCAAGCCGCCGCTTCGAAACCCAAATGTGATTCAGGGCTAAAGTGGCCACGCATTGCGCGAAGCATACAGATGAACAAAAAGATCGTTCCAACAATCACGTGAAACCCGTGAAAGCCTGTCGCCATGAAGAAGTTCGCGCCATAGATATTGCCTGCGAAACCAAAGGCCGCGTGGCTATATTCATATGCTTGGAAAACGGTAAAGATCAAACCTAGGCCGACAGCAATCGCCAAACCGTTGATCATGTCTTTGTGGTTGTTTTCATGTGAAATCGCATGATGTGCCCATGTTGCCGCCGCACCTGAACACAAAAGAATCAATGTGTTCATCAATGGCAAATGCCATGGATCGAACGTTTCGATACCTGCAGGTGGGAAAACACCGTCCATGATCGGACTCATTTCGCCCATCGGGTACATCGCGTGTTTGAAAAAGCTCCAGAACCAAGCCGAGAAGAACATAACTTCTGACATGATAAACAGGATAAAGCCGTAACGAAGGCCGATCAAAACAACAGGTGTATGATCACCTGCAAAGTTTTCTTTGACCGTATCAGCCCACCAGCCAAACATGACGTACAAAACGCCAACGAAGCCAATGACAAACAACCATGGTGTTACGTCGTGAAAGAATAAAACCGCACCCGTTAGCATTACAAATGCAGCGATGGCACCTAAGAGAGGCCATGCAGATGGGGTCAAAATGTGATAGTCGTGGTTTTTTACGTGCGCCATAGTGTTCCCTCGTTGGAAGGCTAGTTGACAGTTATTGTTGAAGCTGGGTCCGACATAACCTGTGCGGTCGTTTCGGGCAACTCGGTTTCGTAGAAAGTATATGATAAAGTGATCACCTTGGTAAACTTGGCATCACGATCATCTACAATTTCGGGATCGACAAAGAATGTCACGGGCATTTGCACCCGTTCGCCCGGCTGCAAGACCTGTTCGGTAAAGCAAAAACAAGCGATTTTTGAAAAATAATTTCCCGCATCATACGGGGTCACGTTATAAGCCGCGGTTCCGGCCACTACGCGGTCAGTTGGGTTAAACGCTTCGTAAAACGCAATGCCAGTTTCGCCGATGCGCAATTCCATTTCGGTTTGCATCGGCTTGAATTCCCATGGCATGTCGCGATCCAACGACGCATCAAAGCGAACTTTGATCGTGCGATCAAGAATGACGTCTGATCCCGCCTCGGCAACGTTGGTCACCCCGCCAAATCCGGTAACACGGCAAAACCAATTGTAAAACGGCACAGATGCCCACGCCAAGGCGCCCATAAAGACCACCAACGTCACCGCTTGAAGCGCCGTTTTATTTTTGGGGTCCATCGTCATTGGCCAGTGGTTCCCGAAATCGCTTGGGATACGTTTCCACCCGTCACCTTGACGACCGTCAGGCCAAAGACCAATACAACAAAGGCAGCCAGCACAAGGCCAAGCCCCATGTTGCGGCTAAAGCGCCGTTTGTGCAGTTCGTGTTGGCGCCCAATGGTCATGCCCATACTCCAAAACGGTCCAAACCTGCTTCGACCAAGATAGCCCCAAAATGTAGGAACAAATAGGCCAATGACAGTTTGAAAAATTTACGCTCTTCCGCAAAGTTATCTACTTCTGAGCCGACTTCGTCGCGGCGCCAGATACGATAGGCACCGATCAAGAATTGAATATTCAAAACGCCTGCGACCACCAAATAAACAGGTCCGCCTAACGATGTGAATCCAGCCGCGATTGCAAAAACTGCCAAAACGACCGTGTACCAAAAAATGTGCGCGCGCGTCGAACGGCGGCCATGCGTCACAGTCAGCATCGGCACCTTTGCATTGTCATAATCATTACGCATGAACAACGCCAAAGCCCAGAAATGTGGTGGTGTCCACAAAAAGATCAGCGCGAACATCAAAACGCTTTCGATTGACACGCCACCCGTCGCAGCCGCCCATCCGATCATGGGTGGGAACGCACCCGCCGCACCACCAATGACGATGTTTTGCGGTGTCCAGCGCTTGAGCCACATGGTGTAAATCACCACATAGAAAAAGATTGTGAATGCCAAAAACCCGGCAGCAAACCAATTCGATGCAAGGCCAAGCATCAAAACCGATAACCCAGACAATGCAATGCCTAACGCTTTTGCTTCATCTGCGGTCACTTTGCCTGCGGGAATGGGGCGTTTTTGGGTGCGGCGCATAATTGCGTCAATGTCGGCATCGTACCACATGTTCAATGCGCCCGAGGCACCACCGCCCAGCGCGATAAATAAAATCGCTGTAAAGCCGACAAAAGGATGCACAGACACAGGCGCGGCCAACAAACCAACAAAGGCCGTAAAAACGACCAAAGTCATAACACGTGGCTTAAGCAGGGCAAAATAATCCCCAAACTCGGCCTCGTTTACGATGTTATCTGCGCTTGCGTCGCTCATTTGTGCGGTATCCTTGTGAAACTTGCCGAAACCCGGTTTGATCGGGGTCCGGCTAAATCACATTAGTTTGCGGAAGCAACATCATATGTTGCAGGCGCCAATGCGTATTCTTCTTTGGCACCGGCCAACCATTCTTGGTACGCTTCTTCGCTGACAACTTTGACAGTGATTGGCATGTAAGAATGGTCTTTGCCGCACAATTCAGAACATTGGCCGAAATAGACGCCTTCACGTTCTGCTTTGAACCAAAGTTGGCTGATACGACCTGGCACCGCGTCTTGCTTGACGCCGAATGCTGGGATGGTCCAGCTGTGGATCACGTCCGCGCCGGTCAAGCGCATGACAACAACTTTGTTCACAGGAACAACAACCGCTGTATCGGTCGCCAACAAGAATTCGTTTTTGGAATAACCTGCATCAACCAACTCCTGTTCGACTTCTGGCGTCAATACCTTGCCATCACCGATCAAGAAGCTATCGAAACCGAAACCTTCGTCGGTGTATTCGTAACCCCAGTACCATTGGTAACCGGTAACTTTGATGTTGATTTCGCCTTCTGGGATTTCTTGCTGTTTGAAAAGAACCGGCAATGAAAACGCGCCAATAAAGACAAGAATCAAAATCGGGATAATCGTCCAAGCAACTTCCACAGTTGAGTTATGTGTAAAGCTTGCTGGGTTTGGATTGGCGCGACGGTTGTAACGCACAATAACAATTGCAAGCAACGCACACACAAAAATCACGATGGCGGTAATGATGTAAAGAATCATTCCGTCTAGCCATTGCAAATCACGTGCAAGTTCTGTCGCCGCAGGCTGAAAGCCCATTTTTTGGTCGATTGGTTTACCAACTATTTCTAGCCCGTCCTGCGCAATTGCAGGTAAAGCAGTCAGTGCAGCCATAAGGCCAGTCATCATCGATTTTAGTCGCATATTACACCCTGATCGGTTTTAATTCGCCAAAAGAATCCCACCACATTTGTGGAATCCCGTTGTATTCTGGACGCTTAAAACCATATTTATCACAAGAGATAAAGAAATAAGCTTGCGTCAAAGAGCCGCTTTTTGCGATTTTTGTCGAAAAAAGTGGAAAAATTAGGTTGTGTCACCCATGAAATCAGAAAATTTTCGGCCGTTTGAAACCCATATCGACCAAGATAAAGCATTGAAAATATTGCAAAATACCACGATTGGCGCAGATGATGGCGAATTATTTTTTGAACGCCGGCGGTCTGAAACGCTTGGGTTCGATGATGGGCGATTAAAAACTGCAAATTTTGACGCGTCAGAAGGATTTGGGCTTAGATCGGTTTGTGGCGAGGTCACCGGCTATGCGCATTCGACAGAAATTAGTGAAAGCGCGCTGTTGCGGGCGCAAGGCACCGTCCAGCTTGCTGCGCAATATGGTTCGGCGTCACTTGCCGATGCGCCGACGCGGTCGAACACCCAACTTTATGATGCCTTTGACCCAACAAGCGAAATCGCGTTCGGGGTCAAAGTCGACGTGTTGAAAGAAATTGACGATTATCTGCGCAGCAAAGACAAACGTGTTGTTCAAGTCACCGCAATGATTTCGTCCAACATACAAGAAGTCACCATTTTGCGGCCGGAAGGTGGTGTTTGGTCTGACACGCGCCCGATGTCGCGCATCAACATATCGGTGATCGTCGAAGAAAATGGCCGCCGCGAAAGCGGGTCATCGGGCGGCGGCGGGCGCATTTCATTGGTTGGTCAGATCCACCCAGATGATTGGAAACCAAAAGCAGACGAAGCTTTGCGCATCGCGACCGTCAATTTAACCGCGGAACCCGCACCTGCAGGCATTATGGATATTGTCTTGGGCCCAGGTTGGCCCGGCATTTTGTTGCACGAAGCCGTTGGCCATGGGTTGGAAGGGGATTTTAACCGGAAAGGATCAAGCGCTTTTGCCGGTCTTTTAGGTAAACAAGTGGCGGCGAAAGGTGTGACCGTTTTGGACGATGGGACCATCCCGAACCGACGCGGATCAATCACAATCGATGACGAAGGCACACCATCCCAAAAGAACGTCTTGATCGATGACGGTATTTTGGTGGGCTACATGCAAGATCGGCAAAATGCGCGCTTGATGGGCGTTGCACCAACCGGCAATGGTCGTCGTGAAAGCTATGCCCATGCGCCCATGCCCCGCATGACAAATACCTACATGATGGGCGGTACCGCAACGCGCGATGGATTGGTCAGCGAATTGAAAGATGGGATTTATGCGGTCGGCTTTGGCGGTGGTCAGGTCGATATTACAAACGGCAAATTTGTGTTTTCCTGTACCGAAGCCTATCGCGTTCAAAATGGAAAAGTTGGCGCACCGATCAAAAGCGCGACATTGATCGGCGATGGCGCAACCGCGTTGAAACACATCCGCGGTTTGGCCAATGATATGGAATTGGACCCTGGTATGGGGACCTGCGGAAAAGCGGGGCAATGGGTGCCAGTGGGGGTCGGACAACCCACCGTATTGATTGGCGGTTTAACCGTCGGGGGTGCGGGGCGTTAAGACATTTAATCGTATGTTAACCATCCGCAGAATATATGTGATTCTGTAAGACGACGGAGCGACAATGGTTGACGATATGATTTCTTCCGCTCACCCCCTACTCCCACCTACCCAGGAAGAGGACCAGCTAGCGTGGCTCCGTCTCATACGATCGCGCCGCGTGGGCGTTGCCACATTTTATAGGCTGATGGCCGAATAAGGTGACGCGCACACCTGCCTAGAGCATATGCCAAAAATTGCAAAAGCCGCAGGCGAAGACACCTATGCGCCATGTTCTGTACAAAGTGCCCAAAATGAAATCAAAAATGGCCACCGTTTTGGGGCAAAATTGGTATTTCGGGGGGGATCACATTACCCCGCATTGTTAAACGATTTGACCGATGCGCCCCCGATCCTTTGGATCAAGGGGCGCTTTGAATTGCTTGCCCGTCCTGCAATCGCATTGGTTGGCGCGCGAAATGCATCCTCATTAGGCATGCGGATGTCGCGGTTTCTTGCAACGGAATTGGGTGACGCAGGCTATTTCGTATGTTCCGGATTAGCACGCGGGATTGATGCCGCCGCACATGCCGCATCCATTGGAACGGGTACCATGGCGGTGGTTGGCGGTGGTATTGACGTGCCCTATCCGATCGAAAACGCACAGTTGATGAAAACGATCGAAAGCCAAGGTGTTATCCTGTCGGAACAACCAATGGGGATGCAACCGATCGCCCGCCATTTTCCATTGCGCAATCGCATCATATCGGGCGTGTTACAAGCTTTGGTCGTGATCGAGGCGGCTGCCAAATCCGGATCATTGATCACCGCACGCAATGCATTGGATCAGGGACGTGATGTTTATGCCGTTCCTGGGCATCCGTTCGACGCACGCGCATCGGAGTGCAACATGCTTATTCGGGATGGCGCCATTTTGGTGCGCAAAGCGCAAGACGTCATCGACGCATTGTCGCCACGAAATGACCCCGTGACACCGACACCCGCAAAACGATCGCTGCGCGACATTGCCGATCTGCATTCACAGATTCTATCGCGGTTATCGCCATCGCCCTTGGCAGAAGATCAAATTATCCGCGATCTCGGAATTAGCGCGGCCCAAGCCGCATCAACCATCGTGGATTTAGAAATTGATGGTAAAATTCAACGCATCAACGGCGGCATGATCGCGTTGAATGTGGGGCCCTCTAAACACTAAGGAATTTTTTAAAACTTTCTGGCATTGACAAACCTACGTCTTCGTCGGCATTTTCCGCCGCCATAGCGCTCGCACAGAGTCGAAAGGAAATTAAATGCCCGTGGTCGTCGTAGAATCCCCAGCAAAAGCAAAAACAATTAACAAATATCTGGGGCCAAACTATACCGTGCTTGCTTCCTACGGCCATGTACGCGACTTGCCTGCAAAAGATGGGTCTGTTGACCCGAACAACGAATTTGAAATGACGTGGGAAATCGGCAATGACAGCAAAAAGCACGTCAAAGCCATTGCTGACGCTTTACAAGACGACAACGAACTTATCCTTGCGACCGACCCCGACCGCGAAGGCGAAGCCATTTCATGGCACCTAGAAGAGGCGCTTCGCAAACGTCGCGCAATTAAAAAAGACACCCCCGTCAGCCGAGTTGTGTTTAATGCGATCACCAAATCGGCCGTCACCGAGGCAATGAAAAATCCCCGTGCGGTCGACGCACCTTTGGTGCATGCTTATTTGGCACGTCGTGCATTGGATTATCTGGTGGGGTTTAACCTTTCCCCCGTGTTATGGCGGAAATTACCCGGTGCGCGGTCTGCTGGTCGTGTGCAATCGGTTTGCCTGCGTTTGATTGTCGAACGTGAAATGGAAATCGAAGCATTTCGCGCCCAAGAATATTGGAGCGTGAAGGCATTGCTTACAACGCCACGCGGCCAAGAATTCGAAGCACGCTTGGTGTCCTTGGCAGGCAAAAAATTGGACAAGCATGACCTAAAGAATGCCACACAAGCAGAGCTTGCAGTCCAAGCAATTACTAGTCGCGATTTATCTGTTGCCTCCGTCGAAGCAAAGCCCGCGTCGCGTAATCCATCCGCGCCCTTTATGACATCGACCCTACAACAAGAAGCAAGCCGCAAATTTGGCATGGGTGCGCGTCAAACCATGAATGCGGCACAACGTTTATACGAAGCCGGTCACATCACCTATATGCGAACCGATGGCATCGACATGGCCCCCGAAGCCGTCATGGCCGCGCGTGAAACGATCAAATCCCGTTACGGCGATGAATATGTGCCCGACAGCCCACGCATGTACAAAAACAAAGCCAAAAATGCGCAAGAGGCCCACGAATGTATCCGTCCAACAGATATGGACAAGGATGCAGCCGCATTGAAATTAACGGATAGCGACCAAAATCGTCTGTATGACTTGATTTGGAAACGCACCATTGCATGTCAAATGGAAGCCGCCCGTTTAGAGCGGACAACCGTCGAAATCGCAAGCGCGGATGGCCAAGTTGGCCTGCGGGCCACCGGTCAGGTTGTTTTGTTTGATGGCTTTATCCGCGTCTATGAAGAAGGCCGCGATGATAGCGTTTTGGACGACGACGATAAGCGTCTACCCCATATCGCGCCTGCGGATAAATTGGCCAAACGCTCCATTTTGCCGGAACAACATTTTACCCAACCCCCGCCGCGCTATACCGAAGCCACATTGGTCAAGCGGATGGAAGAGCTTGGGATCGGACGTCCGTCGACATACGCATCAATTGTGACGACGATTCAGGAACGCGAATACGTCCGAAAGGAAAGCAACCGTTTGTTCCCCGAAGATAAAGGGCGCATCGTAACGATCTTTTTGTTAAACTTTTTCCGCCGCTATGTGGAATATGATTTTACCGCCGATCTAGAAGATCAATTGGACAACGTCAGCGCGGGCGATGCCGATTATAAAGATCTGCTTGGTAAATTTTGGCGCGATTTTTCGGCTGCGATTTCGGAAACCTCGGAATTGCGCATTACCGAAGTGTTGGATGTCTTGGATGATGCACTTGCGCCGCAACTCTACCCTGCGCGCGAGGATGGTTCAGATCCGCGGATTTGTCCAAAATGCGGAAACGCTCAGCTACACCTAAAATCATCCAGAACGGGTGGATTTGTTGGGTGTGGAAATTACCCAGAATGTAATTTCACCCGCCCTATTTCGGGGGACGTCGACGAAAGCAGTGATCGCATATTGGGCGAAGACCACGGCGATGAGATCAGCCTAAAATCTGGCCGTTTTGGCCCCTATGTACAACGAGGTGAAGCGACGCCCGAAAACAAAAAACCGCCACGGGCAAGTTTACCCAAAGGGTGGTCCGCCACCGAGATGGATTTGGAAAAGGCATTGATGTTGTTGAACCTGCCCCGCGAAATTGGTCCACACCCCGAAGATGGTGTGATGATCGAAGCGGGCATCGGACGCTTTGGCCCATTCATCAAGCATGGATCGGTTTACGCCAATATCAAAGAAGTGGACGAAGTCTTTACCATCGGCATTAACCGCGCGATCGAAGAGCTGGCAAAGAAAGCCGCACGAGGTGGCGCGCGCACAGGAGCGGCGGCCACGCCATTGAAAGAGCTTGGCGAACATCCGACCGAAGGCGGGCCCGTCAATGTCATGGATGGGCGCTATGGCCCCTATATCAAGTTTGGTAAGGTCAATGCGACATTGCCCAAAGGTGTTGAACCTGCGGATATCACGATGGAGCAAGCGGTCGCGTTGATTGCCGAGAAAGCCAGCAAGGGTGGCAAGAAGAAAACCGCCCGCAAGAAAACCTAGCAAAGCCTATTTTCGAATTGCTTCACAATCCGACGAACGCGCGTGCCTGTGGCACGCGCGTTTTTTCATACTGATGCGACATTGAAACATTTATGTTTATTTCTAGGTTTCATTTTCTATCTATTGCCTACGCAGTAATACGTATAAGTCATACGTATCAGAGATCGGGAATTGACGGTTTGTTTGCTATCAGGCAAACCAATGCCAATTCAGACTGAGGAGAGTCTTATGAAGAAAGTTTATTCATCGGCCGCAGAGGCTTTGGATGGTGTGCTTTTTGATGGCATGCTAATCGCATCAGGCGGTTTTGGTCTATGTGGTATCCCTGAAATGCTATTAAACGCGATCAGAGATGCAGGCACACAAAATCTAACCTTTGCATCAAACAACGCAGGCGTTGACGATTTTGGTATCGGCATTTTGTTGCAAACCAAACAGGTTCGCAAAATGATTTCGTCTTATGTTGGCGAAAACGCCGAATTCATGCGTCAATATCTATCTGGCGAATTGGAATTGGAATTCAACCCCCAAGGCACTTTGGCCGAACGTATGCGCGCAGCGGGCTGTGGTATCCCGGGTTTTTACACCAAAACCGGTGTTGGCACCGTAATCGCCGAAGGTAAAGAGCATAAAGAATTTAACGGCGAAACATATATCTTGGAAACCGGTATCTTTGCCGACTTGTCCATCGTGAAAGCATGGAAAGCGGATGAAACGGGCAACCTTGTGTTCCGCAAGACTGCACGCAATTTCAACCCGCCCGCCGCGATGTGTGGCAAGATCTGCGTTGTCGAAGTTGAAGAGATTGTTCCAACAGGATCGTTGGACCCCGATCATATTCACCTTCCTGGGATTTATGTGCATCGCATCATCCAAGGGCAACATGAAAAACGCATCGAACAGCGCACTGTTCGTCAACGCGCGGAGGCATAAAGATGGCTTGGGATCGCAATCAAATGGCGGCACGTGCCGCACAAGAACTTCAAGACGGGTGGTATGTGAACCTTGGCATCGGTATTCCGACGCTTGTGTCAAACTATATTCCCGAAGGCATCACAGTCACCTTACAATCCGAAAATGGCATGTTGGGTATGGGCCCATTCCCGTATGAAGGCGACGAAGACGCGGATTTGATCAACGCGGGCAAACAAACAATTACCGAATTGCCGCATTCTGCGTATTTCGACAGCGCAACATCGTTTGGCATGATCCGCGGCGGTAAAATCGCAATGGCGATCTTGGGCGCGATGGAAGTGTCCGAAACAGGCGATTTGGCCAACTGGATGATTCCGGGCAAATTGGTCAAAGGCATGGGCGGTGCAATGGATTTGGTCGCGGGTGTCGGTCGTGTGGTTGTCGTTATGGATCACACCAACAAACACGGCGAATCCAAGGTTTTAAAATCTTGTACACTGCCATTAACCGGTCAGGCGGTCGTCCATCGCATCATCACGAACCTAGGTGTTCTTGACGTTGTTGAGGGTGGTTTGAAAATCGTTGAATGCGCGGACGGCGTCAGCGAAGATGAACTGCGTGCCGCGACTGAGGCGACAATCGTCAACTAATTCCCATTGGAAAGTTAAAAAACACAGCCGTCGGTCACAAAGGCCGGCGGCGTTTTACATAAAGCGCGCATAACCGAATAGGCGGCCAAAACCTTGGGCACGTATCCGCGCGTTTCGGGATAATTGGGAACGCCGCCCGATGATTTCAACAAATTTTCATCTGCATCAAAACCCTCACTTGTAAGAATAAGATCCCAACTGAATCCGTTCAATAAGCAACCGAGATCTTAAGCCACTCCGGAAGAGTTTGACATATTGTTACATGAACCTTTGACAACGAAACGTTGGCGGCGGCGGCGGCAGTTAACAGCATAAATCACCATGCTCCAACATTCTTTTTTAAACTCTATTTGCTAATATTTTGAAGCTGCAGGAACGCTCGCAACACAGCGTTTTTTACCAGAAAATAATAGTGAAGGGTTCCGAAGTAGGGCAGCATTATACAGTTATTGTCAAAATTATTACAGGCGCTCCATGATGATGTTAAACTATCTCGGAGAGCATCGGCGAAGTTTCAGGAAATGATTTTTTTTCTATAGCTCATCAAACAATTATTATTAAAAAAATAATAGATTTTATTTAATATTTACCTCATACTTAGCCTAAATAGAGCAGAAAATATGGTCAAATGAAATACTTATTAATAATTTTGTGTTCATTGCTATGCGCCAATGGTGTTTTAGCTCAAAACGAACTTAATCCTGGCCTACATATCACAGAACACACTAAAGAAATAAGTGTGGTAAAGGACCAGTCTAAGCTATTAAATGTTGACCACATAATCTCAGGAATATCCATTGCGAATCCACGAATCGCCGACGCCTTGGACTTAGAAAATCATAAATTATATTTGCTAGGAAAAGAATTTGGAGCAACAACTCTAACAATCACATTCGCAGATTACGATACACCAATTAGTATCAAAGTAAATGTGACACCAGACATTTCTGCTTTAATGGAGATATATGAGAAGCGTTATCCAAATCTAAAATTAGAAGTTTATGCATCCGGTGGTAAGTCAGTTGTCTCAGGCACAGTAAATAATCAAGACGAGTATGATCAAGTAATAGAGGTTGCATATAGCTATTCCCCCGGCGGGGTAGTAAATTTACTTCAGATACAAGAACCTAGTTTTTGGGAAGTAGACGCTTTCACATCTGTAATTGATCGGGACGCATTAAGTAAACTAATTATAAAACCAGAAATATCAAATTTACCATTAAGGAACTTAAATAAAAGTGATCCAAATAACAAACTGTTGGTTTTCGGTATAGATGGTGTAACATTAGAGAGTATTGTTTCTAATATTGAGTTACTTAGATCTAAATTAGGACTTCATATTTTCAAACATGATGAATTCATTGCTGAAGAAAACATACGAACACAACCATACTTCATGGGCAATCTTGTCAATTTGCCAATGAAATCAAACGACAAGATAAAGATAGTAGGCACAAAAATTGGTTTAGATTTAAGCTATAAATTAACGCCCAAATCTAAAGGGGAAGCAAATCTTGATATTGAAGCGTCCTACAATTCAATAGATGAAATAGAAAATTCACAAAATAATTTTCGAATTTTTAAGACACTTACCAATCTTTACAACGTGGAGGTTGCGGCTTCTTATAATCACGCAATACTACTTTATAGCCCAGAATTTAATCGTGTGCTTGAACAAAATAGCATCGCAACTAGTGCAAAAATACCTGATCCACTCAAACTAAACAAATATGCCAAAACAGTAGCGCATAAAGATCAAATTCCAATAATGTTACTTTTTATTACGCCTAAAAATTAATAAAATATGAAATCTTTACCGACTTTTTTTACACAATGGCTCGAAAAAAGGTCTTGGACATTACATCCACACCAATTACGTTTAATAGAGGCAGCTGATCTTCCTGCACAGCTGTTAGTAGCCCCGACTGGTTCAGGCAAAACTCTTTCAGGTTTTTTACCAACATTGATCGAATTGGCCGAAGGCACGCATGATGGGTTGCATACGCTCTATGTGTCGCCTCTCAAGGCGTTGGCCAATGATATTAAGCGCAACCTATCAACCCCAATTACCGAAATGGCATTGCCAATTCGCGTCGAAGATCGCACCGGTGACACGTCGCAATCGACAAAACGTCGGCAACGTGCTGATCCCCCCCATATCCTTTTGACGACGCCCGAAAGCCTAGCGCTTTTGATTTCATATCCAGAGGCGCGCACTTTTTTTGCATCCCTCAAACGTGTTGTCATTGATGAAATCCATGCCTTGGCCGAAACAAAACGGGGCGATCAATTATTTTTGGCACTGGGAAGATTGCAACAGATTTGCCCAGACCTGCGCCGCATCGGATTGTCGGCAACCGTTGATGACCCACAGGCCATCGCGCAAATCATGGCAGCCCATCCAACACCCTGCCCCATCTTAATGGCCGAAGCCGGCCCCGCCCCCGATATTCAGATGTTATTGGGGGATACCCCCCCACCATGGTCCGGTGGCGGCGCGCTTTATTCCATTCCACAGGTATTGGAACAAATCAAAGCGCATAAAACCACCTTGATCTTTCACAACACCCGCGCCCAAGCCGAAATTTATTTCCACAATCTATGGCTGGCAAATCATGAAAATCTGGCCATCGGCATTCATCACGGATCGTTAGATCGCGAACAACGACACAAAGTTGAAACAGCCATGACCGAAGGTCACCTAAAGGCCATTGTCTGCACGGGCAGTTTAGATTTAGGCATCGATTGGGGCGATGTCGATTTGGTGATCCAAATTGGTGCCCCCAAAAATGTAAAACGCTTGGTTCAACGCATCGGACGCGCAAACCATCGTTACAATGCCCCCTCAAAGGCGTTGATTGTGCCCGCCAACCGATTTGAAATCATCGAATGTCATGCGGCCCTAAACGCAGTCTTAGAAGGTGATCTTGACGGTGATCCACCGCCGCGCGGCCCTTTGGATGTTTTGTGTCAACATATTAGCCTGCTTGCCTGTTCAGAGCCCATTCACCCCGACGCGCTTTTTCAGGAAATTAAACATGTGGGGGCCTATCATACGATTACACGCGCAACATTCGACGATTGTTTGGATTTCTGCATCACTGGTGGATACGCGTTACGCCGATACGATCAATGGCATCGCCTGATGTATGATGCGTCTGGGTGCATCCGTCTAAGAGATCCGCGGTCAGCACAGCGCATTCGAATGAATGCCGGCACCATCCAAGATAGCGACACCGTCAAGGTGCGATTGGGAAAAAATCGTGGCGGCAAACCCTTGGGCGAAATAGAAGAACATTTTGCTGCGACCCTCTCGCCAGGGGACACATTTTTGATTGGGGGCCAAATTGTGCGTTTTGATAGCATGCGCGAATTGGTCGTCATGGTTTCCCATGCCCTAAACAAAAAACCCAAAATCGCAACCTATATGGGAACCAAGTTTGCGACGTCAACGCAACTGTGTGATCGTATTTTAAACGGCTTTCAAACAACCATATTTGATGATTTGCCCGACTACACGACTCAATGGTTGAACCAACAAAAATCATTGTCGCGTCTTCCCGATCGCACAAGCCTTTTGGTCGAAACCTTTCTGCACAAGTCAAACCATCATATGTGCGTTTATGGCTTTGCTGGGCGAAATGCACAACAAACCTTGGGGCTATTGTTAACCAATCGGTTAGAAACACTTGGCAAAGCGCCGTTGGGTTTTGTTGCCAATGATTATGCCACTTTAATCTGGGGGTTAGACGCGCCACCTGACCCCGAAATCCTTTTCGATAAATCGGCGCTTTATCACGGATTTGAAACATGGTTGTCCCAGAACGCTGTGATGAAAATTAGCTTTCGCGCCGTGGCAACAATTGCAGGTTTGATCGAACGCAACTTGCCTGGTCATCGGAAATCGGGGCGCCAAGCATCTTTTTCGTCCGATATCCTATATGACACTTTGCTAAAATATGACCCAGATCATCTTTTAATGCGGATCGCACGCACCGAAGCCCTTTCAGGTTTGGTGGATTTCGGACGCATCCAAGCTATGCTTGCACGGGTTGAAGATAGGATCGATCATCGCACCCTGCCCCATGTATCCCCATTTGCCGCGCCCCTTTTGTTAGAAGTCGGCCGCATTCCAATTCAAGGTCAAGCCATCGAACGGTTATTAGACGCGGAAACCGCCGCGTTGCTCAACACGGCTGGCCTTTAAGAATATCCTTGAATCTGAATGCATTTTCTGGCCCTTTACCTGAATGGATGGGTATCGTTTTTCATTATCTGGAGCGGATTTAACCGCATTGGGATCGGGCGGGCTTTGGTGGCCTGAACGATCAATCTTAATAGTGTCCGACTTACACTTGGGAAAAGCCGAACGCCTTGCGCGGGCCGGTGCGCCAAACTTACCCCCCTATGAAACGCGCGACACTCTTTTCCGGCTCGAAGCGGACCTGACGCGCACCAATGCCCGAACAATCATCTGCCTTGGCGATAGCTTTGATGACGACGCCGCCCAATTAAATCTGGCCGAAGACGAAAACCTATGGATAGCGCGTCTTCAGGCAGGCAAACGGTGGATTTGGATCACCGGCAACCATGATCCTAGCCCCGTCGAACTGGGGGGCACGCACCTTGCCGAATTACCCGTTCCGCCGTTAGTCTTTAGACACGAAGCAAAATCGGGGGCATACGGCGAAATTTCGGGGCATTATCACCCCAAAGCCCAACTAAGCCTGCGTGGTCGAGGTATTTCGCGGCCGTGTTTTTTAATTGATATGCAGCGTGTCATTCTGCCGGCCTTTGGAACATTCACCGGTGGCTTACCCACAACATCACCTGTGCTCTGCGATCTCATGCGCTCTGACGCAATCGCAGTTTTAACAGGCGCCACAGCCCGCGCGATCCAGATGCCACGGGGATAAAAACCGCTTGCTGTAATACGTCGGTATTGCGTCGGTATGACCTCGGTATGACGTCGGTATTTTGCACCGATGTTCACCTATTGCGCGCGCCGCACCG
>JAYPUL010000026.1:0-36464 GCA_038134005.1 Paracoccaceae bacterium | reverse complement strand
AGTGGCGCACCCAAGAGGATTCGAACCTCTGACCTCTGCCTTCGGAGGGCAGCGCTCTATCCAGCTGAGCTATGGGTGCGTAAGGGTTCTATAGCTTGTGCAAAACCCAGTCGCAATCATAAAAACGCATTAGGCCAATAGCTCGTATGCTAAATGCAACGCGTCAATCAATGTGTCTACCTCTTCGCGGGTATTATACATCGCAAAGGACGCGCGACATGTGGCGGTCACCCCCAAATGATCCATCAACGGGCCTGCACAATGATGCCCAGCCCGCACAGCAACGCCGCGCTTGTCCAGAATGGTTGAAATGTCGTGGGGATGTCCTGCCCCGTCCAAGGTAAAGCTAAAGATTGCACCTTTGTTCGCAGCGGTGCCTTGGATATGCAGCCAATTCAATTTTGACATTTGTTCAACTGCATAATCGCGCAACATATTTTCATGCGCTGCGACCTTATCCATGCCGATGTCCATCAGATATTCCAACGCAACACCCAAACCGATGGTTTGAACAATGCCTGGGGTACCCGCTTCGAACTTCATCGGCGGATCATTGTATAAAACCGTGTCCTTGTGCACTTCGCGGATCATGTCCCCGCCACCGATAACGGGCGCCATTTCCGCCTGACGATCAGGGTGAATATAAATCGCACCTGACGCGGAAGGACCATATAGTTTGTGCCCCGTGATCGCGTAAAAATCACACCCCAGATCACCCACATTGACGGGGCCGTGAACCGCACCTTGGGATCCATCGACCAAAACAGGCACACCTTTGGCGCGTGCAGCGGTACAGATTGATTTTACATCCACCCGCGTGCCCAAAACATTTGACATCTGGGTGATGGCAATCAATTTGGTTTTAGGTCCAATTGCATCGATAAGCTTTTGTTCATCAAACGACCCGTCGGCTTCGATATCGATCCATTTTAGGACTATACCCTGGCGTTCGCGCAAAAAGTGCCATGGCACAATATTCGCATGATGTTCCATGACCGACAAAATGATTTCATCACCTGCCTTAAGCCGCGGCATCGCCCAGCCATAGGCAACCGTATTGATACCGATTGTGGACCCAGTGTTCAGGATAATGTCATCTTCGTTCGCGGCACCCAAGAACCGCGCAATTATCCCACGCACGGATTCATATTTTTCGGTCGCAAGGTTTGACAGGTAATGTAGACCACGATGTACGTTTGCATATTCATCCGAATAGGCCCGCGTCACCGCATCGATGACCACCTGCGGTTTTTGTGCGGATGCACCATTGTCCAAATATGTCAAAGGTTTGCCATTAACCTGGCGCGACAGAATTGGAAAATCGGAGCGGATTTTTTGGATATCATACATGTTTCAACCTCATGCGCTGAACACCCCCGCAATTGCCAAGATAAACGCGAGCGGAATGGCCATTAAAACTGATGCGACCAGATTTCCAAGAATGGACACCAACAACGATGTCCACAAGTTATCAAAGCCATGCGCTTGATCAACCATGTGCAAAAAAATCCAAATGCTGATCAAGATCACGGCAAACTGAATCGCGCCAACAATAGCGGGAACTGTGAACAAGATCACAGATATAAATAATTGCATTAAGAATTGTAGCCATTGGATCCATGCCATGACTAAAATAATGCGATCAAGGGATCCTTGTCCCTGCATCATCCGGCCAACCAGATATATCCCATAAGACGCAATTAAAGTTGCGAAATAAATAATCACGGTCAATCCAATGGGCGACAAAACCATCGGGGCATCTTGCGCAAATTCAATCCCGTCTGGGGTACCGACGACCATTGAAATCACGCTAAGCACGACGCCTAAACCCAAAAAGGCAAGCACCGTTTTACGATCCAAATTCAGAATGAACAAATCCTGCGCAGCGGCGGCAGGTCGCAAAAACGACGCTTTGGTCATCTCTGTTAGATCAAGTATCATTTAATCCCCCGAAACCGATCGAAACCCGGCAATTAACGTCCGCAGCATTACAATCGCGCCCACTATTCCTACAACAGAATAAGCAGGTCCATCACCGATAAAGCCCGCCACCAACCCTTGCAGCAATTGCAGTGGTACCACCACAACCAAGGCCCAAAATACAATGCGGCGCACTTGGGACGGTGTCGCCCCAGACCGCCAAAGTTTGGACACCCAAAACAAGATCAAGGCAAAAACATAGAACATCAAAGGCGCCATCATCACACGGCTTAACAGTGCGCCGCCCATTAATTGGTCCAACGCATCGCCTGTCAAATAAGATTGCCGTGCCAAAGATGGCCAAACCGACACAAATCCGGCGACACATGCCCCCATAACCAAGGCAAGGTTGGTGCGTTCTTCAACCCCACCCGCCCACATGCGTTTAAACACAGGCGTTGGGTTGCTATAGCTGGCGATGATGGATTGAACCAATGACATTACGCGTTGTGCCGTTGTAACCAACCCTCAAGCCGTTCCATGAGCGCATCGGCAATGTCACGATCTTCCACTTCGTCCACCGCTTCGCCCAAGAATGCTAGGGTCAAAAGATTGGTTGCTTGTTTTTGCGGCACACCGCGCGAACGCAGGTAATAAAGCGCCTCTTCGTCAATCGCGCCGGATGTCGATCCATGTGAACAGGCCACGTCATCGGCGTAAATTTCCAATTCGGGTTTCGCCAAAAATTGGCTATCATCATTCAACAGTAAAGATTGGCTAATCTGATATCCATCGGTTTTCTGCGCACCAGGTTTGACCAGAATTTTCCCTTGGAACACACCCGTCGCGCCATTACGCAACACTTTTTTAAACACTTGGCGACTTTCACAACCGACCGCATCATGCGTTATAAATACGGTATCATCGTGATGGAAATCCCCATCACCGACACAGGCACCCGCGACATGGGCAATTCCATCGTCGCCGTTTAACCAAAGAATACATTCGTTGCGTGTCAACACACCATTTGCGGTCAAGGTGAACGATTTGAACACGCTTTGCGCACCCAATTCGGCAAAGATATGCGTCACAGCACGACGTTCATGATCACGGCCTTGGGTACGCACATGATGAAATTTTGCATCGTCCTCAATAAAAACTTCCATCACTTTGTTCAACCGCGCCGCCGCAGGACCATTTTCCAAAACTGTCAATTCCGCACCGGCGTCTAATTTGATAACGTGGTGCAAAATCGCGTCTGATGTTTCGGATCTATGCAGATAGGTGATATTGACAGGCTTGGTCACAGTGCTCGTAACATGAATGATCACGCCGTCCATTGCATATGCGGTGTTCAGCGCGGCCAACGGGCGTTGAACGGGGGATTGGCCGCGTTCTTCCAAAACGCCATAATACTCTTTCGCCCAATGCACATCCAGATCCGCGATGTCGGCCAACCGTGCGATTTCCAACCCCGTCCCTCTTAGGGGATCGGACAGATCGGCCGAAAATTCACCATCAACAAACACGATATTCAAACGGTCCAGCGTGCTGAACATCTCGCTTTCTTTTGGATCAAACAAAGCGGCTTTGATTGGGCTGGCTAAGTTGAACGACGTTGGATCGGTATATTTCCAATATTCATCCCGACGCCCTGGAACACCCATCGCCCGCAAACGGGCATCCGCGGACACGCGTGCAGGCGCGCTCCACCCTGATTTAGGCAAGCTCAGCGCGGAGAGACGCGCATCGGTCGCGGTTTGCTTTACGTTTGTAACTGCTGACATTAGGCCAACTCCGCCAAGATATCGGCATACCCGTTGTTTTCAACTTCCAACGCCAATTCTGGGCCGCCTGTTTTAATGATGCGACCTTGCGCCATAATATGAACGACATCCGGTTTGATGTGATCCAATAGGCGTTGATAATGGGTAATGACCAAAAATCCGCGGCCTTCATCACGTAACGCATTCACACCTTCAGCCACCAATTTCATTGCGTCAACGTCAAGCCCCGAGTCGGTTTCATCCAAGATACACATCTTGGGTTCCAGCATCGCCATTTGCAGGATTTCATTGCGCTTTTTCTCACCGCCTGAAAAACCGACATTGACGGGACGCTTCAACATGTCTGCGTCGATTTTCAGCGTTTTGGCGCGTTCGCGCACGACTTTCAGGAATTCTGCCGCGCTCATTTCTTCTTCGCCGCGGGCTTTGCGTTGTGCGTTCACTGCGGTACGCAGAAATGTCATGTTGCCAACGCCAGGAATTTCGACAGGGTATTGGAACGCAAGAAACAAACCAGCCGCGGCACGTTCTTCTGGTTCCATCTCTAGGATGTCTTCCCCCGCAAGTGACGCCGACCCGTCAGTCACTTCGTACCCGTCCTTACCAGACAGAACATAAGACAAGGTCGATTTACCTGACCCGTTTGGTCCCATGATCGCGTGAACTTTTCCCGCCTCAACGGTTAGGTTCACACCTTTTAGGATTTGCTTGTCTTCGTCTTCTAATTTGACGTGCAGGTTTTTGATTTCTAGCATAGCTGTCTTCCTTTTAGGTACGCGGTTCAAACGCGCGCAGATGTTCGCGGAATTGGGCGCGCGCAATGTCTGCGATTTCGTCCAATTCCTGTGGTGTCATTGCTTGCAATTCGCGTGCACTGCGTTCCAAGACGCCTGTACGACCCACCATACGTTTTGCAAGGGCTTTATTAAAAAATTCTCGATCAACAAAGGGATGTAATATTTTGTTTTCTTGTGAATATTCTCTATCCACGTTTTCAACCAACATATCGGGTGCAGTGTCAAATTGCACGTTCTCAAACCACTGTGGCGCAATGTTTGAAAAATCCGCAACCTGCATGTCTGCATTTTCTAGTAGATAAGAAAAACAAAAAACTTCGTCGTTTGAATAGGCACGTTCAGGAACCTGTCGTTTTGAATATTCTTTTCGTTTGGCATAGGCGTAATCCAAAGCGCGACCGCTACACCGCGTCATAGCGAAAATCGCGCGTTTTGGCGCGACATTACCGACACGGCGCGCAAAAAAGTGTTTGGGATCAAAGTCCTCGATACCTAGCCCAATCACGTCATGGGAATATTGCGCAATGTGATCGAAAAATTCGGATGGTTTGCCACCAAAATACACATCGGGTTCAACCAACATGTAATGGTCATAATTTGGATAAGCATGGCGCAACGCGTAATACGCGTAATCCCCGCAGCGCCACCCCCAATCAGAAACCGTTCGCAATCCCATGTCGTTGATTACGTCATTATTGATATCCACACAGTCAATAACCGGTTCAAGATCTGATGGACGATTATGAAAAACGACCTTTAAATTTTCACCCAAAACCGCACTTAATTGATCAACAACACGTTGTTCGTTCACGGTCCATTTATTGGTACGAAGGGCAACGACAAGGGACATAAGTTACATCCTTATCGCTTGTGGAATGTGGTCAACAAAGCGGTCGGCCACATTTTGACCGACAACATCACGGGCGATCAATTGATCTATTGCATATAGCGCCAAATCATAGCTTTCAAAGACACATGCTGCGCAGATCGCCAAATGCTTTAACTGATCATTGGAAATGTCGTCCAGATGTGTTAGATCGCGAATATAAACCGCGTCCCCATCGATTAATTGCGACCCGGCCCGCCGAGGACGCAATTTGGACGATTGTGAATTATTTATCATGACCAATTTCATCGGCAACATCTTATGTAAAATGAACCCTTTGTCGCGCAAAAACACGTCAAGATCACCAAACATCGGTTCATTTTCGTACAATCGCAAAAATCGCACTTCGACAATGATGGCACAACAATCTGCAAGCGTTCGCGTTCCTGTCTTAATGATGTCAACTTCTGCACCTTGAACGTCAATTTTCAAAAGATCGATTAATGGTAAAGCATCAATCGCGTCCAAGCCAACGAGATCCAATTTGACCTCATCAACGATGCACATTGAACGCCCAAAGCGGCCTAAAAAATCCAAAGACGGGCGATAGGGTTTAAACAACGATGTGAACCCTTCATGCAAGGTCACATAAAGGCTTTTATCTTTTCCTGAACCAACAGCTTGATTGAAATATGTCCGATTGGTAACGGGTTCTTGCATCAATTTATCGTATGCATCTTTTTGAGGTTCAAACCCAAAAAGTTCGCATCCGCCGTTTTCTAGCAATTTGGAATAGGGGGCGGGATTGATCGGATTTGCACCGACGTCCAAAACGCGCGTTATGCGTTCCATTCCCAATTCTTGATACAAAAACTTAGATGTGCCGCTAACCGCCATTAATAAAACCTTTTCAAATACTTATGAAGCGACGTGACATGTGTTTCATCACAGCACAAATTTGTAATTTGACGGGCAAACGACCAATTCATTATGCTTCTCCGTCCCAATAATCATAGGCATCAGCGCGACGGCCGATGTGTCCAAAATATTTTTCTGAATAACTTTTACCTGGGAAAATACCCAGAACACTAAACGTATCACTGTCAGGATATTCGACGACATCCGGGTCCGTCATCGTTGAGACGCCCAGATATTTCAGAGTGCTTTCACCTGTATTAATGATTTGATGCGCGGTGTCTTTCCCACCTTTCGGGGCGTAACACACATCACCCGCTTTGATCGCGTGTTCGCCATCACCGTATCGATATGTGCCCGTTCCTTCGATCACGATGAACATTTCATCGTTAGCCAAATGGTTATGAAATGGGAATGCCCGTTTTCCTGGCTCAACAGTCACTAACATTGTGCCCAAACCTGTTGACCCCAACGCCTCGCCCACCTCGGCAATCGATGCGCCAAACTTAGGTCGCCCATCCGCTGCAAGCACCGTCACGGGCAAGTCGTGGATATGCACAACAGGTTTGATCATTATCCGATAACCACAGCCGTTCCAGATGCAGACACCATAAGCATCGTGTTGTTGACGACCTCATAGTCCAAATCCACGCCAACAACCGCATTTGCGCCAAGCGCGCGTGCACGGCTTTCCATTTCATTCATGGCTGTTTCACGGGCATCTTGTAATTTGGCCTCATACGCGCCCGACCGACCACCGATAATATCGGTGATCCCCGCAAAAAGATCGCGCACAATATTCGCGCCCATGATCGCTTCGCCGGCAACAATGCCTTTGTATTCAGCGATTTGATATCCTTCGACAGTCGGAGTTGTTGTAATGATCATAGCGTTATCCTTTAAATACAAATGCAGCCCCGATCGCAATAAAGGCAAACCCAATTGCGGTGGACCAAGTAATGTTTTCTTTCAACCAAAACACAGAAAATCCCACAAATACGATTAGGGTGATCACCTCTTGTATCGTTTTTAATTGTGCGGCCGAATATACCGCATGACCCATACGATTTGCTGGAACAGCAAACCAATATTCAAAAAACGCGATGCCCCAACTTGCGATAACAACCATCGAAAGTGGTGAGGATTTGAAATTTAGATGGCCATACCAAGCAAATGTCATAAAGACATTTGACACAGTCAACAAAAGAATTGGCCAAATATAGGTCATGTTTACCCAACTGATCCTTCAAGGCTAATCGCGACCAATTGTTGTGCCTCCATCGCGAATTCCATGGGCAGCGCTTGCAAAACCTCTTTACAGAACCCGTTGACGACCAAAGCGACCGCTTCTTCTTCGTCCATGCCACGTTGGCGACAATAGAATAGCTGTTCGTCATCCACCTTGGATGTGGTTGCTTCGTGTTCGACGCGCGATGAATTATTTTTCACCTCGATATAGGGTACCGTATGCGCCCCACATTTATCGCCGATCAACAAGCTGTCGCATTGGGTATAATTGCGGCTGTTTTTCGCTTTTGGATGCATTGACACCAATCCGCGATAGGTGTTTTGCGCCACGCCCGCGCTGATGCCTTTCGACACAATGCGCGATTTGGTGTTTTTGCCCAAATGCACCATTTTCGTGCCGGTATCGGCCTGCTGGTGGTTGTTCGCAATCGCGATCGAATAAAATTCACCTTGGCTTTCATTGCCGCGCAAAATGCAAGATGGATATTTCCACGTGACCGCAGAGCCCGTTTCCACTTGGGTCCACATCACCTTGGCCCGATCACCACGACAATCGGCGCGTTTGGTGACAAAATTATAAATGCCGCCTTTGCCGTTTTCATCACCTGGGAACCAGTTTTGAACAGTGGAATATTTAACTTCGGCGTCTTCCTCGACAATGATTTCAACCACAGCTGCGTGAAGTTGCGCAGTATCGCGTTTTGGTGCGGTGCATCCTTCTAGGTAGGACACATAGCTGCCTTTGTCGGCGATGATCAACGTCCGTTCGAATTGACCTGTGTTTTCCGCATTAATCCGGAAATATGTCGACAATTCCATCGGACAACGGGTGTTTGGCGGGATATATACAAAGGACCCGTCCGAGAACACCGCGCTGTTCAGCGTTGCGTAATAATTGTCAGTCACGGGCACAACTGAGCCAAGATATTTTTTGACCAATTCTGGGTGTTCACGGATCGCCTCAGAGATTGAACAGAAAATCACACCCGCTTTTTTCAACTCGGCTTGGAATGTTGTCCCAACCGAGACCGAGTCAAACACCGCATCGACCGCAACCTTGCGGCCTTCGGCCGGCATGTCCTCGGCACCGTCAACACCAGCAAGGATCATTTGCTCTTTCAACGGGATGCCCAACTTTTCATAGGTCGCCAATAGCTTGGGATCAACCTCGTCCAACGACTTGGGTTTCTCCGCCATCGATTTTGGACGGGCATAATAATATTGATCCTGAAAATCGATTTCAGGATAATTCACCATTGCCCATTTTGGTTCGGACATTTTTTCCCAACGCTCAAATGCCGCAAGGCGCCATTCTGTCATCCATTCGGGTTCATTGTTTTTTTCAGAAATCAAGCACACGATGTCGGGGTTCACACCCTTTGGCGCGTATTCCATCTCGATCTCGGTTTCCCAGCCGTATTTATAGGTTCCAACCTCAAGAACTGCATCAACCGTTTCCTGATCAACGCCTTCTTTTACCTCGAGTTTGTCCAAAGCCGCCATGCGTGGCCTCCTATCTGTCTGCCCCTGTTCGGGCTTGAAATTTGTTCATATGGGCAATCCACGTTTCCGCGAACCGCAAAATATCGTCGTGGGTTGTGCCAATCCCCAAACTGACCCGCAACGCAGACGCCGCTTGCGTGTCGCTCAATCCCATTGCCTGCAAGACACGGCTGGCTTTTACCTTACCGCTGGAACAGGCTGATCCCGCGGACACCGCAAAACCAGAAAGATCCATCTGCATCACTTGGGTTTCCCCTTTCCAACCATCCGTCACCATCATGGAAGTGTTAGGCAAGCGCGACACAGCATTTCCGACAAAAATAGTCTTATTTGTCGATTGTTCAATGGTCTTTTCTAGAATGTTTCTAAGTTTTTCGACACGTTCCCATGCGCCGTCTGCCAAATCGCGTGCTGCTGCTTCGGCTGCGGCGCCGAACCCGGCGATTCCGATCAAGTTTTCGGTCCCGGATCGGCGGCCCATCTCTTGGCCACCGCCCCGAATTTGGGCCGCAATATCGGTGCCACGTTTCACAATCAATGCTCCAACACCTTTTGGCCCCCCAAGTTTATGGGCCGAAACAATGGCCATTTGAGCCCCGGACCAATTAAAGGCGATCGGTAATTTTCCAAAGGCCTGCGTCATATCCGAAAGGAAGAGCCCATGAGGCAAGTCTTGAATTACACCCGTTTCAGAATTGGCAATTTGGATTGCCGATGATGCGGGTGCGTCGGTGGTCACAATCCCGCATGCATCCACCGCCAAAGTCGCGTCACACCAGCTGGTTACAGCATCGTGTTCGATGGCGGCGCATCGGATACCCTGATCGCGCAGCGCCAAGCCCGCCGCTTCGGTGGCACCTGAGGTGAAAATAATATCTGCACCGTCTGCCCCCAACGCAGCCGCAATTTGCCCACGTGCGCGTTCCATAATCGATTTTGCCGCACGTCCTTCGGTGTGCACAGACGACGGATTGCCCACAATATCCATCGCATCAATCATCGCATCGCGTGCTTCGCGGCGCAGGGGCGTGGTGGCGTTATAATCCAAATAACTGCGCACTACTCTTCGTCCACAATAGAAAAGAGAGATGGCACAGCAGGACACGGCGCTAGCGCATTTTCGACAACATCAGACAACCGAGTTTGGTGCAGGAACACGTAAACATGCGCCGACAGGCTTTCCCAAAGGCGATTGTTCAAAGATTGTGACTTTGAGCCCGACAAAGCCCCAGTCGCCCCCGCCCCTTTGTGCAGTGCGTCGATCGTTTCATCGACGGCCGACAGCACATCAAAGACCCTAATTTCAGAGGTTGAGCGCGCTAGTTTATAACCACCGCCTGGGCCACGCGCCGATTCGACCAATCCCGCACGGCGCAATTTGACGAACAATTGTTCCAAATAGGCCAAGGAAATATCCTGACGCTTAGAAATATCGCCCAATGTAATTAGGCTTTCAACAGGTTGCAGCGCCATATCGGTTAATGCGATCATGGCATATCGGCCTTTGGTGCTTAGTTTCATCGATATAAGATCCGCAAATTCATTGACCTTGGCCACCGCAACGATTATCTCAGGATGACCATCAGGTTCCCCTGATTTAGAATTGTTCTAAGATGGTTGACTTAATTTGTCAAGAATTAGCAACCCCTTGAGGAGAGACAGTACCATATGCCCGAGGTTATTTTTGCAGGCCCAGAAGGCCGCCTAGAAGGCCGTTACCATCCACAAAAAGATCGTGACGCCCCGATTGCGATTGTTTTGCATCCGCATCCACAGTTTGGCGGCACCATGAACAACAAAGTGGTCTATAACCTGCACTATGCCTTTTATAACATGGGTTTCACGGTTTTACGCTTTAACTTCCGAGGTGTCGGTCGGTCGCAAGGTGAATATGACCAAGGCATCGGTGAATTGTCTGATGCGGCATCCGCATTAGATTATCTGCAATCCATGAATAACAATTCCAAACATTGTTGGGTCGCTGGCTTTAGCTTTGGCGCGTGGATTGGGATGCAATTGTTGATGCGTCGCCCTGAAATTACGGGGTTTATTTCTGTTTCACCGCCCGCAAATATGTATGACTTTTCGTTCTTGGCACCCTGCCCGTCTTCGGGATTGATCATCAACGGTACAGCGGACCGGATCGCGCCACCCTCCGACACCGAGTCGTTGGTTGAAAAACTAAAAGAACAACGCGGCATCACAATCACCCATACCCAATTAGAGGGCGCAGGGCATTTCTTTGAAGAGCCCCATATGGAACCGATGATCGACCACGTCACCGGTTATGTTAAGCGCCGTCTGACCGAAAACACACGGTAATCACATGAGCATTGTTGACGATCTTGCAGATGAATTGGCCAAAGACGCGATTGCTTTGGCCAATAAGGTTGGCGACGACGATATCATTTATGAAACCGCGAAAATTTTGGCGGCAACATCGGCAACAATGCAAGAAGCCTATATGACATCCATACGTGTGAGTTTGGCAGAACGGCGCGCGCGGGTATTTTTGGCGGAAATCGCCGAAAAACGTGGACAAGGCACATAAAAACGCATCGTTTTAATCTTTGCGCGTACCTGTAAGAACGCCATAAAATGTTGTTCCGGCAAAAGCCGCACCCAGCAATTCGCCGTCGCGATCCGTGCTGGTGCTAAAAACGCCGCCCTTTAGATCGGCATAGGCGCCATTATATCCAACCTGCCCATTCAAAAGCCCAGTATCATCTATGGTTGCATATATGTCCAATTGCTGTGCGGACAATGACCCCAAAAAACGTGGAAAGCTCCATCCAAGGCTAAGCGTTAGATCGATATGCGCGCTTAATTTTGCAGAACCGGATACCACATCGATTTTGCCCGCATATGTGATTTCATTTGGGCCGGTGATAAATTCCAATGTCCCAACCACTTCGGCAAATGGCACCCCATCCGCAAATCCCGATACGACCACATATCCCTGATCCCGAGCAGCGACATATTCGACAACCCCATCCGTCCCAGAGGTTCGGTTGTTGACCCAGGTTGGCGGGGCCAAATTCCGCATTTCGCCGTTTATTTCAACCTGAAAAGTTTTCTTATCCAAAACGATTTGATCGGTCGTAAACGTGATGGGCGGATCGGGATCAACGGTCACAGGCGGATCGGTTTCAACGCCTACACCACCGTTGCCACCGCCACCGCCGCACGCGCTTAACATCGTCAGAATCAAGAATATGGACACAAGGATTTTCATCCTTAATGAAGTACGAAAAAGGCGTTAATGAATGATTAACCTTGGTTACTGACTCAGTTAATTTTTCGGGGTCGCCCCCGATGATTTCACAACTTTTTCCGCAAGATCCCGGGCGATCGAAAACGCGCCTTTAATGCGATCCGCTTCCTTGACCCAATCACGACGAATAACAATTTTATTGTCTTTAATTTTTGCCAATCCCCGTTGATCATTCATAAAATCCACCAATCCCTGAGGCGAGGCGAATTTATCGTTGTGGAATTGGATCGTAGCCCCCTTGGGACCGCCATCTAATTTGGCAATGCCGGCTTTTTTACACATTGCTTTGATCCGAACAACCAACAACAACGTATTGACTTCACGCGGTAATTTACCAAATCGGTCAATCAATTCGGCGGCAAAACCTTCCAATTCAACCTTGCTGGTTAGGTTGGACAACCGACGATACAATCCCAAACGTACATCTAAATCCGGCACATAGGCTTCGGGGATTAGAACGGTCACACCCAAATTAATTTGTGGTGCCCATTGCCCATCATCATCGGACAATCCTTGTCCTTGGCCAGACCTGATTTTGGCAATCGCTTCTTCCAGCATGGATTGATATAGTTCATAGCCCACATCGCGCATATGGCCCGATTGCTCTTCGCCCAAAAGATTACCCGCGCCACGAATGTCCAAATCTTGGCTGGCCAAGGTAAAACCCGCCCCCAAAGTATCCAAAGACCCCAAAACGCGTAACCGCTTTTCCGCCGTCGCCGTCATTTTCATCCGAGGACGCGTTGTCAAATATGCATATGCGCGGGTCTTTGACCGCCCGACCCGGCCACGAATTTGATAAAGTTGGGACAAACCAAACATATCCGAGCGATGGACGACCATGGTATTGGCCGTCGGAATATCCAACCCAGATTCAACAATAGTCGTTGCCAAAAGCACATCATATTTGCCGTCATAGAACGCATTCATGCGATCATCCAATTCGCCCGCAGCCATTTGGCCATGGGCCACGATATACGTTAGTTCGGGCAATTGATCGCGCAAAAATTCTTCAATTTCTGGTAAATCACTAATTCGGGGAACCACATAGAATGATTGCCCCCCGCGATAATGTTCACGCAACAGTGCTTCGCGAATTGTGATTGCATCAAACTCACTCACATAGGTGCGAATGGCCAGACGATCGACCGGTGGCGTGCCAATAATCGACAAATCACGCACCCCGGTCAACGAAAGCTGGAGGGTGCGCGGTATTGGTGTCGCGGTTAAGGTCAATACATGGATGTCTGAACGCATTTGTTTCAGACGTTCTTTATGTTGAACCCCGAAATGTTGTTCTTCGTCGATAATCAACAGCCCAAGGTTTTGGAAACTTACCGATTTGGCCAGAACCGCATGCGTCCCGATAACGATATCGACCGTGCCATCAGCCAATCCTTTTCGGGTTGCTTCCGCCTCTTTGGCGCCAACAAAACGTGACAGTTGCCGAACGTTTAATGGAAATCCACGAAATCGGTCTTTAAAGCTGGCGGCATGTTGGCGCGCCAACAACGTGGTCGGCGCGATCACGGCCACTTGGATACCGCACATTGCAGCCGCAAATGCAGCGCGCATTGCAACTTCGGTCTTACCAAAGCCGACATCCCCACATATCAACCGATCCATCGGTGTTCCGGCATCTAGATCGTTCAATACATCTTCGATTGCATTTAGTTGATCATCGGTTTCTTGGTACGGAAAGCGTGCACAAAACGTTTCCCACATGCTGTCAGGCGGGTTTAACACCGGCGCCTTGCGCAGCGCGCGTTCGGCGGCAACACGGATCAATCGTTCTGCCATATCGCGGATGCGTTGTTTTAACTTGGCCTTTTTGGCCTGCCACGCGCCACCGCCGAGCTTGTCCAACAAACCCTCTTCGTGACCATAACGGGACAAAAGTTCGATGTTCTCAACCGGCAGATATAAACGCGCCTGTTCGGCATATTCGATCAAAAGACATTCATGTGCCGCCCCGGCCGCGGTGATAACTTCTAACCCGTGATATCGGCCAATGCCATGATCGACATGAACCACCAAATCGCCCGGTGAAAGGCTTTGCGCTTCGGTCAAGAAATTTTCGGCTTTGCGGCGTTTTCTGGTTTGGCGGATCAAACGATCGCCTAAAACGTCCTGTTCGGAAATCACCGTCATTTCAGGTGTTTCAAAGCCATGATCCAAGGCCCAAACCGCCACATGAAGGCCGCGTTTCCCGATCCGCGTGCCATTCATGATTGGGATAACTTCGGCCAAACCTTCGTCTTCGATCAAGCCTGTCAAACGTTCGCGCGCGCCTTCGGAATAACTGGCAACGACGACGGGACCCTTTTCAAGCTTTGATTTAATATGTGCCGCTAAGGCACCAAAAAGACTAATGTTTTCTTGCTGTCTTTCGGGTGCGAAGTCGCGGCCAATTCGGCCACCAGCATCAATCACACTTGGGCCACTTGCCTGCGGAAAGGGGTGGAAATTTAAAACCCGGCGACCCGACAATGCTTGTTCCCAAGCCGCATCATCAATGTATAATAATCCAGGTGGAATTGGTTTATAGACCGTATCCAGCCGCGCCTTTTGACCCATGGCAATTTTACGTGTTTCATATTGATCTTGGATCGTGTCCCAGCGGGACAAGCGCGCAGGCGTTGTTTGATCATCAATTGAAATCGTGGCGTTTGGAACGTAGTCAAAAAGCGTTTCAAGGCTTTCGTGAAAAAATGGCAACCAATGTTCGATGCCCTGATGTTTGCGCCCTGCGCTGACCGCTTCGTAAAGCGGATCATCGGTGCGCGCGGCGCCAAATTCGATACGATAGTTTTGCCGAAACCGTGTAATTGCCGCATCGTCCAGAATGACTTCGGAAACAGGAGCCAATTCAATCGTGTCCAATTTCTCAGTTGTCCGTTGCGTCGCGGGATCAAATCGGCGCGCCCCATCCAAAACATCGCCAAATAAATCCAACCGCACCGGCCCCAAATCACCGGGCGCATAAATATCGATAATCCCACCGCGGATTGCATAATCGCCAGGCTCCATCACGGTCGGCGCTTGGGTGAACCCCATACGGACCAAAAATTCGCGTAAAGCTTTTTCGTCAATACGCCGCCCCACACCGGCCCAAAAAGATGCCGACCCCACCACACGACGAGACGGCAGCTTTTGCATCGTCGCATTCAACGTCGTCAAAACGATATATTGCTTTGGCATGCCATGGATCAACGCCGCCAATGTCGCCATGCGCGTTGCGGCAATATCCGCATTGGGCGATACACGGTCATAGGGCAAACAATCCCACGCCGGAAATGTGATAACCGGCATGTCAGGCGCGAAAAATCGTAATGCTTGGGCCATTGCCGACAATCGTTTATCGTCACGCGCAATGTGAACCAATGCACCGTCCGTCTTTGCCAATTCGCGCAAAATCAATTGGGCATCAAACCCTTCGGGCGCGCCCCCCACTTTGATATGTGTGGTTTCCATTGGCATTAAACACTTGTTCCATTGCAAATTTAGGACAACAGCCCCCGATGCGTAAGATTAAAGATCAATCCGTACATCGTGACGAAAAAAATCACCAACGCAGCGATGAACAAATGTATTCGCCGATAGCGCCGCACCCGCACATACATCGTGTCAAAGTCGTAAGGTCCACGCGCAATAGCCCGTGCCAACGCAAGACGCAAGAGCAGCGTCAACGCCAATGGCGCGAATAACAAAAAGCTTGCTTGTAAAAATTCATGATCATTCGCAAACCCTGCAACCGCCCAAAACGCAAAAACAAACCCAAGAATTGCGAAAAAAACGACAGGTGAACGCATGCTAAAATGTCCGATCGCCACATCGGCCGTGCGTGGCACAACGGTTTCCAAATAATTTTTCATGGCCTGATCCCCACGAATTGCAAGGATCCAATAATAAAAGGGAACGCCCAAAAAACGATGGGCCGACAACGTCCAAAGCAACAAAAAGATCACCCAAAACCAAATGTTATTAAACGAAAAATATTGCAGCGTTGACAGCATAGATCCACATCCCTAGGTCCGCTTAGGTTTAACGATGAACCCGCGTGGTGCAAGCCTGATTTTCTTAATTTTCATTAATTCTTTCCAGTCTTGATAAAAGCCGGTTTTCCATCGTCTTGATATTGCCCCTGTGTCAATTCCGTGGCACTTTGCACGAAATACCGAAAAAGGATCCATCATGCACAGCCACGTCCAGGGACAGTTTCCTAACACACGCTTTCGTCGCGTTCGCAAATCTGCGGCAACACGCGCTTTGGTGCGTGAAAATTCACTGAGCGTTGATGATCTCATTTGGCCGGTTTTTGTGTGCGACGGGACTAATGTCGAACAACCCGTGTCATCCATGCCAGGTGTCGTGCGCCGCAGCGTCGATAAAATCGTCGAAGCCGCGTCTGAGGCTTATGATTTAGGCATCCCTGCGATTTGCTTGTTTCCCTACACCGATCCATCTTTAAAAACCGAAGATTGCGCCGAAGCATGGAACCCTGAAAACCTGTCAAACCGCGCAACACGGGCAATTAAAAAAGCGGTCCCAGGCATTGCGGTTATGACGGATGTGGCGCTTGATCCCTATAACATCAACGGCCATGACGGTTTTGTCGTCAATGACGAAATCATCAATGACAAAACCGTCGAAGCGTTGGTGAAACAAGCTCTCTCGCAAGCCGAAGCAGGAGCGGACATCATCGGCCCATCCGATATGATGGACGGGCGCATTGGTGCATTGCGCGCTGCGTTGGAAAACGATGGTCACCATAACGTTCTGCTCATGTCTTATGCTGCGAAATACGCAAGTGGATTTTACGGGCCATTCCGTGATGCGGTCGGCGCATCTGGCGCATTAAAAGGCGACAAAACGACATATCAAATGGATCCAGCCAATTCAGACGAAGCCTTACGTCTTGTCGCGCGTGATTTGTCCGAAGGAGCCGACATGGTAATGGTGAAACCTGGAATGCCGTATCTAGACATTTGTCGTCGCGTCAAAGACAACTTTGGCGCCCCAACATATGCGTATCAAGTATCGGGCGAATACGCGATGTTGCAGGCCGCCTTTCAAAATGGCTGGCTCGATGCCGAAAAAGTTATGATGGAAAGTTTGTTGACATTTAAACGTGCGGGATGTGATGGCATTTTGACATATTTCGCCCCTGCAGCCGCGCGAAAGCTTGCCAATCGCTAAACATCCATGGATGACAAGTTGGGAAATTAGGTGTAATATTGCACCATAAATCTAAAACGAGCAGGTAAAACAATGACACATTTCACCCGTCGCGGCGCGGCCTTGGTTTTGGCTGGCGCGCTAATTTCTGGCTGCAGTAACGGAATTGGCAACAAATATAGCCAAAACGGCGCGGAAAAAATCGACGCCCGTGTCCAAAGCACGTTAACTACGATGTATGGCGACTATCCTGCGACCGTTGAACTTGCTGATAAAGCAGCGGGGATGTTGGTCATGCCGTTGATCACCGAAGCAAGCTTTGGCTACGGCGGCGGATATGGTCGCGGCGCGTTGCTTATTAAAGGGGAAACGGTTGAATATTATTCAACTACATTTGCCAGCTATGGCTTGCAAATCGGCGCCCAACAATACGCGCACGTGTTGTTTTTCATGACACAAGAAGCGCTTGAACAATTCCGAACATCCGAGGGTTGGGCCGCGGGTGGCGACATCGAATATGCGCTGCCATCTAAAGGTGAATCAATGCGTGCAGAAACCACAACCGCACTGTCCGAAGTTGTGGCCTATGTGTTTGGAAACTCGGGTCTCAAACTTGGCGTTTCGCTTGAAGGCGCAAAATATAGCCGCATCATCCCATAAGCGACCAAACCTCACTTTGCATCGGTGGCATCTTGGATATTTTTAGACAGAAAATGTTTAGGCATCGCTTTCATTTTCTGTCTGGCAAATATCCTGGGGAACGCTACGCGCACAGAAAATCGCCAAACGGGCGATTTTTAGCGTCGCGTGGAGCAAAGCCCCCGAATTTAGAACGCACAGTCCACTAAACCGCGGCTTTTTATGAAAAAACCACCCCATCTGGGGTGCGAAGCATTGCACCCAACATACATGGTCTGCTATAGTTAGAATTAACAATATATAGCGATGACAAAGACGAGCGAGCTTACGTGACTGATACGCCAGAAACACCCGAAAATGATGAAGATAACCGCCCCGAACGCATGGCCTTTGACGGTCCATCCGTGTCAATTACGGATGAGTTGAAAACATCATACCTCGACTACGCGATGAGCGTTATCGTCAGCCGCGCAATTCCGGATCTGCGCGATGGTCTAAAACCTGTTCACCGCCGAATTTTGTATGCGATGCATGAAACAGGCAATACACATGACAAATCCTATCGTAAATCGGCGCGCCCTGTCGGCGATGTGATGGGTAAATATCACCCCCACGGTGACAGCGCGATTTACGACGCCTTGGTGCGCATGGCACAAGATTTTTCGATGTCTTTGCCGCTCTTGGATGGTCAGGGAAACTTTGGCTCAATGGACGGCGATAACCCGGCCGCGATGCGCTATACCGAAGTGCGGATGGACAAACCTGCCGCGTTTCTTTTGGCAGACATCGACAAAGATACCGTCAATTTCCAAGACAACTATGATGGCAAAGACCGCGAACCGACCGTTTTGCCAGCACGTTTTCCAAACATGTTGGTCAATGGTGCCGGCGGTATTGCGGTTGGTATGGCGACAAACATTCCGCCCCATAACTTGGGCGAAGTGATTGATGCCACGCTTGCATTGATAGACAATCCCGATCTTGAGGCTGAGGATTTAATCCAATACGTCCCTGCCCCAGATTTCCCAACCGGCGGCACGATTTTGGGTCGATCAGGTGCACGCAAAGCCTATATCGAAGGTCGTGGCAGTGTCATCATCCGCGCAAAAACCCGGGTCGAAGAAATTCGCAAAGATCGCTATGCAATCGTGATTGACGAAATTCCCTATCAGGTGAACAAAGCGTCAATGATCGAAAAGATCGCTGACCAAGTGCGCGAGAAAAAGATTGAAGGCATCGCCCATGTTCAGGACGAATCCGATCGCAATGGTGTGCGCGTCGTGGTCGAATTGAAACGTGATGCTACCCCTGATGTTGTCTTGAACCAACTGTTCCGTTTCACGCCGATGCAAACGTCTTTCGGCTGTAACATGTTGGCCTTGAACGGTGGACGCCCAGAGCAATTAACGTTGCGGACGTTCCTGACAAATTTCATCGATTTCCGCGAAGAAGTTGTTGCGCGGCGCACCGCATATGAATTGCGCAAAGCACGCGAACGCAGCCACATTTTATGTGGCTTGGCGGTTGCGGTTTCAAACGTTGACGAAGTTGTGGCAACCATTCGTGGATCAGCGGATGCAGCGGATGCGCGTGAAAAATTGATGTCGCGCCGTTGGCCTGCACATGACATTGCCGAATACATCAAGCTGATTGATGATCCGACCCATAAAATCAACGATGACGGCACCTATTACCTATCGGAAACCCAAGCCCGAGCGATTTTGGAATTGCGGTTGCAACGTTTGACCCAGATTGGCGTCAAAGAGGTAACGGACGAACTCCAAGAATTGGCAGGCAAAATCCGCGAATACCTCGATATTTTGGCATCGCGCGAACGTATTTTGGACATCATCCGCACAGAATTGCGTGAAGTCCAAGAACAATTTGCCGTCCCTCGCCGCACCGAGATCGTGGATTGGTCGGGCGACATGGAAGACGAAGATTTGATCGAACGCGAAGATATGGTCGTCACGATCACTTCAGGCGGTTACATCAAACGCACGCCTTTGGCCGATTTCCGCGCGCAACGTCGCGGCGGCAAAGGGTTGGCAGGCATGCAAACCAAAGACGAAGACGTCGTGACAACCCTTTTCGTCGCCAATACACACACTCAATTGTTGTTCTATACGACGGACGGCATGGCGTATAAGTTGAAAACATGGCGTTTGCCCTTGGGTGGACGTACCGCCAAAGGCAAGGCAATCGTGAATATCCTACCAATCCCGACGGGCGTTTCAATTGCGGCAATTATGCCTGTTGATGTGCCCGAAGCCGATTGGGATAACTTGCAAGTGATCTTTGCCACATCTGCAGGCGATGTGCGCCGCAATGCGTTGTCCGACTTTACCAACGTCCGATCAAACGGCAAAATTGCGATGGATCTGCCAGAAGGCGTTGAATTGGTAAACGTGCGTATCGCGGGTGAAGACGATGACATCATGCTCTTTACCAATTCGGGCCGTGCGATCCGATTCTCAACCACGGATGTGCGCGTCTTTAAGGGACGTAAGTCGACAGGTGTCCGTGGCATTCGCCTAAACGGTGATGACCGAGTGGTATCGATGTCTATTATTCGCCACTTTGAAGCGACTCCTGACGAACGGGCCGCATATCTAAAAATGCGCCGTGCGATGGCGGGTGTGGCCGATGATGATCAAACCATGCCAGACGAAGACGGTGCAGACGCCAACGCAACCATTTCACAAGAGCGCTATGCCGAAATGTCCGCGATCGAAAACCTGATCCTGACCATCACCGCCGGCGGCCAAGGCAAACTTTCATCCAGCCATGACTATCCTGTACGGGGACGTGGTGGCATGGGGGTCACCGCAATGGATAAGGCAATGCGCGGCGGTGAAATCGTGGCCTCATTCCCTGTCGAAATCGAAGACCAAATCATGCTTGCGACCTCAAATGGCCAATCTATCCGCGTGCCTGTTGACGGAATTTCATTCCGCTCTCGTTCGGCTGGTGGTGTACGGGTCTTTAACACAGGCAAAGGGGAAGAAGTTGTTTCCGTTGCACGTATCGCTGACCAAGGCGATGACGACGACAGTGAAACACAAACCCCGTCTGATGAATAAAAACGTCATCACATTCCTGATCAAAGGCCGCTATATACGCGGCCTTTGTTTTTTAAGGGGCGATAACATTTCAGAAAAAATAAAAAAACGCGGACCAAAGGTCCGCGCATTGTTCGCAATTCAATGTAATCCGATCACTTATAAAAATCGCTAAATTTGCGATCTAAATAATCCAACAACGGTGCTTCGCTGGGCGCTTGTCCACATGCGGACGTCATCAAGTCAACAGACGGCACAGATGCGCCAAAGCGATGGATTTTACCCCGCAACCACCCCGTTGCGGTTGCCAATTCGCCGCGGGCAATGTGTGCCAGAACATCTGGCACGTCGCGCGTCATGACGTCAAATAAACACCCGGCATACACGTTTCCCAAACTGTAGGTTGGAAAATACCCAATTAATGCTTCGCACCAATGGATATCTTGTAAAAACCCATTTGCTGGACAATCGACAGCATACCCAAAGTCTGCCAAGAAACGATCGTTCCATGCCGCTTCTAAATCATGAACCGACAAATCCCCCAGAACCATCGCTTTTTCCAAGTCATACCGCAACATAACATGAAGGTTGTATTGCACCTCATCTGCTTCGGTCCGAATATAGCCTGATTTCACTGCGTTTACGGCGCGGAAAAACGCGTCCTCAGAGGTGACACCAATATCCCCAAAAATGTCCCGCATACGCCCATAGAGCCACGCAGTAAATTCACGCGACCGCGCAATTTGGTTTTCACAAATTCGACTTTGACTTTCATGAATTGCCATAGAACAGCCATGGCCAAAAACCGTCAATTCATGTTCATGGGCGATGTTTTGTTCATAGGCGGCATGCCCTACTTCGTGAATAATTGAATAAATACTATTTAAGGGATCGGCTTCGTCGTAACGGGTTGTGACACGGACGTCGCTGCCCGAACCTTCGCAAAACGGATGTACCGCTACATCGATACGGCCACGGTCAAAATCATACCCAAACCGCGCCGCCAAATCATGAACCAACGCTTTTTGTTTTGACGTATCAAAGTGGCCACTTAGCTGCGGCGCTGGTGGTGCGGCCATCACCGCAGAGCGCAATTCAACCAAGCGCGGCCGCAAGGCCCCAAACATCGCATCAATTGCCGTGCTTGTTGTATCCGGTTCATAATCGCGCAGACACACATCATAAAGCGTGGCATCTTCTGGACCTTGCAAGACGGCCGCATAGTCGCGGGTTAAACGAATAATGTTTGCCAGTTCAGGCAAAAATCCTGACGGATCATTTTCATGGCGCGCCGCAACCCAGGCTTGGTTCGATTTGATCCGCGCACGGGCAAGTTCGGTGACCAGATCTTTTGGAACGCGCGTTGATTTGTCCACTTCTCGTTGTATCAAATCCAAATGCCGCAGACGGGTTTTATCCGTGGTTATTTCACGCGCTCTTTCCAAAAGTTCGCGTAATTCGGTTGCCGACGTCCGATCATGCGCCAGCCCAGAAAGAACCGCCAATTGTTCGCCGCGCTTGTGCGCAGAACCGTTGGCCATTTTTGTTTCCATATCCCACGACAAAAGTCCCGAAATTGAACCCAATATTTCCGTTTGACGATGATAATTTACCACCGCATCGAATGCAGTCTCGGACATCTTACCCCCTTACGGATTGCGGGGGGGGAAACCCCGCCCCAAAACGTGCGCGCAACACCAAAACCCAAAGTATGACCGCCCCAATTTGATGCACGATCGCAATTTGCCAAGGTGCCGAATACATTACGGTAACAATCCCTAGCAACATTTGTACAAACATCATGGCAAGGACCATGTTGAAGCCGAAACGAACACGTACATTTCCGGATCCACGCGACACACGCCACACATAAATACCATATAGAAATAGCGTATAACCGATCATTCGATGCACAAATTGAACCAACCCATCATTTTCGAAAAAGTTGCGCCACCAAGGTGTTAACGAAAAAACGTCGGGCGGTAAAAATCCACCCGCCATCAATGGCCAATCAATGTAATTTCGACCTGCATCAATACCAGCGACCAAGGCGCCAAGGATGATTTGCAAAAATGCCAAGTGCATCAACCCTTTGCCAAGCGCGAACAACCGTGTTTCACGGCCGCGACGTCGTTGCATAAGATCCTTTTCACTATGACCAAGTGCAAAGACAAACCACGAAATGAATCCCAGGATTATAAAAGCCAACCCAAGATGCGTCGCCAAGCGATAGCTGGCCACATCAAGCATTTGCCCCCCAAGACCTGAGGACACCATCCACCATCCAACTGCACCTTGAAGCCCACCTAAACCGCCCAGCAACAGCAATTTGGGTGTCCATCCCGCCGGAATTTTACGCGCCAGCAAAAACCCAAAAAATCCAATCGCCCAAACCAATCCAATGATCCGCCCCAATTGGCGATGGCCCCATTCCCACCAAAAGATCGATTTGAATTCAGACATCGTCATACCAATATTTTGCAATTGGTATTCCGGTATTTGTTTATATTTTTCAAACTCAATGGCCCATGCTGCATCCGTCATGGGGGGAATTGCACCCGTGACGGGTTTCCATTCCGTGATCGACAATCCACTATCTGTGAGACGGGTTAATCCACCCAGCGCGATCATTAATGCAACCAAAGCAAATAAGATCATCAACCAAATACGAATACCACGTCGCGCACCCATGTTACGCCCACGATCGATAACGCCCGCTTGGATGGCTGGATCTGTCTTGGATTGCGTATCACCGACTTCTTGAAAGATTGATCGCTTTTGGGTCATCTATCGTCTCGCTTCCTCATCTACGCCGTGTATCCGGCTTTGAAATCATTTACGCTTTGGGCGGATTTCGCAACAGTTGCCGCAACATACCATGAAACGTTTGCACATCAGAACGCGTCAAAGGCATACGTGACCACAGATTACGCAGATTGGTTTTCATTCCCGCGGCTTTGGCATCGGGAAAGAAAAAACCGGCCTCGTCCAATCTTGTTTCAAAATGGTCAGCAAGCTTTTCAATTTCAATGGTCTGCGCCCATTCTGTTTTGGCCATTTCCATGACCATTTCTTGCACGCTTTCGCTGGCGCGCCGCCATTCATAGGACACCAGCAAAACGCATTGCGCCAAATTTAGTGATGCAAACTCTGGGTTCACAGGAACCGATATAATTGCATTTGCTTGGGACACGTCGTCATTTTCCAATCCAGCACGTTCCGGCCCAAACATGATCGACACATTTTGACCATCCTTAATTTTTTCTGCCGCCAACTTCATTGCGGCTTCGGGGGAATAGATTGGTTTTGTCAATCCCCGCCCCCGTGCGGTGGTCGCAAAAACAAAATTGCTATCGCCAATTGCTTCGGCAACGGTTTGAAAATGCCCCGCTTCATCTAACAAACGGCCCGCACCTGACGCCATGGCCACCGCGCGTTGACTTGGCCAACCATCGCGGGGGGCGACGACACGCATACGATCCAAGCCAAAATTCCACATGCCCCGCGCGGCGGCGCCGATATTTTCGCCCATCTGCGGACGCACCAATACAATGGACGGCTGTGGTGTCAGGGATGGCATAGCGAACCTCATAAAACTGATCCCTGACGATTTAGGCCAACCGCGGATATATGAAAACCCCATTTCCGCGCAAACCCCATAGCCAAACCAATTTTTCCACGGTATGACAGGCAAAACCACGTCAGGAGCGCACATGTCGGACCAATCCCAACCGCAGATCTATCTGATCACGCCACCCGAATTTGATCTGCAAACCTTTCCGTCCCAACTTGACAGCGTTCTGGCCGATCACGACATTGCCTGCGTACGCGTTGCCCTCTCCACGCGTGACGAAAACCGCATTATCAAATCAACCGATGCTATTCGCGAAGTTTGCCACAAACATGATGTGGCTGTGGTCATTGATGCACATGTTCTAATGGTCGAACGGCTGGGATTGGATGGTGTACACTTCAATGACAACGGTCGTTCCGTACGTAAAGCGCGCAAAGATTTGGGGGATGACGCAATCATTGGCTCTTTCTGTGGCACATCCCGACACGATGGCATGAATGCTGCCGAAAGCGGCGCCGACTACGTAGCCTTCGGTCCAATTAGCGGCGCATCTTTGGGCGATGGTACGTTGGCAACCCGCGATTTGTTTGAGTGGTGGTCAGAAATGATCGAAGTTCCCGTTGTCGCAGAAGGTGGCCTAACCGCTGACCTTGTACGCGACTTGTCGCCCGTAACCGACTTTTTCGCGTTTGGCGATGAATTGTGGAAAACACAAGACCCAAGTGCAACTTTGGCGACCCTTATCGCCGCGATGGCATAATCTTAGGTCTTTCATCTTTGCCAAAATACTCGACTGGGGGTCTGGGGGGCGTCAGGGCCCCCAGCCAGTCGGATCGCGAAAGCGATCCGAAGACGCGCATCATAATCGTTTCAATATCGTCCATCAAAGGCATGGCCACGCCTGACATCCGCCTCTAAATCAGCGGCTATTGCCTTTCGGGAAGTATAGTCATCCACCTTACGCGGCGGATGATAAACAACATCAACACGCCCCTGTCGCAACCGGGCGAGCGTGTATAACAAATGTGTTCCAAATTCCATATCTCCCCACCACCCATAAAACCGTGGGTCAATCCCATTGGGCGCAAAATAATTCACGCTGACAGGCTGAATATACATATCATGTACAATTTCAGGATCAAAAAAGGCCGCAAATAGCGTCGTTTTGAACGGTAAAACCCGCAAACTATCGGTCGATGTCCCTTCTGGAAAGAACAGCAAGCGATGATTTTCCATCAATCGTTCTTCGAATATGCGCTTTTGGACTTTTGCCTCTTTGGGGTCACGTTTAATAAAAACTGTTCCTGTCGCCCGGGCCAACCATCCGATCCCGGGCCATCCTGCCACTTCGGATTTTGATACGAAATATACTCTTTGGCTTGCGTTAAGAACAAAAATATCCAACCAAGCTCCATGATTTGCAACGATCGCGCCTTTATGCTGCATCGGTCGACCGTGTACTTTGAACCCGATCCCCATGATCATAAGGGACGTTCGACACACGATTTGTGTCAGATAGGGCGTAAAGGGACGCGTGCGACCAAAAAGTGGTCTTTCAATAAGACGCAACACCCATAACACCAACAATCCGCCAAATACCACTATGCCCATAGGAATACCGCGCACGATAACCATGACCCATCCAAACAAGGTGATATCGCCCATTTCTGGTTCGGGCGCGCTTAACCAATCATGATTTTCACTCTCGGAATTATCTTTCATAAGCGTGTCTTTTTTCTAAATTGATTTTCTTTGTATCCAAGATCATGCAAACATCGGTCGTATTAAAGGCATAATCTACGAATGCGCCCTGCCCGACAAGCCCACCTAACCTCAGGTAAGATTTGATCAATGCGGGCACTTGGATCATTGCCGCTTTCCGATCAACCTGACTATATGGAATAACGTTCATGTTGATTGCACCCGCCCCAATCGCGATGGGACAAAGATCATCAGGGGCGCGGTAATTATGGTGCAATAATGATAATGCCGGGGCAAGCGCATCAACGTCAGTGCCATGAAAGCTTGCCACGCCAAAAAGCAAATCAATGTTGTGCTCGGCGACATATTCCGCCAATCCTTGCCAAAGCACCAACATCGCCATCCCCCCGCGATATTCAGCGCGCAAACATGAACGACCTAGCTCCAACAATTTGCGTCCCGATTGGCGCAAAACGGTCAGGTCATATTCCTCTTGCGAATAATATCGCCCTAATGCCGGTTCCTTGTGATCGGGCAACAAACGATACACGCCAATCACCCCCCCCAGGAGATCGTCTCGGGCATCATCGATCAACAAAAGATGATCAAAGAATGGATCATAGGCGTCGCGTTCCAAACGATTTTCGTGGTCAATCAAATCACCGCCACCGGCCAATTCGTCGACGAAAACATCATAACGCACCCGCTGGGCCGCCCTAAAATCGTCGTCACTTTGGGCAAGTTTTGTCCGATATTGCGGCTTTAGGATTGCCATTCTTGTTGCTCCTTGTGTGCGCCCTACATCCTTTGCGTCACTTGATCTGACCTTAGACACAAAACAGCACAGATATTCACATCTTAAAGATGTCTTTACCTCTCTACATCAGGGTAAGTCTTTGTAAACAACTTCTAGCGCGATCAAGGTACCATCAATGACAACTTTGCCCTGTTCTGTGAAATTCACAGTGACCTTTCCATTAATCCGCGATTGCACTTGGCCAATCCCCCAATCCGGTTGGGACGGATTGCGCACCAACATACCCGGTTCTAAGAACGCATTTAGATCATCCATTTGGTCACCTTTGTTCGCGACACCTGTTGTTTGAATAAGGGGGCTTTATGAACGATATTGATCTTTCCCACCTTATCGCGTCGCGCATTTGTCATGACCTGATAAACCCCATTGGCGCAATTCACAATGGGCTTGAATTGATGACACTTAGCCGTTCAAAAGCACAGGGCATGGAATTTGACCTGGTTCAAGCGTCAGCGACAGACGCGCGGGCGCGTGTAGAATTTTTTCGTCTGGCCTTTGGTGGTCAAAAAGACGGGACAAAAATTCAAGCAGACGCGTTAATACGGCTGTGCGCACCAATTTTTCCGCAACCACGATATGTCGTGACATGGCCGATTGGGGACACAGTCGAACGTAAAGATGCACAAATTATTGTGTTGGCATTGCTATGCTTTGAAAAACAATTGCCACATGGCGGCCAACTTTGGATTAGCCCCCAGCATTTCCGCGCCACGCCGTCATCCCCAAGAGATCCGATTGAACAATGGCACCATCTGCAATGTCGCCCGATATCGCCGCCCCGATGGCATCCGATATTCAATTTGCTCTTTTGCCGAGAATGGCACAGTCGCGCGGGTTATCCGTTGAACACCGCCATTATGATGATATTTACGAAATCACCCTTAATCGCGAATAGCACCATCACCCGTGACCAGATATTTAAAGCTGGTTAACTGGGTTGCACCAACGGGACCGCGCGCATGCATTTTGCCTGTCGCAATTCCGATTTCTGCACCCATGCCAAATTCGCCGCCATCGGCGAATTGCGTTGACGCGTTATGCATCAAAATCGCGCTGTCCAACCGTTCAAAGAACCGATCGCGGACCGAGAGATCTTCGGTGATAACACAATCGGTGTGGGATGAACTAAAGGTGCGGATATGGTCAATCGCACCGTCCACATCATCCACCACTTTGGCGGCAATGATGCTGTCTAAATATTCGCGGCCCCAATCGTCGGCGGTCGCAGCAACGGTGCCATTGATCCCGGAAATAATGTCATCGCCACGCACCTCGACACCTTTGTCGATCAACGCTTTGATAATTTCGGCACCAAATGTTTGGACAATATCGCAATGAATCAACAAACATTCCGCGGCACCACATATGCCTGTTCGTCGTGTTTTTGCGTTCATAACAACCCGCATTGCCTTTTCTAAATCGGCCGCTTTGTCGATATAAATATGCACGATCCCTTCGAGATGGGCAAAGACGGGGACACGCGCTTCGCGTTGGACCAAACCGACCAACCCTTTGCCACCTCGGGGGACGATCACATCAATATAGTTGGTCATCGTCAACATTTCGTGAACCGCTGCTCGATCACGTGTTGGCACCAGCTGGATCGCGGTTTCGGGCAACTTCGCGTCGCGCAATCCCTTAACCAGACACGCATGCAACGCGGTTGCGCTATGCAAGCTTTCGGAACCTCCACGCAAAATCACCGCATTTCCGGCCTTAAGGCACAGCGCACCGGCATCGGCGGTCACATTGGGGCGGCTTTCATAGATGACGCCAATCACACCCAAAGGCGTGCGCACGCGTTTGATGTGTAATCCATTGGGGCGATCCCATTCTTCCATCACCTGCCCCACGGGATCGGGTTGTTCGGCAATTGCGCGCAATCCGTCAATCACGCCGCGCAGACGGTTTTCATCCAACATCAACCGATCCATCATCGCATCCGAAAGACCCTTTTCACGGCCATAGGCCAAATCCTTGGCGTTTTCGGCAATAATGTGCGGAATATGTTCACGCACAGCATCGGCGGCCGAAATCAACGCCGCATGTTTGCGTTCGGCGCTGGCATAGGCCAATTCGCTGGCTGCGGCCTTGGCCTTGCGGCCAATGTCGGTCATCATTGCGTGAATATCGTTCATCTTTTGCTCCTAAATCGCCATGTCGTCACGATGGATCAATGCTGCGCGACCTGGGTATCCTAAAATTTGTTCGATTTCGTTGGTTTTATGGCCGATCAATGCGGTGGCTTCATCAGCAGGATAGGATGTGATCCCCTGCCCCAATTCACGCCCCGTCGCGTCAACGATTGTGACCGCATCCCCCCGACGAAACGTGCCTATAATGGCCGTAACACCCGCCGGCAGCAAAGATTTGCCGCGCTCTAACGCACCAACCGCACCAGCATCGATCACAATTTGGCCCATGGGCTTCATCGCCGAAATCCATCGCTTGCGCGCGGTATGTGGGTCAAGCGTTGGCATAAACCATGTGGTATTCGCTCCATTTTCCAAAGCATTCAATGGCGCAAGCACCGACCCTTCGGTGATCGCCATAGCGCACCCTGCGCCGACGGCCGTTTTTGCCGCCATCAATTTGGTTTTCATGCCGCCTTTTGACAGACCTGACACGCCATCGCCTGCCATTGCTTCAATCTCGGGCGTGATGTCATTGACATAATCAAAGCGTTTTGCAGTTTGGTCAACATGCGGATTTGCCGAATAAAACCCATCGACATCCGACAACAATACCAATTGATCCGCACCGACCGTCACCGCAACCTGTGCGGCCAAACGGTCGTTGTCACCATACCGAATTTCATCGGTCGCGACCGTATCATTTTCGTTTACAATGGGCACTGCCCCCAAAGAAAGTAGCGTTTCCATGGTGGCGCGTGAATTCAAATACCGTCTACGATCGGCGCTATCCTCGAGCGTCACCAAGACTTGGGCCGTGGTAATGCCATAGGGCGCTAGGACCTCTTCGTATGCGCGCGCCAAACGGATTTGCCCCACCGCAGCGGCCGCTTGGCTTTGCTCTAAAGCCAAACTGCCCTTAGGCAGTTTTAACGCCCCACGCCCCAAAGCGATGGATCCCGACGACACAAGCACAACATCGGTGCCGCGTGCCTTGATCCGCGCAACGTCTGCCGCCAAAGAAGCAACCCATTCACGACGTAAATCCCCCGTCGTGCGGTCGACCAAAAGAGCAGACCCAATTTTGACGACCATACGTTTCGCGTCTTTTAAGGTTGCCATGGTTGGTCATCCTCGTCTTGGACCTGCCCCCGCAAACGGTTTGCATCGATATTCGAGCGCAAAGCGCGTAAAACGTCATCAACGCCTTCGCGGCTGACGCCCGACATCAACATCACAGGCCCGCCAGACATGCGTTCCAATTCTTCCTTAAAAAACGCACGTTCTTCGTCGTCCATTGCGTCAATTTTATTCAAAACGGTGACGCGCGGTTTGTCGGCCAGACCGGCACCATATTCATCAAGTTCATTCAAAATGACGTTGTATTCATTCAAAAAATCGCCCGACGTACCATCGATCAAATGCAACAGACAGGCACAGCGTTCAATGTGCCCCAAGAACAGATCGCCCAATCCGCGCCCTTCGGACGCGCCTTCGATCAAACCGGGAATATCGGCCACAACGAATTCAACACCATCAATACCTACAACGCCCAAATTTGGGTGCAGCGTGGTAAAGGGGTAATCCGCAATTTTTGGCCGTGCATTTGATGTGGCTGCTAAAAACGTGGATTTTCCGGCGTTTGGCATGCCCAAAAGACCCACGTCAGCAATCAGCTTTAGACGCAACCAAATCGTGCGTTCTATCCCCTCTTGCCCCGGGTTTGCACGGCGCGGCGCTTGGTTTGTGGCAGATTTGAAATATAGGTTCCCAAATCCGCCATTGCCGCCCTTTGCCAACAAAACGCGGTCACCCACATCGGCCATATCGGCGATCACCGTTTCCATGTCTTCATCGATGATTTCGGTGCCGGCAGGAACGCGCAAAACAATATCGGAGCCATTCGCACCCGATCGTTGTTGCCCCATACCGGGGCGACCATTATCGGCAAAGAAATGTTGTTGATAGCGAAAGTCGATAAGTGTGTTCAAACCGTCCACAGCTTCCGCCCAGACCGAACCACCGTTGCCGCCGTCACCCCCATCGGGACCGCCGAATTCGATAAATTTTTCACGACGGAAACTGACCGCGCCGCCGCCGCCTGATCCTGACCTGATATAGACTTTGGCCAGATCTAAAAACTTCATGATGTTATCCTAACATTTGGGTTGGACATCGCATATTCCAAAACGGCCGCAGGCTCAAGCCTTGCTGCAGAATTGCCCACACCTATTCCAGTTTTTTCAAAGCCTATTTTGGTCAATACGCGGCCTGATGAGGGGTTATCCAAGAAATGATCGGCCGTAAGACGCGACACCGGATAATGCGTGAACAAATGGTTGACAAAGGCGATCATCGCTTCTGTGGCGTATCCTTTGCCCCAGTGGTCGGGGTGAACGGCATACATAAGCGATCCCTTTTGCCCAACGCCAAAGGTACCGATCATTTGATCGTCGTGTAAAATCGCCATGCGAAACCCAAGTTGGGCCAGATAAACCGATCCCGCGATGATTTTGGCCGCCGCGTGTTCGGGCCATGGCACAGTGGCAGGCATCACCATCGGTGCGACCTGAGGATGGCCCATCAGTTCGGCAAACGGCGTCAGATGATCAAACGTAAGCGGGATCAACATCAAGCGGTCCGTTTTCAACGACAAGGGATTTTGTAATGCCCACTCGAAGCGGGTCATCACAAAGTTACGGCTGTCCAATGCCGCCCCGCGGGCGCGCGAATACCACCGATCGGACAGGGTTTCGCGCATGCCCAATTTCTCCATGACCCGAACCGAGCCAGGGTTATCAGCAAACACTCCAGAAAAAATAACGTTCCAGTCATAGTGATTGAATCCATATGCAATCAATGGACGGGCAATTTCAGTAGCATAGCCCCGCCCCCAATGATCAGGATGTAGCGTGTAATAGAGAATTCCGTCGATCAAACCCGCTTGACCAATGACCATATCATCCAAAACAATCACCCCACGGACACCCGATTTTGTGTCAGTGTGATTGCAAAGGTCGCGAATTTGATTTGGGTCCGGCGGATAGGCCCATGACCCTGTATTTTTGACAAGATCATAAATCGCATTCATCGCAAAGACCGCGTCATAATCATCCGGGCCAATATGGCGAAGGGTGAGGCGTTCGGTTTTAAAAATCAATTTTGTCATATATTCATCCAAAGATTTCGGATCGCCTGTGCGATCCGACGAACGCGGGGGCCTTGCCCCCGCACCCCAAGAGTATTTTTACAAAGATGAAGCATTATGTGCGCTTTAATCTAAATTCAAGGCTTGTTACTTCGTATTTGCGAGACGCTTGAGTGAAAGGCACGCGATCGTATTCCTCAAAACCATTTTTTATTAAGACCCTTTGTGAGGCTGCATTGTCAATAACGGTCGACGCGTGCAGTTGTGAAATGGGATAGCGATCAAAAATAAATGCCGTCATTGCTTTAACCGCGTCAGACATATAGCCGCGCCCCCAGTGATCGGGGTGCAGCGCATAACCCATTGATATATAATTCTTTTGACCATTTCAGTCAGAGTGAAAACCAATGATTCCGATGGTTTGCCCTTGGGCATTCGTAATTTTAAACGTCGCGCCACATGCACCACGCCATTGCATGCTGATAATACGTTTACGTAAGAGTTCGGGCGCAAGTGGATGTGGCCAGCGCCCTAATTGCCACGCCACGTCTTTGTTGCCGAAAATGCCATAGAGCGCATCGAAATCCGCGATGGTTATAGGCGACAACGAGTTTTTCCCTGCGGTTATCGTCACAGGGTTAAGCGCGTGCCATTGTTCGGGAGTCAACAGCATCTTTTGAAGCTCAAGATCGCGATTTTGTGCAAGTGATGGGCGCATTTCGCACCCGTTGGGCGAAAACCCCATTTTGACCAAGACATTGGCCGAGCGGTCATTGCCCAAATGGTAGCCAGAGGAAATTGGCAGCGCGTCAGGGTTTTTGAAATACTCAGTCAAAACCGCATGCGCGGCCTCGGACGCATAGCCTTTGCCCCAGAATTCAGGCGCGAGCCAATAGCCAAGTTCATCCTCTAACCCGATCATACCAATGATTTTACCATGCAGAGTGATTGCCCGTATATAGCTGCCCTCGCCCCATTTTAGCGCGGCCAGCCAATCTGTTGCATCGGACAACTGATAGGGCCACGGCATGCGGGTCAACCAACGTGCCAGGTCATAGGAAATAAGGTTTTTGATCGCCTGTGCGTCCTGAATTATGGGCGGGCGCAAGTATAATCGGTCTGTAATAATTTGTTTTCTCAGTGAATCCTCATAAAGAAAAAGGGGGTCTTTTGGCCCCCCTTTTGAAAACTGAATTTTTCTATTCGGTTAACTTCGGGGGTATTTAACGCACGCCATCCACGCCACGCATTTGCATGTTGGTGCAGATGTTAGACCTGTATTTTGTGCGAAAACGGTCATGTTTATTTTCCCGCCATCGCGAATTTACGCAGATACGTCCAAGTTGGGACTTTAGCGTTTCGAGCGACCGAAAATGCTTCTGCATCACCGATGTACTCAAAGCCGCAATTTGTCAGAACGCGCGCGGACGCGGGGTTATCTTGGAAAACAGCGGCAAAAATCGTGTCATGCCCCATTGGATTGGCATGAATGATGGCTGTGGCCACTTCGGACGCGACACCTTGGTTCCAAAATGCAGGCGCCACCCAATACCCCAATTCAGATTGATTACGGCTGAGCCGTTCCAGGGACACCAGCCCAATAACCTCGGATCCACCATTGCGTGATGCATCAATGGCCCAAACATCTTCGTCGCGTTCTTGTGACATACAACGGGTCACAAACGCCTGGGTCGCGCCGGGTGGCAAAGGATGTGGAATAGACGTCGTTTGACGTGCGACGCGTTCGTCGCGTGTGTAAAATTCAATAAGACCGGCATCAGAAAGCCGCAATGGACGTAAATCAAACCGTTGTGTTGCAACACTTGGTTGTTGTGTAATAATTTCTATTTTCATTTATGCCTCCTTTGTTGGCATAAGTTTACGTTTGCCCCAATGGGCTGATCAGTCTAACGGCGCAAAATCTGCTCAATTAACCTTTACGTGATATATCCGTAAAATGTGACAGACATTTGAACCACCCAAGCCCTAAATAAAAAGTTAATCCAAATGAAAAAAGGGACCGGTTTTGCCGATCCCCTTGTGAAAACGAATTTTCGGTTTTCGGCTTATTCCGCAGCCTCCGCGACTGGAAGAACGGAAATAAATGTACGGCCTTTGAAGCCCTTGTGGAACTTGACGCAGCCTTCAGATGTAGCAAAAAGTGTGTGATCTTTGCCTTGGCCTACTCCTTCACCTGGCCACCATTTGTTACCGCGCTGACGCACGATGATGTTGCCTGGGATGACCGCTTGTCCGCCAAAAATTTTGACGCCAAGACGACGACCTACTGAGTCGCGACCGTTACGGGATGAACCGCCAGCTTTTTTATGTGCCATGGGGGGTTACTCCTTCTTATTCGGCCGCTGTGGCGACAGAACCTGCGCCAACGGCTTCTTTTATGCCAGATTTTTCAGCACCTTTTGCCAAAATATCTGTTATACGAACCAAAGTCAGCTGTTGACGATGACCTTTTGTCCGCTGCGAGCTGTGCTTACGACGACGTTTGACAAAGTTAATTGTCTTATCGCCTTTGATCTGATCGATAACTTCGGCTTGTACCGCAGCACCCACCACGCGTGGCGCACCGATTACAGGCGCATCACCGCCAACCATCAGAACTTCGTTAAATTGTACTTTTTCACCTGCGTCGGCAGCCAATTTTTCAACGCGCAAAATATCGCCCGCTTGAACTTTGTACTGCTTACCGCCAGTCTTTAGGACAGCAAACATGCTAGTTTCCTTTTGTTTCCGCGTTTTTTGGCCCCCAACCGGGTGTTTTGGTGAAATTTCACCGCCTAAAACAGCGCGTCTTTCGACGTAATTACAGCAAAAGGCGGGAATCCTCCCGCCATGATCCCCGTCTATGTCGTGAGAAACGCCAAAAGTCAACCCTTGGTTAACCCTGACGTGTTAGATCTCTTTTGATTGTAGTGATTGTGCCAACGATACCCCCATCGCCGCCGACATGTCGCGATCGATCGCATTGAACACATCAAACAAGACCTTATTCAAAGACGCCCCATTCGGCGACGTCTGATACGTCAAATAGGTGGACAATTGTTCATCGTCCAGCGGTGCATAAGCCATATACAAAAATGCCACCAGCCATTCCAAAATAGACTGAGATAACGCATCTTGGCCTTCTTGGATCATCGTTAACACAGCCGCCTGATCCAAACCCAAATCTTTGACATCCGAAAGTGGCATTAAAAATTGATATTGCGCAGTCATGGCCCCTGCCAAGTTCATTTCGACCAAGTCCATGTCGGCGATAGCGGTTTCTAAAATATCGATGCGTTCGACGCCGCGGGCGACAGCGTCTGATGCCATTGCTTTTGCGTGATCTTCGACACCCTGATCAGAAATCGCTTGGCGCGCGCTGGCTTCCAACTTCGCGGCGTAAGCCCCTGTTTCCGTTTTGAAAAAGGCGACAGCGACAGCCAAGTCATCGGCACTTAATCCAGATGACAACCCGTCGATCAAATGCCGCTTGATTTCGTCAGGATCATAAAGCGCCACATTTTCGGTGACATATGTTTCCGCGGCGCGCCCGGTCAGGTAAATTTCGGCCGCATCGCGCACCTGATCGCGCCCTTCAGACACGATGACATCAACCAAGATATCCATATGCAATGCATCATATAATTCCGAAGCAGAGGGCGATTGCGCCACGCTTGCAGTTGCACCAAAAACGGACACGATCCAAAACGCAATACTGATAATTTTTCGGACCACGGCCATGATACATTCCTGTTGTTTCACCCAAGTATGGGGCCGTCCAATTCAAATGCCAAGACCAATTTGATAACCGGAATAAGAACGGACAAAAACCGCTTGCAACTGGAAATCAAAAAATCTAAACGTCGCGCCCGTGGAGAGGTGCCGGAGTGGTCGAACGGGGCGGTCTCGAAAACCGTTGTCCCTTTACGGGGACCCAGGGTTC
>JAYPUL010000025.1:7304-37297 GCA_038134005.1 Paracoccaceae bacterium | reverse complement strand
CTCTGGCCGAAGCACTGGTCGCGGGCGGCCTGCCCGCGCTTGAGGTCACATTGCGCACGCCTGCGGCTCTTGAAGTAATCCGGGAAATGGCATTGGTAGATGGTGGTGTTGTTGGGGCTGGCACGCTTTTGACGCCGGCCGACGTCGACGCAGCCGTCAAAGCGGGCGCAAAATTCGGCGTCTCGCCTGGGGCGACCGATACGATCTTGCAAGCCTGCGAAGATGCTCACCTCCCACTCTTGCCAGGCGCAGCAACCTCTTCCGAGGTTATGCGTTTGATGGAACGCGGCTACACAGTGCAAAAATTCTTTCCCGCCGAAGCAAACGGTGGCGCGCTCGCGCTCAAAGCGATCGGTGCCCCTTTGCCACAGGTGAAATTCTGCCCCACAGGCGGCATCACCCCAGCATCAGCGCCAACATATCTTGGCCTCTCAAATACGCTTTGTGTTGGCGGCAGCTGGGTTGCGCCGCAAAACCTAATTGATGCACGAGATTGGGCGGCGATTACAGAATTGGCAAAGCAAGCCAGCGCTTTGGGGGCATAACCCAAAGCCAGCTTTCATCTTTGAAAAATACTCAAAAGAAAACGCGCGGGCCAAAGGCCCGCGCGTTTGTCGGATTGCGCAGCAATTCGAAAGCATTACCTTTCTGGGATCAAGCCCTTTGGGCTAAAGCGTAACATGACCAACAAAAATACGCCCATGGTCAGCAATCGCATATAGGCCGCGCCTTCCAAAAGATGTGCACGCAAAGCACTGTCATCGGACATTGGCATGGTGATGATATTCATCAACCCTGCGCCCAATGGTTCAACTTGCACCCACAAGAACCACACCAGAAAACCGCCCAAGATGGACCCAAGGTTGTTTCCCGATCCACCAACAATGACCATGACCCAGATCAAAAAGGTAAAGCGCAGCGGTTGATACGATCCCGGTGTCAGCTGGCTGTCCATCGTGGTCATCATCGCACCCGCGATGCCACAGATTGCAGAGCCCAAAACAAACACTTGCAAATGCCGTGCTGTTACGTTTTTACCCATCGCGCGCGCCGCAGTTTCGTTATCTCGGATTGCACGCATCATGCGGCCCCATGGGCTGTTTAACGCAAGTTGTGACAGTAACAACAAAATACCCAAAACGATGGCAAACAATACGCCATAGCCGATTTTGACGTAGAGTGTTGATGCAGTCATCGGGTCAAGGCCCAGTCCCGTCGCGCGGGCGACAAAACTTGGGTCCGCTTGCAAATCGATTTCATAGGGCAATGGCCGTGGAATACCAATCACGTTTTTCACGCCACGCGACATCCAATCTTCGTTTTTCAAGATCGCGATAATGATTTCCGAAATGCCCAAGGTCGCAATCGCCAAATAATCTGAACGCAGACCCAGCGCAGTTTTGCCAATCACCCATGCTGCTGCGGCGGCGAACAATCCGCCCACAGGCCAGGCAATTAACACGGGCAAGCCAAGACCGCCCAGATACCCGGTCAACGCGGGGTTCACCGCCTCGACCGCCTGAACAGCTGGGTCCAACACACCACGGGTGATATTGAACCCAATGATCGCAACAAGCACGACGCCGATGATCCGCGCCCAACCCTTTGGCAATTTGGCATAGGCCATGACGACTGCAAAAATGGACGCCGCCCCCAAGGCCAGCCCCAAAAACAGACGTGGACCGCCCGCGTCCCAAGCCTCGGGCACCGGGTCCATTGACACAAGCACAGTCGCCAAACCACCCAAGGCAACAAAGCCCATGATGCCAACATTGAGCAACCCTGCGATACCCCATTGCAAGTTAACACCCAGCGCCATGATCGCACTGATCAATCCCATGTTCAGGATAAATAGAGCCGAGTTCCAGCTTTGAACAAACCCTGTTCCGATGATCAAGACGACGACCATCGCAAACAATGCATATGTTTTTCCTGTCTCGCTCATAGCGCTTTTCCTTTAAATAGACCCGTGGGTTTGATCAGCAACACAATCACCAAGATGACAAAGCTGACGGCGAATTTATATTCGGTGGACAACAGTTGCACCAAACCTTCGGGTGCCCACGCATCGGGAACCACATAGGTGATAACCTTTTTCCACGCATAGGTCACTGTGACTTCGGAAAAGGCGATGACAAAGCCGCCCGCAATTGCGCCAAGCGGATTTCCCAAACCGCCAACAATTGCTGCCGCAAAAATCGGCAACAACAATTGGAAATACACAAACGGTTTAAAGCTTTTGTCCAACCCGTAAAGCGTGCCCGCAAACGTTGCCAAGACCGCCACGATCAACCATGTGTACAAAACAACCCGTTCCGGATTAATGCCCGATAACAAGGCCAAATCTTCGTTATCGGAAAAGGCGCGCATCGATTTGCCGGTCCGTGTGTTATTCAAGAACCAAAACAAAACCGCCACAACAACCACGGCTGTGACAACCGTAATGCCTTGGGTAGTTTTGATCGCCAAACCTTCGTCCAAACCTGTCATCTGTTTGAAATCGCGTACCTTTATGATGAACCGTTCCCCATCCGAGAAGGATTGATCATTGGGGCCGATGATAAAGCGCACCAAACCCGCCATGATGAACATCACACCTAGCGACACGATCAAATAAACAACCGGTTCTGCCTTTTTCTGGCGGTAAAACCGGTAAACCATCCGATCTGTTCCGATCATCAATACAGCTGTCGCCGCGATCCCAAACGGCAACGCCAAAAGCGCTGTTGGCAATGGGCCAAATGAAATGCCAACACTTTGCATCCACCATGTGACCAACACGACAACCATCGTGCCAAAGGCCATGGTATCCCCATGGGCAAAGTTAGAAAAGCGCAACACGCCATATACCAACGTCACCCCAAGAGCGCCAAGCGCCAACTGGCTGCCATAGGCAATCCCGGGGATCACAACAAAGTTTGCCAAAACGACAAGAGCGTTCAGAAAATCCATGATCAGCCCCCCAAGAATGATTTGCGCACTTCGGCGTCGGCCAATAAATCTTGGCCCGTGCCGGTAAAGGCATTGCGCCCTTGGACAAGAACATATCCTTTGTCCGCGATTTCCAACGCCTGACGCGCGTTTTGTTCAACCATCAAAATGGAAATCCCCGTACGGGCAACTTCGATGATACGATCAAAGAGTTCGTCCATCACGATTGGCGATACACCCGCGGTCGGTTCGTCCAACATCAACACCGATGGTTTCGTCATCAATGCCCGGCCAACAGCCACCTGTTGACGTTGACCGCCTGACAATTCGCCCGCGGGTTGGTTGCGTTTGTCGCGCAAAATTGGGAACAGATCATAGACCTGTTCCATCGTGGGTCGAAAATCATCGGTCCGAATAAACGCGCCCATTTCCAGGTTTTCTTCAACCGTCATCGAGGTAAAGATATTGTGCGTTTGTGGCACAAAGCCCATCCCCTGTAACACGCGGTCTTGGGGGGATAATTTTGTAATGTCTTGACCTTGCAAGCGTACGGCGCCCTGGCGCACGTCCAACATGCCAAAGACCGCCTTCATCGCGGTGGATTTACCGGCGCCATTTGGGCCGACGATCACGGCGATTTCGCCTTTTTCCACGGCGATTGTGCAATCATGCAGAATATCTTGCCCTTTGCCATATCCGCCGGTCATGCAATCGCCAATCAGGAACGGTTCGCTCATGATGCCGCATCCTTTTGTTTGTTTTTCAATCCTGTGCCCAAATAGGCTTCGATCACGTGTTCGTTTGCTTTGATTTCATCCAAGGTGCCTTGGGCCAACACTTTACCCTCGGCCATACAAATGACGGGGTTACAAATGCGGCCGATGAAATCCATGTCGTGTTCAATCACAACGAATGTATATCCGCGTTCTTTGTTCAATCGGATGATCGCATCGCCGATGGTGTTCAACAACGTGCGGTTCACACCTGCACCGACCTCGTCCAAAAACACAATCTTGGCGTCAACCATCATCGTGCGGCCCAGTTCCAGCAATTTCTTTTGCCCGCCTGACACCTGCCCCGCTTTGTGATCAGCCAAATGCGAAATTGTCAGAAATTCCAACACCTCGTCCGCCTTGGCACGCAACGCGCGTTCTTGGTCGGCAATACGCTTGCGGCCAAACCAAGTGTTCCACAAAGTTTCCCCGACCTGATCTGCAGGTACCATCATCAGGTTTTCGCGACAGGTCATTGACCCAAATTCATGGGCGATTTGAAATGTGCGCAGAACACCACGATGGAACAATTCATGCGGTGGTAAGCCGGTAATATCCTGATCCTGCAATAAAACCTTACCCGAGGTCGGTTCATGCACACCGGCAATGACGTTAAACAATGTTGTTTTGCCGGCACCGTTCGGACCAATCAACCCTGTGATCGAACCTTGTTCGATTTCTAATGAGGCACCATCAACGGCATGAAAGCCGCCGAAATGCTTGTGAAGGTTCTGAACCTTGATCAAAACACCGCACTCCTGATTTAATATGCATCTCTTAAACGAAACACAGCCTAGATTTCTCTAGGCTGTGTTCCAAGTTTCAACACCGGCTTAGCGGAATTTAACTGTTTCGATTTTGCCACCGTTGATGGTGATTTCACGATAGTTACCCGCCGCTTCACCTGGGCCAACCAATTCAACACCAGATGCGCCGACGTAATCGATGTCGCCACCTGCGGCCAGAATTTCCAAGGCACGTGCCAAATCACCCGCTGCGATTTTCTCGCCTGGTGCGTTTGCAACGTCAAAGATTTTCTCTTTGTAGGCCGCTGGATCGGATGATCCTGCCGCTTGCATCGCCAACAAAATCAACGCGGCTGAGTCATATGATTCAGGTGCGAAAGGTGATGTGGCATTGAATGCACCATTTACGTGCGCTGTGAACGCGTCTGCCAATTCTGTTGATGGGCTTGGGTGTTGACCTGTGGAACCGTCGATGTCGGCTCCAAATGTGTCGGTCAACGCGTCACCGATCATCCCGTCTGGGAAATGGAACGTGTCGAATGCACCTGTGTCGATCGCCGCACGAACGATGCCTGCGCCGCCTTGGTCAACGTAACCTGCAACAACCAAACGGTCGCCGCCTGCTGCTGCCAATGCGCCAACTTCAGCTGAGTAATCAGCTTTGCCGTCTTCGTGTGGCGCGCTTAGTGTGACTGTGCCGCCCGCCGCTTCATATGCGGATTGGAACGCGTCTGCCAGACCTTTACCGTAGTCGTTGTTTGTATAGCTGACTGCGACTGACTTGATGCCTTGTTCCATCAATACTTCGGTCATCACAACACCTTGGCGTGCGTCTGATGGCGCTGTGCGGAAGAACAATCCATTATCTTCGTTGTTGTTGTGTGACAATGCTGGGCTTGTTGCAGATGGGGATACCATCACAACGCCGTTTGGCAATGCAACGTTCATCAACGCCGCGCCGGTTACGCCAGAACAGTCACCACCAACGATGCCTTTTGCGCCGTCAGCTGTGATTAAACGTTCAATCGCTGCAGTTGCCGCACCTGCGTCAACACAGGTTGTGTCACCGCGCACAGATGAAACGGTTGAACCGCCCAAGAATTTACCGCTGTCGCTGACTTCTTTGATCGCCAATTCGGCCGCTGGGCCCATTTCAGCAACCAAGGATTCGATTGGACCAGTGAAGCCCAAGAAAACGCCGATTGTAACGTTTTCTGCAGATGCGGTACCCGCGATTAAAGCAGATGCGGCCGCAGCCATCATAAATTTGTTCATGAGTTCTCTCCCTAAGTTTCGGTATCGGGGGCAAAGATATGTCCCAATTTTCCTACTAATCAATGAAGCTATACTTAAATTATGTCGATGGTCAACTGGTTCGCATTCCGTAAACGTCAAACACAGGACAATTTATTAACATCAACCAATTTGTAAGGAATTTTGTTAAAAAATTCCAATTTTTACAAAACAAATGGCTAACTTTATTCCGAAAACTTTGCACTTTTCCCGCTGGCATTTTAGAGGTCATTCATCTTAGGTTTGCGCATTCGCCTTGGCCGCAACCGATTGGTGACTTTTGCCTAAAAATCGAGGCGCTTTGTGATGATCAGATTCGGGCGATCTTTCGGCAACGGATTGAACTGATATCCGTTGAATACGGAATAGACAGAAAGCTTTATGTCGCGCTTACCAACCCAGGCGTGCTTTCGGCTCATAGCCCGTTCAAGTTTCCCGGACATATAAAAACCACCCGGCCCAAAGGTCGGAGGGTTCAATCTTTGGTCGCACGTTATTCTGCAGCGCGCGTTTTGGGAACCAACATATCTTTTAGGTAATGGCCGGTATGGCTTGCCGAAACGGTTGCAATATGTTCGGGCGTGCCGGTGGCCACCACCTGACCGCCGCCATCGCCCCCCTCGGGCCCGATATCGATGACCCAATCGGCGGTTTTGACCACATCCAGATTATGTTCAATCACCACAACCGAATTGCCTTGTTCAACCAATTTGTGCAGCACCTCTAACAATTTGCGCACATCTTCGAAATGAAGTCCCGTTGTCGGTTCGTCCAATATATACAATGTCTTGCCCGTCGATCTTCGCGCAAGTTCTTTCGACAATTTCACCCGCTGCGCTTCGCCGCCCGATAGAGTGGTCGCCTGCTGTCCAACCTTGATATAGCCCAAACCAACCCGGACCAGCGCATCCATTTTTTCACGGATCGACGGCACCGCTTGGAAAAACTGTTGAGCGTCTTCAACCGTCATGTCCAATACGTCGGCGATGGATTTGCCTTTGAATTTAACCTCAAGCGTTTCACGATTGTAACGCTTGCCGTGACAGGTTTCACAAGTCACATAGACGTCGGGCAAGAAATGCATTTCGATTTTGATCACACCGTCGCCTTGGCACGCCTCGCACCGACCGCCTTTGACGTTGAAACTAAACCGACCGGGTTTATAGCCGCGTGTCTTGGCCTCAGGCAGGCCCGCAAACCAATCACGGATCGGGGTAAATGCACCGGTATAGGTCGCAGGGTTTGACCGTGGCGTGCGGCCAATCGGGCGTTGGTCGATGTCGATCACCTTGTCCAAAAATTCCAACCCTTTGATCGTGTCACAGGGCGCGGGCGCCTGTTTCGCGCCGTTCAATCGCATGGACGCGGTTTTGAACAGGGTTTCAATCGTTAGCGTTGATTTACCACCGCCCGACACGCCCGTCACACAAACGAATTTCCCCAATGGGAAATCCACCGTCACATTTTGCAGGTTGTTGCCCACCGCGTTGACCACAGTCACGGCTTTGCCATTTCCATCGCGTCGCACCGCAGGAACCGCGATTTCGCGTTTTCCCGAAAGGTATTGCCCCGTCAAAGATGCCTCATCCGCGGCGATATGCGCGGGTGTCCCATGTGACACCACCTGACCGCCATGAACGCCCGCCCCTGGACCAATGTCAAAAACATAATCCGCCTCGCGGATCGCGTCTTCGTCATGTTCGACGACGATCACAGTGTTGCCCTGATCGCGCAGGTTTTTCAACGTGGTCAACAATCGGTCATTGTCGCGTTGATGCAACCCAATCGATGGTTCATCCAAAACGTACAAAACCCCAGTCAAGCCAGACCCAATCTGGCTGGCCAAACGAATACGTTGGCTTTCACCTCCTGACAAGGTGCCCGCGTTGCGCGATAGTGTCAGGTATTCCAAACCGACGTTGTTCAGGAAACCCAGCCGTTCGCGGATTTCCTTCAAAATGGCGCGCGCGATTTCGTTTTTCTGGTTTGTCAGGTGATCTGGAACGGTTTTGCACCATTCATAGGCCTCTTTGATCGACATTTTGACCACTTGGCCAATATGAAGACCAGCGATTTTGACGGCCAGCGCCTCTTGTTTCAAACGATACCCGTCGCAGGTGCCACAGGGGCGGTTGTTTTGATATTGTTCGAATTCTTCGCGCACCCAATTGCTATCGGTTTCGCGATAACGACGTTCCAAGTTTGGAATGACCCCTTCAAACGTGCGGGTCACCTGATAAATCCGGCCCCCTTCGTCATAGCGGAACGGAATTTCGTCGTCGCCTGACCCATATAGGAACACTTGTTTCACATGCGCAGGCAGGTCTTTCCATCGTGCGTTTTGGTCAAATTCGTAATGTTTTGCAATCGCTTCGATAGTTTGCAGGAAATAGGGTGATTTACCTTTGCGCCACGGCGCCAAGGCCCCATCCCGGATTTTCAACATTTGATCGGGCACAACCAAACGTTCGTCAAAAAATAGCTCCATCCCCAAGCCATCACATTGAGGACAGGCCCCGAATGGCGCATTGAATGAAAACAGACGCGGTTCAATTTCAGGAATGGTAAAGCCGCTGACAGGACAGGCAAAGTTTTCCGAAAACGTGATACGTTCAGGGTCACCGTCGCGCGGCGCGGTTTCCAAGATCGCGATGCCGTCGGCCAGATCAAGCGCAGTGCGCAAGCTGTCGGCCAGACGGGTTTCCAATTCGGGACGCACGACGATGCGGTCAACGACTACGTCGATATCATGGCGGAATTTTTTGTCCAACGTGGGCGGTTCGTCCAATTCATAGAATTCGCCATTCACCTTGACCCGTTGAAACCCTTGTTTGCGCAGTTCAATAAATTCTTTGCGATATTCGCCTTTGCGATCGCGTACGATTGGCGCCAAAAGGTGGGCGCGTGTGCCCTCTTCCATGGTCATAATGCGATCGACCATATCTTGGACCTGTTGCGCCTCAATCGGTAACCCGGTTGCGGGGCTATAGGGCGTACCCGCACGTGCAAACAATAGGCGCATATAATCGTAAATTTCGGTCACGGTGCCAACCGTCGAACGCGGGTTTTTCGATGTCGTTTTTTGTTCAATCGAAATCGCGGGGCTGAGCCCCGAGATATGATCAACGTCAGGTTTTTCCATCATATCAAGGAATTGGCGCGCATAGGCCGACAGGCTTTCGACATAACGACGTTGCCCTTCGGCATAAATCGTATCAAAGGCCAATGACGATTTCCCCGACCCAGACAACCCAGTGATGACCACAAATTGGTCACGCGGGATGTCCACATCGATCGATTTCAAATTATGTTCGCGCGCGCCGCGCACCTGAATTTGTTTCAGCTCAGCCATGATTCATTCCTAAAGGTTAATGCACACATAGTATGTTTTGCCCCAAAGGCCAATATATATTGGGAACGAAAGCGGAACATTGATAAAAATTAATCTTTGCCAGTGGGATAAAGGCAGCGTTCGTTTGCGCTAACATTATTTACATCACAGACCTTGCGACATCATTGATTTCGGCATAAACGAACAATGAATTTTTTGTTCGGGGCACCCTATGGCACAACCACTTTGTCTTTTGGCTGATATCGGCGGTACCAATACGCGCTTGGCGTTGTCTGACGGCAAAACGGTGCGTCCAGAAACGATTACGCGCTTTAAAAATGCGGACCATGCCGAATTCACGGATATCGTGTGCCGCTATCTCGCCGATGCGGGTATCACAGGCGTTGATCGTGCTTGCGTTGCGGCGGCCGGGCCCGTTGTGGAGGGTCGCGCTGAAATGACCAATTTGGATTGGACGATTGAAAGCGCCGAAATCGCCGCAGCGTCCAATGCGGCGCAAGTTGGATTATTGAATGACTTGCAAGCACAGGGCCATTGCCTGACGTCGCTGCAAACGGGTGATTTTGAAACCGTTCTGCGCGGCACCCATACCCCCCGCCCCAACGATACGCAAATCGTGATTGGAATGGGTACCGGGTTCAACGCAGCCCCCGTTTACCAAACCGAACATGGCACCTTTGTGCCGCCTGCGGAAATCGGACACGCGCGCATTGCTGTGGCCGAAGAAACCCAAATTGCCGTTGCCAAATACGTCAATAAAACTGAAGGGTTCATTTCCAATGAACATATCCTTGCCGGACGCGGTTTGGAACGCATCGACGCCGCATTGAATAACCGCACCGACCGCAGCGCGGCCGACATCATGGCCGCCGCCGCCGCAGGTGACGCAACCGCGATCCATGTGGCAAAAACCCAAGCAAGCTTTGCCGGTGGGGTCTACGGTGATATGGCATTGGCCACCCTGCCCCTTGGCGGGATTTACCTGATCGGCGGCGTGGCCCGCGCGCTGACGCCATATTTGGCCAGCGACGTGTTCGCCAAAGCGTTTCGCGCCAAGGATCGGTTTTCCGAATTCAACGCACAATTCAGCGTGCATGTGATCCTGGACGATTTCGCGGCGCTAAAGGGCTGTGCAAGCTTTATCGGGTAAGACCAGCGCCATCGCCTGACCGAGGGGTGGCGATCAACCCCCGATCAACGCGCTTTATCGTGCAAAATCCGAAAAACCGCCGAACGGCGTGCCCCGCATCAATATCGCCAGCCCGCTGGTTCGGGCAGGCGATGGCGCGGGCGGGTCTGCGACCCTTGTTCCCGCGCCTTACGTTGTTCGATACCGCCGCACGCCGAAGATCATGCAGATAGACGCCACTGCAAAATACACCGCAACCCATTGAAATTGCACAGCCAAACTGACGCCATATTCCAACCCGACCCCAGTCACCCAAGGGCCAATCGCTGATCCCAAGACCATGACCGCGCTGGCCATCGCCTTGATCGCGCCCAAATGGCGCGTACCATAAAATTCCGCCCAAAACGCATTTGGCAGTGTACCGTTTGCCCCGCCAACCGCGCCGAGCAAAATTAATGCAACCGCCATAACCATCACATCCTGCGCCGCGCCCACGACCAAAAACGCCACACACAACGGAATTTGGAAATACGGGATCAACCGCGCCACACCCCATCGATCCAGCGCCCAGCCCGACCCCAAATTCGCCACTACAACAGAGAGGCTATAAATCGGAAACAGCTGAACCAAGGCCAAATGCGACCACCCTTTTTCTGCCGCGAAAGGAACTTGTTGAAAGAAAAACGCGGTAAAGAACGCACCTGGGCTGATCAATGCGGGCACCATAAACCAAAACAGCGGATGACGCAGACACGCGCCCCGCGTCCAATGTCGTCCCCCCATCCCAAGGCTGCTGTTGTCTTCGGCCATGGACTGCGGCGTACGTTCTTGGCGCAATAGCCAATATAAAAATGGTGCCGCGCCAATCACCACAATCGCCGCATAGGACCACAGGGTTTGCCAAGCGAATACGCCCAACAACACGACTATCACCATGGGCAACACAGCCTCGCCCAGCGAATAGCCAAGGTTTGATATCGACAACGCCCGCCCCCGCGTCGCCACAAACCACCGTGACATAGCCACGGCCGCCAAATGCACCGCCATTCCTTGTCCGAAAAACCGCAAAAGGAATATGGCGATGGGCAATAGGATAACGGTATGAATATGCGCCATGAATAAAACCGCCGTCGCCAATCCGGCCAAGACGATTCCGCCCAAGGCACGGGTGCGGAACCGATCCGACAATCCCCCCGCCCAGATCATCAAAATGGCCGAGGAAAACGTGGCGATGCCATAAATGCTACCCCATTCCGCGTGGGACAAATCAAACGTGGCGCGGATTTCTCCCGAAAAGATCGAAATGAAATAGGTCTGCCCAAAGCTGGACATAAACGACAACAAAAACCCCGCCCCGATAAAGGTCTTATTCGCCCCCAAGAATCGCCAAAATGCCATAATCGCCGCCTATGTTCATTGCTCCCACTATGGCGCGGATAGGCGGTTTTGCAATGGTCAAACCGGTTTACTTGGGCGTGGTTGGGTTTTAGGGGGATTGATAAGGATGCACCTCACATTGCATCGTTGTGAGGTAAGACAGTACCAGACATTGTCAATGCATTGATTATCTACTTTAACCCCATCAAGAAAACGATTGAACAGTTTTTGACCGTACTACCGCCGATATGATCTTGTTCACGCGCGTGGGCGGTTAACAGGGCTTTGGAACAACGCCCGCGCCCATCGGGACGTGCGGAGGCCGGATTATACGCGACGCAGTCGCCACTGTGTGACGACAAAGCATAATCCCTTGTCACAGGACTGCCGATAAGCCCGAAATACTAGAACGGCGTTTGTAATCACGCGCGGGGTTAGCGATACGCACGCAGGGCCATGACAGCGTTCAGGCCGCCAAAGGCAAAGGCGTTGGAGAGGGCCACGTCGACGGCGACTTCGCGGGCCTCGTTCGGGACGACGTCCAGTGCACATTCGGGGTCAGGTTCTTCATATCCGATCGTCGGCGCAATGACACCGTCGCGGACAGCCATGATACAGGCCAAGAGTTCCACTGCCCCTGTCCCGCCGATCAAATGACCGTGCATTGATTTCGTCGAACTGATCATCAGATCATCCGCATGATGGCCAAACACATCGGCCACGGCGGCGCATTCGGTCTTGTCGTTCGCGGCCGTGCCTGTGCCGTGGGCGTTGATGTATCCCACATCCCTGGGGTTCAGACGCGCGTCGCGCAGCGCACCCGCGATGGCCCTTGCGGCACCTTGTTTTGATGGCATCACGATGTCGGCAGCGTCAGAGGACATGGCAAAGCCCACCACCTCGGCCAAAATCTCGGCCCCACGGGCGCGGGCGTGGTCCAGTTCTTCAAACACAAAGACTGCCGCACCTTCGCCTTGGACCATGCCATTGCGGTTGGCGGAAAACGGGCGACACGCGTCTTTGGACATCACGCGCAGCCCTTCCCATGCTTTGACCCCGCCAAAGCACAACATGCTTTCGGATCCACCCGTCAACATGACCGTCGCCATGCCCGAGCGCACCATGTTGAACGCTTGCGCCATGGCGTGGTTTGAACTGGCACAGGCGGTTGATACGGTGAATGACGGTCCTTTTAGGTTATAATCCATCGACACATGGCTGGCGGCCGCATTGTTCATCAGCTTGGGCACGACGAAAGGATGAACACGGTTTTTGCCATCCTCATAGACAGTGCGATAGTTTTCGTCCCACGTGCTGACCCCGCCGCCCGCGGTGCCCAGCACCACGCCAGACGTCGCCGCCAAATCACCCGAAAACGTCAGACCGGATTGCGCGACCGCTTGTTTCGCGGCGATCAACGTGAATTGGGTAAAGCGATCATAGAGCGATAATTGCTGACGGTTAAACACCGTTTCAGGCGCAAAATCATGGACTTGCGCGCCTATCTTGATCATTAACCTGTCTACATCGCGAAAGTCCAACGGACCAATCCCGCAGGTGCCGTTTTTCATCGCCTCTAAGGTTTGAGGCACATCATGCCCCAGCGCATTTATTGTGCCCGCGCCTGTGATAACGACCCGCTTCACGCCTGCTCCGCGATCAGTTTTTCAATACCCGCGATGATTGACGCAACCGACGAAATGTCAAAATCGCCATCACTTGGATCGTTTGCATTAAAGGGAACCTGGATATCAAACGCTTCTTCGATCGCAAAGATGCTTTCGACCAAACCAAGGCTTTCGATTCCAAGGCTTTCTAGCGTGCTATCCAAACTAACGTCGTGTGGTTCCAACACGGCTTGTTCGGCCAAAATGGCAATGACTTGTTCTTGAACGTTCATATTACTCATGATCCATCGTTTACTTGGGATTTAGGTATTCTGATCCGTTTTGAAAACCATTTTTTTCATCTCAGCGACGGTTTGCATCAGGCGCGGCAATCTACGCAGCGCTTTATACGCTTCTATATGGGTATCCATTTTCATCGCTGGGTATCCTAACATGATACGCCCACTCGGCACATTTGACAAAACCTTTGTCGCCCCGCCAGTGATAACATTATCGCCGATCGTAATGTTATCACTGATGCCTGTTTGTCCACCCAAGACCACATTGTTTCCTATCACCGATGATCCCGCAATCCCAACCTGCGCACAGATCAGACAATCATTGCCTATCACCACGTTATGACCGATTTGTGACAGATTATCGGTTTTGACACCGTTTCCGATTTTTGTGGGTTTGACCGATCCACGATCAACGCAACACTGTGCGCCCAATTCGACATCATCGCCAATGACGACGCCCGCCAGCGAATGAATGCGCGCCCAAGTTTGCCCACGTGCCGAAATATCATCTTTGCCTAAACTATCACGTGCTACTTCGACGGCCGATACTTCTTTGGTCACAAAGGAAAATCCATCGCCGCCGACTGTCGCCCCCGGTTGTGCGATAAAACGGTCCCCGATCACAACATCGGCACCGATTTTCACACCTTCACGTAAATAGGCGTTCGTGCCGATGTGCGCGCCATACCCGATAAAACATTGTGGACCAATAACGGATCCATCACCAATTTCGGCATTGGCGGCAATAACGGTTAATGGCCCAACGCTCACGTCGGCGCCCAATCGCGCGGTGGGATCAATGACCGCAGACGGATGAATACCCGCACCAAACCGTTGGCCTTTGTCAACCATAGCAGAAAGGGTTGACACGGCATAGCGTGGACGCGGCGCGATCAAAGCCGCCTTTAACCCATAATTCGTAAAATCAGCACCAGGCCACAAAATCGCGGCGCGTGCGCCGCCCTGAGGAATTAATTCCGCATATTTTGGATCCATCGCCAAAGCGATATCGTCAGGCCCCGCATTCACAGGATCCGAAACATTGGACACGGTGATAGAGCCATCGCCCAAAACGTCGGCGCCTATGGCTTTGGCAATTTCAGCGATGGTATAAGTCATGGGTCACTCCGCGTCTGTCGCGGACAGGATTAACCGTTGATTGATCCTATGACCACCCCTGCCGCAACCAACGCATTAAAAATTTTGCGGTCCCGCCCGTAAACGTCGCGGCGGAATTCGATACCACCGGTTGGTTTTGTAACCGCGGTGCGATACATCAGATGCACGGGAACATGTTCCTCAAGGCTAATAATTGTTTCACGACCCGTATTTAGGGCGGCGTGAAACGCACCTTTTGGATCAGAGGTTTGAGCTGACAACAACGCATAGCCGAAATCAAACGGGTCGGCCAACCGGATACACCCATGGCTAAAGGCGCGGCTTTCACGGCCAAACAAGCTTTTTGACGGGGTATCGTGCAAGTAGATGTTGTATTTATTTGGGAACATGAATTTCACCAACCCTAACGCATTGCCGTTCGACGGTGGTTGTTTCAAATCAAAGGGAAAATCGCGTTCGGTGAATTGGGTAAAATCGATGCCTTCGCGTGACACAACAGAACCACTTGTATCAATCAAATTCAGGTAATTGTGTGCGTTGGGATCTTTTTTCAACTCAGGCAAATATTCTTTAACCGTGATTGATCGCGGAACGTTCCATGTCGGATTTAGCACCATATGTTCAATTTCATCCGAAAACTCTGGGCTACGTTGACCATCACGGTTTGATCCAACGACACTGCGGGTCTGGAATTCGATTTTACCGTTGTTCATAATCTTTGCGTTAAAGTCAGCGAGGTTCACAACGACGTGACGTTTACCACGTTCAACGTTTGTCCAACGTTCACGTTCCATCGCGACAACGATCGACGCAAGGCGATCTTTTGCGGAAACATTGAGTTCATCAATCGTCCCTGACCCGGCAACGCCATCGGGATTAAGCCCATGATCGGATTGAAACCGTTGAACCGCTTTTTGAATATCGGCGTCAAACGTGGTTGAAAAGGACCGCTTTAGATATCCCTGCGACATCAAACGATCACGTAGTGCAATTACCTCTGCGCCCTTGTCGGCCGGCTTTAACTTGCTATCACGCAAGGTTGGACCCCACCCACCTGACGCAACAACGCGGAGCAGCTTTTCTTTTTCATCCAACAACCGATTATATTCGGCGCTTTTCGGCGCAACCGCCTTTAGAAAACCGCGTGGTGACGATTTAACCAATGCGGCCAAATACGCCGTTCCATCAATTTTAGGAACAACGCGAACAATGTCCGGATCAACTTTGCTTGGTGTCAGAATGCCCGTTGATAAATCACGCACATACGACAAAAACGCTTTTGTCATCGCGGCTTCGACTTTGCCAAGATCTGCGGTGGTTTTGGCATTTTTCAAAGCTACTTTCAGCCCCGGCGCGTCATATTTATCGCGCGGCAATGCATGTGCCGCAGAGTTTTCAAGTGCCTCAAACAACGCGGCACGGCGCGACCGTGCAGATTGCGATTTATCAACCCAAATCGGTGAAAATTGGACAGATTTATAATAGGCCATAGCTTGGGCGTCTTTTGACAAAACTTTGCTAAGCGAAAGCTGATACGCAACATCAGCCTGCTGAGCCGATGCAAAACCTGACAAAGTTACGAACGCAAAGATCGTCAAAATGTTAACTACCAACATCTTGAATTTATTACGGATACTCACATTTACCCCCAAGTGTCCTAAAATCTATGACCAAAGTCGGCCACCTTAAATAGGTATTTTCACAAAAAGTCTAATAACATTTAAAAGAGCTGGCTTAAAATATACGACATCTAGGGCAACTTGCACCCAAACCACATAATCTAGTGATATTTTTCAAACAGTGGCGAATTATCGCCCAAAAAACCTTGATGTACCCGAACAGGGAAATAAAGGCTTGGTTAACGAATCAATTCGTGGCATACAAATTGCAACTTGGGGAATAGGCAATTTTCACTGCGCCATGCTGCTCGGCGCGAGGGACTACAAGATATATGACCACATCAAACAAGCTTATGTTCACACGCAGAGGCGTTCTGGGTGCGTTCGCAGCAACGGCAGTATCGGCGGCCCCAACGTTTTCTAACGCGGCAGGCTTTCTGAAAGGCGCAGGCGACATTCGCAAAATTTCGATGGTTGCAAATCGCACCGGCGAACGCGTGAACACCGTATATTGGATCGAAGGTGAATACATTCCAGAGGCGTTGAAAGAAATAAGCTATTTCATGCGCGATTGGCGGATCAATGAAATGAAAAACATCGACCCGCGCACCATTGATATCATGGCGGCAAGTCACGCTTTGTTGAATACGTCAGAGCCTTATCAGCTTTTGTCAGGCTATCGCAGCCCAAGCACGAATGCGTTATTGCGGTCACGTTCACGTGGTGTGGCAAAAAATTCCCTACATATGCAAGCGAAAGCCGCCGACCTACGCATGGGATCGCGGTCAGTTGCACAGATAAACAAAGCCGCGACTGCGTGTCATGCAGGCGGTGTTGGTCGATATAACGGTTCAAACTTTGTCCATATCGACTGCGGCCCTATCCGCACATGGCGCGGATAAACAACCGCTGTAAAGCCAAGTAATCAATTGGCTTTTTGCATTCATAGGTATCGGAATATGGCAAAAATTCTACAGCTTGTAACATATTTGGATATTTCCGACGACGCGGCATTGGCACGCTTTGCGGAATTGGCGGGCCCTGCGATTTCTGCTGCAGGCGGGCGATTTATTTCGCGTGGCATACCCGTTGGCACACAAGAATTGGGACAATTGACCAGAACGGTCATTATTGAATGGGATGATTTGAACACCGCAAAGCGCGGTTTCGCATCACCCGATTATCAAACCGCGTTAAATTGTTTAGGAACCGCGGCAAAACGTGACATCAGGTACCTAAGCGTTTTGGAATAACCCAAAGTCTGCAATCAAAATCATGTTAAGTTTATGGTTTCCATGTTATGATTATGGCATGGGAGGATGCCATGAAAAAATTACTATTAATACTTTTTTGCCTATTTCCCGCAATAGCCAACGCTGAGCCCACACTGGGCGACGATGGGTTACACAAACAACCATGGTTTTCACAAAGCTTTCTTGAACTTGCGGACGATCTCGATGAAGCGGCCGAGAATGATCGATTACTAATGGTTGTCGTTGAACAAGCCGGATGCCCATATTGCCGCGAAATGCATCGCGTTAATTTCGAACGTGCCGAGATTGTCGATGAAATCACCAAAAGTTACCTCGCGGTTCAATTAGACCTTTGGGGTTCACGCGAAGTCGTTGATTTCGACGGATCGTCCATCGAGGAACGCGATTGGATACAAAAAAACGCGATCCATTTCACCCCAACCACGTTATTTTTCAAACAAGGTGACGATGGTCGCGCACGCGAAGTTTTCCGCATGCCTGGGTATTTCAAACCGTTCCATCATTTATCGGCACTTAAATATGTGGCCAGCGAAGCATATTTGGATCAACCGTTCCAACGATTTCTTCAGACGGTGTTTGCCGAATTCGAAGCACAGGGCATAGACCCAAACGTTTGGAACGAATGAACAACGTCACCCATTAGACCAAGGCACGATCGACCAGACGCTGTGCGACGTCAAAGAATGCCTTTGCTTGGGGGCTGTTTGGCTGTGCGACAACAATCGGCGTTCCACTATCGGATGTCATGCGGATATCGATATGCAACGGAACCTCAACCAACAACGGCACGCCCAGTTTTGCGGCCTCGTCCACAACACCGCCATGCCCAAAGATGTGCTCTTCGTGTCCACAGTTTGAACAAATATGGGTGGACATATTTTCAATCAAACCGAAAATTGGTGTCTTAAGCTGATTAAACATCGCAATGCCTTTGCGCGCATCCAACAACGCAACATCTTGCGGGGTCGACACAACAATTGCTCCGTCCAAATGCGTTTTTTGCGATAAAGTCAACTGAACGTCCCCGGTTCCTGGCGGCAGATCGACGATCAACACATCCAATTCCCCCCATTCGACTTGAAACAGCATTTGTTGTAGCGCACCCATTAACATCGGACCACGCCAAACCACCGCCTGATCAGGATCCAACATGAACCCCATCGACATCACGGTTACGCCATGCGCCTTCAATGGAATGATGGTTTTGCCATCTGGGCTGGCCGGGCGGCCAGTCGCCCCCAGCATCCGCGGTTGCGAGGGCCCATAGACATCCGCATCTAATAAACCGACCCGCTTGCCCATCGCTGCCAAGGCACAAGCAAGGTTTGATGAGACGGTGGATTTACCAACCCCGCCCTTTCCCGAAGCCACAGCGATAATATGTGACACCCCTTTGACGGCCTGCGGTCCCGCAGGTGCAGGGCGCGATGGTTTAATGTCGGGGGGTGGTGCTTTTTTATCGTGTGCCGTCAGAACGATGTTCACCGACGCAACGCCATAATCGGTGTTTAACAAGGTTTGCGCCTGACTTTTCACAACCGCATACTCATCAGCATGTTTTGGATCAATTTCAAGAACAAATGACACTTTGTTCGCGTCCACGCTTAGCCCCCGCACGATATCGGCATTCACCAACGACTTGCCACTTATCGGATCTGCGATTGCGTTCAGCGCTGACATGACTTGATCTTTGGTGATGCTCATAACGGGGTCCTTTGTTCGCATTTCCACATACATAAACCGCGCGGACGGAAAATCCAGCCGCGCGGCGATAAAAAGTCGGTTATTTGAGGATTTATGTAACTTTTAATTGCCCTTGCAGCTTTGCACCTTTTGCGGTGGTTAAGGTGCTGTATTGCACGTCTGCCAAGACAATGCCAGTTGAGGAAATTGTTAAATCTGCAACGCCCACTGTTCCGCTAAGTTCCCCATCAACAGACAAGGTTTCACAGGTCACTGTGCCCTCGACTTTGCCAGAGTATAGGATTTTGATTGCGCTTGCTTGGATCTGGCCTTTGACTTCTCCATCGATTTCGATATCGCTGTTCGATTTGATTTGGCCGTCAATTTTGACGTCCGAGCTTAAAAACGTTTTGGCCATTTCCGCCCCCTCTAATTTCATTCTTGCGCTACACTGCAAGTTTTCGCCGCAAATGCAAGCATGTTCGGCGATAAATAACCGAGACCATAAAAATAATGCCGCCACAGACAACGATGTCGAAATCCCTAGGGTGACAAGCGTTGAAAACGCGCCAAACGCGGGTCCATTGAGCGCCCAAACCCCCAGCGCTGCGATGAATAATGCCATCCCGAAGATGCGCAACATAAATGTAGTTGGCGGTGATGCACCGCCACGAAATTCCTGTTGTGTAATATGTGCCATGATCGTCCCCTTTCCCTAATGTTCAACGTCGCGACCAAAAGAGGCAAGATTGGGACACAACAGCGCCAATTCAGGGGAATTTGTTTCCAAATTCGAAAAAATTGCGCCAAACCAATCAAATAACACAAATTTTCAACAAAGGGCGCTAAACCATTGCCCTTTGACGCAAAACATGGCATAGCGCGGCATCTTTCGCGAATTTTCTTTAATCGCGCGGTCTCTCGTGGGTGGGTGCGAAAGTGTTAAACCCGACCCTATGAAACGTGCTAGACATGAATGGAGCACACATGCCTTTATATGAGCATGTCTTTATCTCGCGTCAGGACTTGTCCAACGCGCAGGCAGAAGGCCTGATTGAACATTTCTCCACAGTATTGAAAGACAATGGCGGCAACGTCATCGAAAATGAATACTGGGGCGTTAAAACAATGGCCTATAAAATCAACAAAAACCGTAAAGGTCATTATGCGTTCTTGCGCACTGATGCACCTGCATCTGCGGTTGCGGAAATGGAACGTTTGATGCGTCTACATGACGACGTTATGCGCGTTTTGACCATCCGTGTTGATGAACATGCCGAAGGTCCTTCGGTTCAAATGCAAAAACGTGACGACCGTGGCGAACGCCGCGAACGCCGCGCGTGATTGAGAGGGATCTAACCAATGGCAAATAAACCATTTTTCCGTCGTCGCAAAGTATGCCCATTCTCGGGCGACAACGCACCTGCGATTGATTACAAAGACACAAAATTGCTACAACGCTACATCTCTGAGCGTGGCAAAATCGTTCCTTCGCGCATCACTGCTGTTTCTGCAAAGAAACAACGTGAATTGGCACGCGCAATCAAACGCGCACGCTTTTTGGCCTTGTTGCCATACGCTGTGAAATAAGGAGAATTTGACATGCAAGTTATCCTATTGGAACGCGTCGCAAAATTGGGTCAAATGGGCGAGATCGTTAACGTCAAGCCAGGTTACGCACGTAACTATTTGCTGCCACAAGGCAAAGCGCAAACTGCAACAGATGCAAACGTAAAAGCATTCGAAGCACAAAAAGCGCAGCTAGAAGCACGTAACCTAGAAACCAAACAAGAAGCAGAAGCTTTGGCAGACAAATTGAACGGACAACAATTCGTTGTGATTCGTTCTGCGTCTGACGCTGGAGCGCTTTATGGCTCTGTCACACCTCGTGACGCTGCAGAAGCCGCAACTGCAGCTGGTTTCACTGTTGACCGTAAACAAGTTTCAGTGATCATTCCGATCAAAGAACTTGGTCTGCACCAAATGTCTGTAAAACTTCACCCAGAAGTTGCTGCGACAATCGTCATGAACGTTGCACGTTCGACAGAAGAAGCAGAATTGCAAGCGTCTGGCAAGTCTATCCAAGAACAAGCAGCAGAAGATGAAGCCGCGGCAGAATTCGAAGTTGCACAATTGTTCGACGATATCGGCGGTGCAGCGTCTGACGACGAAGACGAAGCGTAAGCTTTTAAAATATATACAAAAACGCCCGTCTTTTTGGCGGGCGTTTTTATTTTCTGACGATTGACAAGCCACGCAGGCTAAGATCATATCGCGCAATGGCACATCCAACACCAACACAAGAATTTCTATTGGGTATTCGAGATCAACTTCCATTGCAGTTGGGAGTTGTTCCATTTGGAATGGTGTTTGGCGTCTTAGGTATTGCAAGCGGGTTAAGCGATTGGCAAACTATTTTGATGTCTTCGATCCTATTTGGCGGCGCATCTCAGGTGGTATTTGCGCAATTGTGGATGGCGGGCGCCGCACCTTGGATTGTTGGCACATCGGTCACCGTTTTGAATTTGCGCCATGTGTTATATAGCGTAACAATCGCAAAATATTTGCGGCCCTTATCTTTGGGGTGGCGGATCATCTTGGGGTACTTATTGACGGACGAAGCCTTTGCCGTGTCAATAAAGCGTTTTGAAAACACACCGCCCCCCGAAAACGCGCATTTCCACCTTTTAGGGTCGGGTTTAACGCTATGGAGTTTTTGGCAAATTTCAACAATTGCGGGGGTTTTGCTGGGTGCCACCCTACCCGCACGTTTAAATTTGGATTTTGCTATTCCAATGACCTTTATTGCCATTGTGGCGCCAATGTTACGCCACAGCCCCCATTTATTAGCCGCGCTTTCGTCCGGGCTTGCGGCGGTCTTTGGCCAAGATTTGCCTTGGAATATCTGGATTATTGCCGCCGCACTTACCGGAATTTTGGTCGGCGCCTTCGCAGAACGATGGACGCGCGCGACATGATTTGGATTGTAATGGTGTCTGCGGGCTTTGCAACATTCTTGATGCGCATGTCGATGTTTTCGGGGCTCATTCAACGCCCCCTTCCACCAAGCGTGGATCGATATTTAAAATATGTGCCAATCGCGGTCCTAAGTTCGATTATTGCTGCGTCGATTTTTATTGAACCTGAAACACACGCGCCAACGGTCATGAATTCGCGTGTTATTGCGGGGGCGATCGCGGTGTTTGTTGCTCTACGCACAAAATCAGTCATTGCAACGATTGCGGCCGGTTTGGGATGCCTTTGGGTGTTTGAAAACCTAATATGATCCCGTGTCGGGCCACCCGGTTTGTACCGAGTGTTTTAACGAAGTGACCGATCTGTTGATTGATCACAGGTTACGATATTGCCCTATCATAGGCAGCAACGATTTTGCCCGCGCGTTCTTTTATCTGATCTAACGTAAGGTCTGGTGTGAACAACGCCGTCCCAATGCCAAACCCCGTCGTCCCGACAGCAAACCAGTCTGCAAAATTATCAGGACCCGCACCGCCCACGGCATAGACCTTGGCCGTTTTTGGCAATACAGCCCGCAACGCGGCAACGCCGGCGGGCCCCATGATTGACGCCGGGAAAATCTTGATCCCCGTTGCGCCGTGTCGAAGCGCGGTAAAGCATTCGGTTGCCGTAAAACACCCTGGATAAGACAACATATCCGCGGCTATTGTCGCGTCGATTACATCAATATTACAATCGGGCGACACCACCATTTGCGCACCAATATCTGACAAACGTGTCACATCGGCGGTCGTCAACACAGTACCCGCACCAATAATCGCGTGATCACCGTGGGCAATAACCATCCGGTCGATACTTTCAAAAGGGTTCGGCGAATTAAGGGGGACTTCGATCTTGTCAATTCCGGCATCCAAAAGGATTTCAGTAACGCCTAGCGCAGCATCGGGGGTCAGCCCGCGTAAAATTGCAATGATATCTCTGGTCACGATGGATTTCCTATAATGTAATTATATGCCGAACGAAGGCCATTGAGTGTTAATTCTGTCGCGTCTAGCCGACGCGCGGGCGCCCCCATCATGTCCAAAGCACTTTGGTAAAGCGTGCAAAGAGATGTATCACCAACCAATACGATGTCTTGGCCTAACCAATAAGCCCGTGCGCCAGCCAATTCTAACCCCATCAAATACCCCGACAATTGCGACCGCGCAGTGACGGGGTTTTGCCCATTCACCAAATCATTGGCCCGCAACGCAAACAATCGTGCCGCAAAAGATTGAGGGCTGGACATCACATCCGTGACGGCATTTTCAAAGGCATCCTGATCGCACCCTTCAGATCCTACTGAAAGACGCAAGATAGAGTGTTGCGATAAGTGTTCAAATAATTCACCCGTCATAAAGGTTTGAAAACTTATGACTTCGCCCGCACTGACATGCACCCACTTGCTATGCGTACCTGGCAAACAAATAACACCGTCCCAATGTGGATGATTTGCAATATATCCTTGGATCTGGGTTTCTTCACCACGCATGACATCAGCAGGGTTTGATTGCGATAGCCCAGGCAAGATGTAGGTGGAAATTCTTTGATCTTTTGTTGTGACCGGTACAATATGTGCCGGACCAGACGGCGCGCATGGAACCGATAAGTATGGTGCTTCAACCCAACCTGATTTCGCACCCACCATCCCGCAACAGACAACCGGTATCGTTTGCCCATCAATTAAAATGTCCGAAATTAACGACGTCAGCGTTTCTTCATACTGATCCGATTTAAGCCGCGACATACCGCGATCTGACCGCCGCATATCCAATACATCACCCGTTTCCCCAATTACCCAAAGGCGAAGGTTCGTGGTGCCCCAATCAACAGCAACCCAGGCGGGATTTGCATACGCCATACCGTCCCCCATTTCGTAGTAACGCAATTTAGTCAGGTAAAAGGTATGACTTCAAGGTGAAAACATCACAGATCGGTTTTTGCGCACCCCAACATCTAATTCACGCCAGAGCGAGGAAAAAGCCAAACACGCCATTGAAAAGTCACGTTGTGCTTGGCCCCTACATTAAGTGATCCGTTTGATTGACGCCATGATTTCATCGGGCTCGAAAACCCGTTTCCAATCATCTTTCATCAAAACCGGTATGCCAAATTCAATCGCTTTGTTACATGCATCTGAAAATTGGCCTTCGATTTCGTCGAAAATGACCGCGCCCAATATATTCATGTGCCCCAATAGAAAATCACGGGCGGCATCGGCGGGCACACCGCGTGCAACGACTTCGTCCATCGCTTGGCGCATGACCATCAATAATGATGCACAAACCGTTTCGGATAATCCGGGCTCCAATAATGCGATTTGATCAACTGTCACGCGATAGGTCTGGCGTACAGGCGCGTAAATCGCGCGGGCAACTTTGTCACCTAATGCGTAATGTTCGTCTGGCCCTTGCATCAATGCGCTAACAACGCCCTGTTGCGCAGCAACGCCGCCAAAGTGATCTTTGCGGCCTGCTTCGGTGGATTCATTGTTGAAAATTGGCGGATGGCACGGATGGGTCACAAAATATGTGATATCATCGCGCTTGGGCAAATGACCCGCATGTGGCGCCGCCGCATCAAGTATGACAACCATGGTGCCTGCATCCAAATTAGGCACAACCTTTGATGCAACAACACCGATCGCCGTGTCGGGAACCGCCAAAATTACAACGTGCGCGCCTTTCAACGCTATATCGGCATCAACGCAATCAAAACCGGTTTCGTCTTTTAAACGTGCGCGGCCTGCATCGCTAACCTCGATATGGCGAACATCGAAATCGGTCTTGGCCAAATTTTTCGACAGACGAACACCCATTTTGCCGCCTGCACCAAACAGTGCAATTGTTGTCATAATTTCCTCGATCCTGTGCTTGTACAACTGGTATGATGAGATAATAATGTGATGAAAATGTCAACACGAAGGAACGGCGACGATGACCAAAATGCTTACCTGGTTCGGTGATGATTTTACCGGTTCTGCGGCGGTGTTAGAAGTGTTGGCTTTTGCGGGGCTAGATGCCGTTTTATTTTCGGGCATCCCAAGTCCCACAATGGCAAACCGATTTGCCTCAGCCCAAGCGGTCGGCATCGCATCAACCGCGCGGGCACAGACACCCGATTGGATGCGCGAAAATCTAATCGCGCCGTTTCAATTTTTGAATAATCTGGGCGCACCGATTTTTCATTATAAAATATGTTCAACTTTCGACAGCGCGCCGCACATTGGAAATATGGGTACGGCACTAGAAACCGCATTATCAATCCGCGATGCGCGTGCAATTCCGATTGTGACCGCAGCGCCGCAAATGCGACGATATCAGGTCTTCGGCAATCTTTTTGCGGGAACATTGGAGGGCACCTATCGGTTGGACCGACACCCAGTGATGTCACGCCATCCCGTTACACCAATGACTGAAGCTGATTTAATGGCCCATCTTGCACATCAAACAACATTGCAAAGCGGATTGATCACATTAGAAGATTTGCGCGGCGACGTTTCGGTGGCACTGAATAGTTTAATAAAGTCCGGCAAAAAATTGATATCATTGGATTGTTTTGATGAAACATCTGAACTTCAGGTCGGCAAATTACTTTGGGAAAATCGTTCCGACTTTGGCATCGTTGCTGGGTCGCAAGGCATTGAGTATGCGTTAACACGATACTGGAAAGATACCGGATTAATCGCGCCGTCGATGTCGATTGGATCCGCAGGAGCCGTAAACCAGATAGTAGCCGTTTCTGGATCCGTGTCACCAACAACGGCCGAGCAGCTGAATTGGTCATCGCAAAATGGCTTTGCCCTTATTCGGTTTGATGCAGCGGCGGCAATGATGGGGCCAGATGCCTATGAAAGACAAATTCATATCTCTGCAAACGTGGCGATCGAAGCGGCGCAAACAGGTGCAAGCCCGTTGATTTATTCGGCACGCGGACCCGATGACCCATCGGTTGACGCATTACGCGCAACCGTTTCGCAAAAGGGCCTATCCATAGACACGGCCAACCAAAAAATTGGAACGGCCCTTGGCCATATTTTGGATCAAGTCCTAACAAAGACAAAATTGCGCCGTGCCATTATCTCTGGCGGCGATACCTCTGGGAACGGGATGCAAGTCTTAGGGCTTGAAGCTTTGCGCGCACTTGCGCCAACGATCCCTGGCGCAGCGTTGTGCACGGCGTATGGTAATTCCGCCCATGACGGTTTGGAAATCGCATTGAAGGGCGGTCAAATGGGCAGCCGGGACTTTTTTCATTGGATCCGCGCCGGCGGTGGTATGCGTTAGCTAAACACAGGCGCAGATCGATCCAAATGTTGACGCATTTCATCCATTGCACCATCGACATCGCGCGCCACTAAAAAATCAATAATGCGACTATGTTCCGCAAGGGTAATCTTTTCTTTCCCCGACCAATGTAACAATGTTCCATGGTGATCGAAAAGCCACCGCAACATTGCACCCGAAACAGATGAAATTATTGGATTTTGCGAAATATCGGCAATCCTTTGATGAAACCGCATATCAGCCAGTACAAACGCCTTTGGATCATTCAAAAGCGCGGTTTGATCCGAAATGATCAAACGCAGCTCGGCGATATCGGTCGATGTCACCTTTGTGACGGCTTCTCGTATCATTCCCAATTCAAACATGCGGCGCGCATTTTTCAGATGATCCAAATTATCGGGCGCCGCCGACAACATCATTCGCGCCAGATCGTCACCTTGACTAAGGACGGCATTGACATCCATTTCGTTTACGCGACTGCGTTCTCCATGGCTGATGGTGATTAAACCATTTGTATGAAGCGCTTGTAAGGCTTCACGTACTGCGGGGCGGCCAACTCCAAAGCGGTCCATAAGCGCACGTTCCGACGGCAACGCGTCACCGGCACCCAATTCACCTGATGAAATCATCGCTTTAAGCCTATCCAAAACCTGATCCGACAATTTGCGCCGTGTGATCTTTTCCACAGGGCCGGAGGTATGTAATATTCGCGCCATGTTGTCATTTACCCTATTTATATGCGTTCGATCACCCAACCATACGGCGATAAATCATCGTTCACCTGATCGGTTAAATTGGCACGTAAAGCAATATTTCCAATCTGCAAATATGCCTGGGTGGGGGTTAAAGTTGCGTCTAGAACTGGCTTGCGCGCATTGTGTGCCAATGTTGCCAGCACGGTCGAAATGGGCCAATTCGGATCACATCCGCGTGGTCCAAATGCCGCCGCCGGCGTCCAAACCGCAACCCCAGCCTTGACCAAGGCCGTTGCCAATCCAATTGTATAGGCAGCACCAAAATCACCGCGATGACGGGGGTCATCATGGGCCATCGCCACACGGGCGTTGTCCGGATTGTCAATGGTGCGCGATCCATACGGGTTTTGTCGCATGGCAATTGTACAGGGCCCGATACGATAGGACCGCGTGCCCATAATTGCCCGGGCCGATCTTGTGATGTGTTGGATATTTTGCAATGTTTCCATAACCGACACATCGTCAGACGCATGAACGATCGCGCATAAACCGTGGCTCACGAAATCTAAATGTTCCAGCGGCGGGCGTTTTCGGTTCAGTTCGGGGAAAAAGCTAACCATGCCCCCGCCCCGTTCAAGGTTTGAAAACACCTGGGCCGCCATTGCATGAATATCGGCCAGATCCGGACACTTTGGCCAATCGGATCCCGGAGGTGTGGATTGACGATCAACCGATGGGCAAATCAACACGCTGTCGGGCATCAAACCCGCGGCATTGATCGCATTGGCCACGGCGTGCATTTCTGTTTCAACGCCATCATCGAATGCAAAGATCAGCTCAAGATCATAGGCATAATTCGGCGCCGCCCGTTGCAATGCGCCAAATCGCGCAATTTGTTCCCCAAGTCCCCCCAAAGCACCATCCACAGTGCATAGCAAACGCTGTGGCGCGATATGCGCAATATGTGAAGGATCATTTGCAAGGTTTTCGGCATCTTGCGCGGTCAGGACCAATGCCAAGTCGGGCAACACCAAACTTTGATCAAACCCATCATTGTGCGATGTGTCCTTTTGTTGCTGAATGTTTTCCCAGCTCAAGGAAACTGATTGTTCGATCACCTCACCGTCGTCAACAACATATGGCCATGGCAAATCAAGCGAACGATTATATGTTTTATAAGACGCATCGCCCCATTGACGTTGATCTTCGGTTTCAAAGGTATCTCCGGCAAAATCGACCCTAACCCGCAATCCATCATAATCATGGGTCATCGATGCGATATTCATAAATGGGCGCCAGGGATCAATAAGTTCCGGAAAAAAAATATTCGAGATCGTTTTATCACTATGTTCAATACTTACCGGCGCACCGGCGATATGGCCTGGGTGAAGCACGCTAAACCCAGTGCGGTTGGTTTCAAAATCACCGACCGCTTTGCCTATCGCAGAAAATCGTAATTCGTCATGCACCACGTCCAACGACATAGTCACCGACATCGCTGATGCGCCGTTTTTATATTTTCCAGAGAATGACAACGAAATAGCCCGATCATCAACACTGCGGTGCAGCTCACGTAATTCAGGCAACAAGGTCCCCCAATCGCGATCGCGCACAACAAAGGCGATGTTGCGTATGACTTCGACACCATCGACAAAAAGGTGACGCAAAGCACCGTTTTGCAAAGTTAAACGAACGCTCCCTAGACTTAGCGTTTCATAGGGTGCCGCCGGGTCCGTCGTGCCAAATATTCGCATTAGGTCATCTTGCATGCGCCGCCCCTAAAGTGTTGCCATGTCAACCGCGGTGTGGTCGGCCGCCGATCGATACGCCGCTTCGACCAAGGCAAAGGTTTTGACATTGTCATGCCCGTTGGTTTCGGGTTCGTCCCCTTGTTCCAAACAGTCGACAAAATGCTTTTGTATCAACAAAACGCTTTCTTGAATATTGTGCCATGGCCGTTCTGCCCACTCCAAAAGCGGTGGCGCAACGTCAACGGTACGCGATGCCCCGCCTACGTCAATCGTCATTTGGTAATTCAAATCCAATCGTACTGTGCCCAATGCGCCGTCAATTTCCAAGACGGTTTCAGGAAATGCTTCAACCGTTCGTCTGGTGGCATATGAACAATCGACAATGCTGGTCACGCCTGAAACATGTTCCATCAAAATGGTTGCGACGTCTTCGCCTCGGATGTTTCGGTTCACGCGTTTGGTCGTCGCGCTGAGGTGTGCAACATCGCCGAAAAGAGCGCGTGCAATGTCCAATGCATGTATCCCCAAATCTTCGATGATAAACCGTTCACCTTCTGCCAAATAAGGTTGGCCCGAAAATACGTCATACCCTGATCTAAAGCTGACACGACCAAAAAACGGATCACCAATTACCCCCGATCGCACGATATCAATGACGCGCCGAACAGCCGATTGCCAACGGAAATTTTCGTGCACCATCAACGCTTTGCCCGTCGAATTTACGGCGTCCACCATCGCACGCGCATCGACAAGATTTAACGCAAAAGGCTTTTGACAAATGACATGTACGCTCGCCCTAGCCGCCATTTCAACCAAAGTCCGATGCGATCCAACGGTCGTTGCAATATCAACGACGTCAAATCCACCATCTTTGAACATGTCGCGCGCATCGCCATAGGTACGCGCGATACCAAATTTCGACGCTGTATGCGCCAAACGCTCTGGATCAAGGTCACAAATGGCGACAACCTCGACCCCTTTTATTTCAGACCATGCATGTAATTGATTTTGAGCAAAAAACCCACATCCGATAACTGCGATTTT
>JAYPUL010000025.1:0-7204 GCA_038134005.1 Paracoccaceae bacterium | reverse complement strand
ACCATGCATGTAATTGATTTTGAGCAAAAAACCCACATCCGATAACTGCGATTTTCACGATGGCCCCCTGATCAAACAATTTCCAAGAAGGTGAGCAGAAACCAGTAGCTTGTCAACAGGTATGATGAGTATTACAGTTTCAACAAGGCAGCCAACAGGAAACCAAATGTCATCTGAACGCATCCGCGCCACCTATTTTATCGAAACACCCTTTGATCCAAAACAGGCCGCGATTGCCATGGCAGGCGAACAATCGTCGGGGACTTTTTTAACCGTTCCTGGCGAAACCCCAGAATTGAAACAACGCTCTGCCGCGCGGGTTGAAGACATTGTTATTTTAGGTTCCAAATCGCGCCCTTCCTTGCCCGGGGCCCGGATTGATTCTGACATGCCTGTGACACAGGCCCATGTGACATTAAGCTGGCCTTTGGACAACATAGGCACAGATATCATTAATCTTTTCGCTACGGTGGCAGGCAACCTATTTGAATTGCACCAATTTACGGGGTTGCGATTGATGGACATAACGTTACCCATCGAATTTTCAAATGCTTATCTTGGCCCTAAATTCGGTATTGCTGGAACACGCCGGTTAAGTGGTGTTGATGCGGGGCCTTTGATCGGAACGATTATCAAACCATCGGTTGGTTTAACCGCGCAGGAAACCGCAGACATGGTTGCAACTTTGGCCGCCGCCAATATCGATTTCATAAAGGATGACGAATTACAATCCAATGGCCCCGCCTGCCCCTTTGAAGATCGCGCACGAGCGGTCATGAGCGCGATAAACAATCATGCAGATAAGACAGGCAAAAAAGTGATGTACGCGTTTAACATCACAGGGACCCACGACGATATGCGACGCAGACATGATTTGGTGGGCGCCCTTGGTGGGACATGCGTGATGGCAAGCGTAAATTCGGTGGGGTTAACTGGGTTGCTAGGATTGTCGGAACATAGTGAATTGCCAATACACGCCCACCGCAACGGTTGGGGGTATTTGTCTCGTTGTCCTGAATTGGGCTTTGATTACACGGCATGGTCAAAATTTTGGCGCCTTGCAGGGGTCGATCATATGCATGTGAACGGATTGCAAAACAAATTCTCAGAACCGGACGCTAGCGTTATTAAATCGGCCAAATCCATGACGACGCCGCTGTTTGATACCAAAGAGTTCGCTGTTATGCCGGTCTTTTCGTCTGGCCAATCGGTGATCCAAGTGGCGCAAACCTATGCAGAGTTGGGCCATGCTGATGTGATTTATGCAGCAGGAGGCGGAATCATGGGGCACCCAATGGGCCCCGCCGCCGGTGTACGTGCGCTACGTGATGCATGGGACGCCGCACTACAAGGCGTCTCGGCAGAGGTCTTTGCAAATCAAAGCCCGGAATTGCGCGCTGCGTTTTCAGCGTTTGGAAAATAACACCTTTCCGGTCTTTTGTTGAAAAAAAGGGGCAGCAATTTTGCCCCTTTCTTTGGTCTAAACGTTTTTCCGTACACCAAAGTTACGTCTTAATTCTATGCGCCGGTAAAGGCACCAGCATAGACAAAATTTTCGTCACGGCCATAGAACGCGCCTACAGTTTCATTCGCATCAACCGCGCCGTCGACCTTGCCAGCGACATCGTAATAGCTTGACTTGCCGGTCATATATGAATCAATTAGATCGCCCTCCAATGTTAGCTGGCCGTCTGTGCCAGAAAATGAACCGTCATCAAAATCAAATGCGATTGTTAGATCGCCTGCACGATAAAATCTATATCCTTGGTAATAATCATACCAACCACTGCTATAAGACTTTGAAATCCCGCTAAATCCAACAACTTCATAGGACGCATCCATTGTGACTTGCCCAGATGACGGAGGTGTTCCGATATGGTCATCGGTGTAATATGCAACGGCGCGGAAATTTTCATCTTCTGTATAGGCATCCAAAAAAGCGACGACCGTACCATCAACACTTTGCAATTCGGCTAACGGGTAGTTTCTTGCCGCCGAAGAAATTCCCGCACTGGTAACAGACCCCGAGCCACCACAAGCAGATATGAATGGAAGTGCACACAGTGCCACTAAAATATTTTTCATTCTTAAATCCCTTACTTAAACACACCCTATGGTTTATCTTTAATGAATATAAGAACAACCAGACTTTGCAAGTTTCAAAAAAATTTGCGTGTTGCTCTAGGCAGAAAATAAAATGTCTTGGAAGTGGCAGGGGCAGCAGGGTTCGAACCCGCGACCTACGGTTTTGGAGACCGTCGCTCTACCAGCTGAGCTATACCCCTAGTGCGGCTGTGGATACGATGCATCCAATCGGATTTCAAGTGGTAAATCACCCAAAATTTCAACTATTTCTGAACTCAACAATTCGGCGATGAAATCATGTTCACGTTGACCAATGTTTCGAGGGAACGCAGAATGCGTTGAACTTAGGCTAACTTTTACAATTTTATCTGCCACCCCAACCAAGGATGTCATATTGGCACCATAAAGGTCGGTAATTTGCGTGATAGACACCTCGTTCGGTAAATACCATAGGAATGATGTCTTGGCATGGTTTAACAAAACATTCATTTTTTCTTGCCACGTTGCCAGAATATCGTCTTTGACCCGTTGAAAACGCTTGGGATCACACAATGACAATTTGCACAACAAATGCTTTGTAAAATGACAGTCGGTAAAATCAACCTCAGGAAAAAGCGTTACTAAATCCTCACTTGGACGAATGAATCTATCATTACGGCGGGGATGGACCTGATAAAACCTATTTGATTGATGCATCACCGAAGGGGGCTCTGCGATTACCAAATCCGCACGATTTATTAGGTCCATTAAATCCGGATCGCCCCAAAATGCATCGGGTCCACTTTGGCCAATTCCCATGTTGATCACAGGAACGCCGAAACGACGTTCCAATTGTGTCGCAAACGGCGTCACAACAGTTTCAGCATAGGTTTTGGCGCCGCCAAGACAAACCCAAAACGGTTCATGTGTATGGATTTTACGACCGCGTAATAGAAAGGAAGAACGCCCATATTGGCATACAGAAAAATCGATCGGACGCATGTCCGTTGAGACATAACTCATAACTCACCACCTAATTTTCACCCATCACCAGAATGTCACGATTCGATTTCAAAACAGTTAACGCCAAAACACTCAGAGTTTGCTTGCAAGCGTTACAGTTTTCGCACTATGGTCCGGTCAAGTTTGAAAGGACATCACATGGCGATTACATCAGTCGGGATTATCGGAGCAGGACAAATGGGCAATGGGATCGCCCATGTATTGGCTTTGGCGGAATATGATGTCGTTCTCAACGATTTGACCCAAGACGGCCTCAATGCTGCGATTGGCCGCATTTCAAAAAATATGGACCGTCAAGTTAAGGGCGGCAAAATTAGCGAAGCGGAAAAAACGGCCGCTTTGGGGCGAATTTCAACTACGCTTGAATTGCGAAATATCGCACAAACGGATTTGGTGATCGAAGCCGCGACCGAAAACGAAAGCATTAAGCAAAAGATTTTCGACGCCCTCTTGCCTGACCTGAAACCTGAAACGATTTTGACATCAAACACGTCGTCAATATCCATCACACGTTTGGCAAGCCGGACAGACAGACCCGAAAAATTCATGGGATTTCATTTTATGAACCCAGTTCCGGTCATGCAACTGGTTGAATTGATCCGCGGTATTGCGACAGACCAAGACACATATCACGCCTGCCTAGAGGTTGTGGAGCGCCTCGGGAAAACTGCCGCCAGCGCCGAAGACTTTCCCGCGTTTATTGTGAACCGTATTTTGATGCCGATGATCAACGAAGCCGTTTATACACTATACGAAGGCGTTGGGTCGGTGAAATCCATCGATTCATCGATGAAACTTGGTGCTAATCACCCCATGGGTCCATTGGAATTGGCTGACTTTATTGGTCTTGATACCTGTTTGGCCATCATGAACGTGCTGCACGAAGGTTTGGCGGATACTAAATACCGCCCCTGCCCGCTTTTGACAAAATATGTTGAAGCAGGATGGCTAGGACGTAAAACGCAACGCGGCTTTTACGATTACCGCGGCGAAACACCGGTTCCAACGCGTTAAGTGAAGACGCGAAACGTCAATCACCCAAAGTGAGCGTTTTTGCGCGCAGCCACGCGATAAACCCGCGTTGGTTTCCCGCCCATTTTGCGATTTCATCACGCGTGATAACGTCACCGACATGCGGACGTTGTGCTTTGCCCAAAGCGTGTTTGACTTCAAACAACAAAAGACTTTGCCGTAAGGTAGCCGAAATTTGCGCCGCGATTTGATAGGCCCGAGAATTTCGGCCAGGGAAAAAAATTGGAACAACTTGAGCTTTGGAACGCATGACCATTTTTGCCGTAAATGGGTTCCAATCGCCTTCGACAATCGGTCCGAAAAACGTCTTGCTGTTTGCAACTTTTCCAGACGGAAACACGATAATAGCCCCACCTGCATCCAAATGCGCCATGGCAACGCGACGCATTTCAAGCCCTTTTTCAAGCGCCCCATCTTCATGATCAAACGGGACTGGTATCAAAAATTGATCAGCCTGCGGCGTGCCCAAAAGCAATGATCGGGTCAATATTTTATAATCGGTCCTAACCCGTCCAATCAATGCGGCAAGGACCATGCCATCGACAAACCCATGTGGATGATTTGCGACAACAATCAGTGGGCCAGACGCCGGAATACGTTCAATTTCCGCGTCTGAGGTCAGAATATCGATCTTCATGATTGCTAACGCCTGGGTCCAAAAACCTTGGCCAAACACCATTCCCTGGCGTTCAAATTCGCGAACTTTGGACAATAAAATTGGTTTGGCCGTCAAAAATTCTATGGCCTTGATAATAAAACGTTTTTTAGGATCAGTAAATGTATTTGCGTAAGAAAGCTGGGTGCTATCATATTTTGGCAGTTCAGTGCGTTCCATATCGCCCCCTTTGCCGAATATAAAAACCTATTGATCTTCTCCAAATCGGTTTGCAACCAAGGTTTCGAGTGCAGTCATTAATTCGTGTGCTTGGGTGCCGTTGGTGGAAACGTCAATGGTTGTACCCTTTGACGCAGCGAGCATGAGCAACCCCATAATGCTATCACCTGATGCGTCTAAACCGTCACGTTCGACCATTGCAGTCGCATCAAATGTTTCTACGACTTCGACAAATTTCGCAGAAGCACGTGCATGTAAACCTTTTTCATTGATAATATTCAATGTTTTGGTAATCGGCGTCGTCATATAAATTTATTGTCCTTTGACAAAACAGGTATTCAAGTACTTGCGCCCCGCATCTAATGCGGCGTCAACACTTTCGTTTAACGACAGTTTCCGTGTTTTTGCAAGTTTTATGAGCATCGGTAAATTTGCGCCATACATGATGCGGCGATTGTCGGGTTCGCACGCTTTTAATGCCAGGTTTGATGGGCTTCCGCCAAACATATCTGTCACAATGATAACACCATCCCCGGTATCAACACGATCTGCGGCGCCACAAATTTCATTTTGTTTTACGGAACGGTCACAATCAGCTTCGATCGCAACAGCGGCAATACCGTCTTGTTTGCCGACCACGTGTTCGACAGCGGCCACATATTCTTTGGCCAATCCCCCATGCGCTACGATAACGATACCGATCACGCCAACACCTCTTTGCCGCCTATATTAGCCAATGAACGTTCTTTTTCTCGATGACGAATAGACACCTGCCAACCAGATTGTGCAAGGTCATTCGCGACAAGTTCCGTTAGGGTAACCGAACGATGTTTTCCACCGGTACAGCCGAACCCTATTGAAAAATGGGTTTTGCCTTCATCTTTGTAAGCTGGCAACAGAAAAACACACAAATCGATAATTTTTTTGTAAAATTCGCTAAAATTGGGGTCATTTTTGACGAACGCCTGCACGCGGGGGTCTTGCCCATCCAGATCACGCAGGGTTTCATCCCAATAGGGATTATTCAAAAACCGGCAATCAAACAACATGTCTACACCGCGCGGCAGTCCCCGTTTGTAAGAAAACGATTGCACCGAAACAGCCAACCCAAGTGCCGAGTCAATAGAATAAAAACCAGAAATTTCAGCGCGCAAATCGTGCGGCGACATGTCCGAACTATTGATCAAGACATCGGCACGCGCCATGATGGGCATCAAAAGATCCCGTTCACGTTCAATTCCCACGATCGGCGTTTCCGCGGGCGCCATTGGGTGGCGACGTCGAGTTTCAGAAAAGCGGCGCACCAAAACTTCGCTGAGGCATTGAATGAAAACCAAATCAACCTTGACCCACGACATTTGTGACAACTGTTGCAGCATATCCAAAACGCCATGCGTGGAAAATTCGCGGTTACGTGTGTCTAGCCCAACCGCAATTTTTGTTGATTTAGTTGGCGCAGCCACGATATTTGGCAATAGGCTGATCGGTAAATTGTCGATGGTTTCATAGCCGATGTCTTCTAATGCGCGAATCGCGGTTGTGCGCCCCGCCCCAGAAAGACCGGTCACCACGACCAATTCGATACCTGTCTCCGTTGGAATGGAGTTATGTTCCACCTAAATCTTGACCTTTGTAATCGCCGTATTTTACCAAAAGATATAAGCTTTGTGGAAAAACGTCTAGAGCGACTTGAAAAACCTTAGGAATTTCAACACCCAACAGGGTTACGGTCATTGGATCAGGCAAACGTTTATCTGTGGTTTGTGAAAGATCGACGACCAACTCCAAACGCGTTTGGTCAATCATCGGCGCGTTCAAAATACCAAGCCCGCGCGCTTCTATTGCGGGTGGCAACGTATGGGGACGTGTCACGATTATATCGGTGTTGTTGCGCCAAATTTCACATCTATCATCTGCAACAAGTCGCGCGCCAAGTGTAATAAGTGAAATCGCCAAGGAAGATTTACCCGACCCCGATGGCCCCAATATCAACACACCTCTCCCTTCGATATCGACGCAGCTTGCATGAATATTGCCTTTCACCGTGTTTGTCACAAAGGCAAGCCCACAACAAAGCGCGCACCCAATGGTGCCGTCCCAATATCAGCTGCCGTTGGACGAATATTTTCGGCCCAGATTACGCCGTCATGCGCTTCGACATTTTGTTTTGATATCGCAAGACCAAGGCCCGAATTATTTCCGAAATCATTTGCGGGTCGTTCAGAATAAAAACGGTTAAACACTTTGGTT